>JBJTIE010000263.1:0-5337 GCA_046094845.1 Planctomycetaceae bacterium | reverse complement strand
CTTCGGCGGTGATCTTCCCGAGGCGGTCTTCGATCGCCCCCACCTCCTCGCGGAGCCGACGGCCTTCGGCCTTACGGGCCTCCCGTTCGGTGGCGTCGGTGGCCTTGCCGATCGACTTGCTCACCCGACCGGCCTCCTGGTTCAGCCGGTCGATGTCGGCCTGAAACTGCCGCCGCAGCGTGTCGAGCTCGGCGAACCGGGCCACGTCGGCCGTCGACCCTCGGCTCAGGCCGTTGGCGGCGACGACGAATGCTGGCCGAGGGCGGCCGACACCGTAGAATGCGGGTCGATCCGGGGCGTGTGGGAGGCCCCGGACCAGCGAGTGTGCCAGAGAGTTGACTGCTTCCGCCAGTGCCACCGTCGCCGACCCGGACGTGGCCGATGCCGTGCCCGCCGCGCGTCCGCGGCCGGATGCCCGCCCCAAGAAGCAACCGCGATACCACGTCGTGCTCTGGAACGACGACGACCACACCTACGACTACGTCGTGACGATGCTGCGGAAGCTGTTCGGCCATCCCGCCGAGCGGGGCGTCGTGCTGGCGACGCAGGTGGACAAGCAGGGGCGGGCGATCGTGCTCACGACCACGAAGGAGCACGCCGAGCTGAAGCGAGACCAGATCCACGCCTTCGGTGCCGCCCGGCTGCTCGCCCGCTCCACGGGCTCGATGTCGGCCACGATCGAGCCCGAGCCGGCGTGAGGGGACGCAGGCGTAGGCCCACCCGTGGTCCGCATACTCCGTGTGCGGTTGGAGGTGAGAAGGCCGAGAAGCCGGCTACTGATCCGAAGGTTCGCGGACCTGCAGGGAATTAGCTCGGGCCTGTGGCCTTCGTACCGTGGGCCACATGCGGAGCATGCGGACTACGGCGCGACGAGGCGCGTGACGACGGATGCACCGCGGGTGTCCGTTTGTGACGACACGCGGTTTTTCCTCGCGAATGCGGCACGTGCGTCGCACTGCTTGCCCGCACGGCTCGTCACGCGAAAAGGTTGGTCGTGCCGGGACGACGCCCGTGAGCCGACCGCTCGCGGGCGCCGTCACGGCGATCGACTCGGACGACGAGTTGCTGGGCCCTTCGGCTCTTTCCGAAGCCCCGGCGCAGCGTAGGCCGACGTGGACGAGCGACGCGAGTCGTTCTCTGCGAACGCCTGGTTCCATGCGCCGAACTGCACGTCGGCGCACCCTTGGGTGCAACGGATGCCGTCATTCATCGACGCGCAGGAGACCCTGCCGATGCGTTCTGCAATCCCTCGCTCGGACCTGATGGTCGTCGTGACCGTCCTGGCCGCCTTGTTCGGCATGTCTCCGAGCATCCGCGCCGACAACATCATCACGTACAACTTCAACAGCACCAACGGAGGCGAAGAAGGCTGGTATCCGGAGACCCTCGGCACCGCACCGGAATGGGGGTGGAACCTTCTGCAGAGCAGCACGGGGGGTGGCTGGCAGGCCTTCACCGGAACCAACTCGGCCAACTCCGGTGCCGTTCTCCATAGCCCGTGCATGGTGCTCGACAACAACAAGGACTGGGTCAATGTGGTGATCTCCCACCGCTACGACTTTCCGCTGTCGGGAACGACTGCGAACCAGGCTGGGCAGATTCAGTTTCGGATTGCCTCCGGCACGAACGACTGGGGCAACTGGCGGGGCATCCCGTCGCAGTCCTTCGTGAACACGAACAGCGGCACCGTTCCCGACAACTACGTGCCCAGCTACGGTCCGCCGCTGTTCAGTCCGTTGATCGACAGTTCAGGAACGACGGCCGTGCAGGCATGGGCCGGCACGACGGTGGACTTCGCGTCCGGGAAACACGAGACGAGCGAATTCACGCTGTTCTACGGCGATTTCGGCCTGCAGCAGGGGGACGAGATCGAGTTCCGGTTCGTGATGGCCACGGATCAGGCCACGAGCGGCACGCTCGCGCTCAACTGGGAAGTGAACAAAGTTCAGATCGATGGCGTGAAGTTCTGCGTGGTCCCCGAGCCGGGGACGCTCGCGCTCCTCGGGATCGGTGGTGGACTCGTCGTGCTCGCGCGGCTGCGGCGGACGCCGCGGGGCCGGGTCCTCGGCCGCTCGACGGTCATGGGCATCGTCGTGGCGGCGGCGGTTGCGGCAGTTGCACTCGCGCTGCCGTCACCGGCGCAGGCCGACGTGCTGTTCGACTTCCAGGTCAATCAGAATGGCAATGTGCCGGGGGTGACATGGTCCGGCACGTATCAAGGATCCGTGCCGTTGAGCAACCGGTGGACGTACTACAACACCGGTGACAAACGCTGGGGCGTTCTGGCAGCGGGCGCCGACGGCATCACGGCGGCGAAGGCGGCCCATCTGACGAGCAGCACATTCAGCGGCATCGTGGACGGCCTACCAGCCCAGAACGCCCGAATCAGTCTGGCCCACAACTTTCTGCTGCCCCCCTCGGGCACGGGCGGGCCGCGACCGATCTCGCTCGGCCAGTTGCAGTATCAGATCAACAACAGTGGCACGTGGGTGGGCCTGCCGCTCGACGCATTCACGAGCGGTGGGGATCTGAATGTCGATGATTCGGTGTTCGGGCCATCGCCGTTCAAGAACCCGCTGTATCCCACCGGCACCACGCCGCTCTATGTCGATCAGACAGCCTTCGTCGCACCGACGTACGTGACGTCAACGACGTCACCATTCATCCCGTACACAGCCCCGGGCGGCGCGTCGTTCGTCGGCCAGTCGACCGGCTGGTCGTCGCTCTACGTTCCCAGCCAGGCTTTCCTCAACATCAATACCGGCCTGGCTCCACAGGGCATCACGTCGATGCAACTGCGGCTCACGAACGCCAACCTCGGTGGCAACTGCAACAACAACGAGGGCTGGAACGTACGGATGCTCTCCGTCGAGTTCGACAGCGTACAGCCGCCCGTGCCCGAGCCGACGACGCTCGCCCTCGCCCTGGCGGGGGGCGGAGCGGCTTGCGCGGCCCGGGCATTCCGGCGACGATCACCAGCGGCCCTCGAGGCCGAGTGAAATACCCTGCACGACGACGCTGCCGGCGGTATCCGTCGCGCCCATGATTGAATTGTCTGGGCAGAGCATCTGCCGATCGAACTGGTTCGGCGCCAAGGCCAGCCCGCCGAGCCAAAAGATCGTGTAGCCGGCCCGCAACGAGATCCGCTCGGTGATGTCGTAGACGCCCGTCACGCCCAGCTCGCCCACAAACGCAGCGCGGCCCGTGCTCGTGCCGACGCCGAGCACGCTGGGATCGATGTTGGGGTCGGTCGTGGAGAACCGCGATGCCTGGCGGGCGTCGTTGTAAAAGACACCAGCCTTGCTGATGCCCTCGATCCGGAACGAGCGGCCGAGGCCGTAGAGGATCGAGTCGGCCCCGATCTGCATACCGTAGAGATCGTTGGCGGTCTGCGTGCGATAGCTGCGGGTGTAGGGATCGCCGAGTTCGGGATCGGGCGTCGTCAGCGATTGCAGGCCGATACCATCGTTCCACTCCACCCAGCGAAAGCCCATCAGCCAACCGAGGCGGCCGTCGGTTGGAAACCGGCGGTTGACTTCGAGGCTCTGGAGCGAGCTCGACATCGCGCCCCCCGCCGTGTCGCGAAGCGTCTCGGTGTCGCAGCAGTAGAGTCCGTGCGGCTGCGTATCGACATACCGCCCTGGAATCGTGGGCAGCGTTTGAGACGCCGTGAACGACTGGACCCGTAGGTAGTTGAACTCGATCGCCCCCATGTCGCCCGTGTGGCGGAAGAGCGTGAACCGCGGGCCAGCAGCCATCCCGCTCTGAAAGTCCGACGCCGCCAGGGCGACGCCGGCCGGCTCGAACGTGTCGGGATTGACGAAGTCGTAGAACGGCACCGAGCTGGGCGCGTTCCGCCACAGAAGCAGCGCTTCGGTGCGGCCCGTCCAGACCGGATCCTGGCCGAGCGGGTCGAGCAGCCGGCAGGGAATGTCACAGCAGGTGTTGGCGAAACAGGGATCGACGACGACGATGTCGGGAGGCGGCGAACCCCCATCCACCGCATGTGTCCTCTGCCCGCCGGCCAGGCCGCCCAAGGCCAGGGCCCAAACCGCGATCCACCCCCTCGTCACACGCATGACTCACCCCATTCCGTGCTGAATATCCCGAACGCCCACAGGTGACCCCCACCCAGGCGGGGTATCTATCGGACACCCACCTTAGAGGGGTTTGGCCGAGCCTGAATTGGCCCGGTCGCGACGACTGGGTTGACTCTGCGGGCGACCGCCAAAAGCATGCGTTCGCGGGGGCACGAAGCCCTCTCCGGATCGTCCGCACGCACGCGGACGCACTTCAGCAGGAACGCTCTCGGCCATGGACCAGGCACGCCGCCGGCAGGCATACGCCGGCTTTGAATCGCTGGAATCACGGATCGCGCTCACGGTCGATCCGAGTCTCTCTGCCCAGTGGGCGTTGAACAACGTCGGCCAGGCGGGGGGCACTTCCGATGCCGACATCGACGCCTTCGAGGCCTGGCAGGTCACGACCGGCTCGCGAAACGTCGTGGTTGCCATCATCGATTCGGGAATCGATTTCTCGCACCCCGACCTCGCGGCCAACATCTGGACGAATCCCCGCGAGGTGGCCGGTAACGGCCGCGACGACGACGGCAACGGCTACATCGACGACGTGCACGGCTGGGACTTCGTCGACAACGACAACACGCCGCAGGACGGCTTCTGGCACGGCACGCACGTGGCCGGGATCATCGGAGCCGTGGGCAACAACGGCATCGGTGTGAGTGGCGTGAGCCAGCAGGTGTCGATCCTGCCCCTGCGGTTTCAAAACAACTCCGGCTCCGGCTACACCGGCGCCGCGGTCTCGGCGCTCAACTACGTCACGCGGCTCAAGCTAGCCGGTGTGCCGATCGTGGCCACGAACATCAGCTGGGGAGGCGGAACGAGCACGTCGCTGTCACTCCAGACGGCCCTCCAGGCGCAGGCGAACGCCGGCATCACGGTCGTCGTGGCGGCCGGCAACAACGGCGGCGACAACGACGCGGTGCCGCGGTATCCGAGCAGCTACGCCTTCGACAACATCATCTCCGTGGCCGGCTCTGACACCGCCGACAACCTGCTTGGCTTCTCGAACTACGGGGCCACGAGCATCGATCTCGCAGCGCCGGGAGCAGGGATCCTCTCGACGCTGCCCGGCGGCGGGTACGGCGCCATCTCCGGCACGTCGATGGCAGCGCCCTTTGTGACCGGCACGGCGGCTCTGCTGGCGTCCGTGCGGCCCAATGCGACGGTTGCCCAGATTCGCTCGGCGATCCTCGATTCCGTCGATCACGTGCCAGCCCTGGCCGGGAAGGTCGCCACGGGAGGCCGGCTCAACGCC
>JBJTIE010000262.1:0-17747 GCA_046094845.1 Planctomycetaceae bacterium | reverse complement strand
TCCTGAAACACACGAAGGACTGGAGGGGGTGCCCACGCCCCAGGAGCCGGCGTATGCCGCCGAGCGCAGCCAGCATGGCGGAGCGAGGGCGGCATCCGAGCGAGCGAAGAACAGGATGTTCGTAGCGAGCGTCCGGCTCCTGGGGCGTGGGCAACCCCTCCAGTCCTTCGTGTGTTTCAGGACACTTGTATCGGCCTTTGACGCAAGGACTCCGCTGGCTAGGATCGCACGTGTTGGCTGTTCGTCCTGTGAGCGAGGTGATTCAGTGTCTTCGTTGCTCGGTGTGCTCGGCATCACGCTGGTGCTGTTCTTCGTCGTCGCCCTCACGGCGCGGCTGATTCTCGGCCGCTGATCGGGCCGCGGCTTCGCGAAGCATGCCGAGCGCAAGCAGGCCGACGAATCCGCCCAGGATGCCCACGAAGGCCACCCAGGCGGTCACTGCGAGCGCCGGATAGTCGCGCAGCCAGACGAGTTCCGGGGGCTCCGCGCTCTTGGGCACCTTCCGCTGCACCGGGCCCGTGCGGCCCGACTCGCGTTGCATGGCGGCGCGGAAGCCGTCCCAGTCGGCCTGGACCGCGGGGGCAGTCAGTTCGGCCAGCCTCCCCTCCCGCCACCGTACGAAGGCCACCGGCGGCCCGATCAGGAGTCCGCACCACAGGGCGGCGATCGCCGCCCCGGCCAGTCCGAGCAGGCGGGGCCGACGGGGTGCTCGTGCCTGCATTCGCATGTTTCTCGCCGGATTTCCCAGTCTGCCCAGGGCGTCTATCAGTCTGGCATGCCCGCGGCCAGGTTGCTACCGTCCCGCCCCGTCCGCCTGCGGTGCGGCCGCAGTCCATTCGATGCGTCAGCCAGAGGAGTCCGGCCCGTGCGTCTCGCCTCCCGGTTCATCATCAGCCCACATCTCGCCCTCCGGCTCGCCGTCGCGTTGGCCATGGCCTGCCTGCCGCTTCCCCGGGCGGTCGCCCAGAGCGGCTGGCTGCCGGCGTCGTGGTTCTCGAGCGAAGCCGTCGATGCCGACGCGATGCATCCGCTCGCGGAGAAGGACGGCCCATGGCTCGTGCTGGCCACCACGTTTCGGGGCGAGACGGCCCGCGAGGATGCACGAAAGCTCGCGCAGGAGTTGCGCGGACGGCACAAGCTCGCCGCCTACACCCACGAAAAGGCCTTCGACTACACCGGTCGTCAGCGGGGCGTGGGCCTCAATCCCGACGGCACTCCCAAGACGATGCGCTATGCGAACGCCACGCAGGTGATCGAGGTGGCGGTGCTCGTCGGCGACTTCGCCTCGTGTGAGGACCCCCGCGGCCAGAAAGCCCTCCAGAAGATCAAGGCGCTCCATCCGGAGTCGCTCGGCGGCCGGCCGCCCAAGAGCGGGCTCGTGAACGACTTCATGCAGCTCAATCGGGAGCACGCGGCCCCGGCCGCGAAACCGCCGCTGCATGCGGCCATGCTGATTCCAAACCCACTGCTGCCCGACGACTTCTTCGCGCGGCAGCAGGTCGACCAGTTCGTGCAGGAGATGAACGCCGACGTCACCCACAGCCTGCTCGACTGCCCGGGGCGGTACACCGTGCGGGTGGCCACGTTCACGGGTGCCGGCACGTTCGACCAGCCGGGCAGTGCGGCGACCCCCGCGCAGCCGCGCGGCGGCGTCGATGCCTTCGTGGCGATCCTCAAGGGCAGCGGCTGGAGTGATCCCCAGGTGCGGGGCATCGAGGGAGAGAGCCGGCTCGTGGAGGCGGCCGACAAGGCCCATCGGCTCACCGAGGCGCTGCGGCGGCAGGGCTGGCAGGCCTGGGAGTTTCACGACCGCGATTCGAGCATCGTCTGTGTCGGCAGCATGGATCAGGTGAGCCTGCCGCAGGGGGGCGGACGGTCGGCGGTGCACCCGGAGATCGCCCGCATCATGGCCGGGTTGGGACCCGATCCGGCAGCGCTGGCCAGCGGCCAGGTGATGCCGCGGTCGTTCGACGGCATCATGCTCGACGTCCAGCCCAAGCCGATCGACGTGCCCCGCCCCGCCGCCGGCCGCAGTCGTTGACCGCCCCCGAGCCGCCGTTCCAACGATCGGGATGACCGATTCTGCGGTTCTGCTCGTGCTCGGTACGACGAACGCGGGCAAGCTGCGCGAGCTCGGTGAATTGCTCGCCCCCTTCGGCATCCCCTGCCGCTCCCTCCGCGAGATGCCCGGTGGGGTCGAAGTCGATGAAACCGGGGCCACGTTCGCCGAGAATGCGGCGCTCAAGGCGACGCAGCAGGCTCAGGCACTCACCGCGTGGGTGCTTGCGGAAGACAGCGGGCTCGTGGTGCCGGCGCTCGGCGGAGCGCCCGGCGTGCACTCGGCCCGGTTTTCCGGGCCGGCGCCGGCAGGGGCTCGCGAGACGACCGACGAGCGCAACAACAGTCTACTGCTCGAGCGACTGGCGGGGGCCACGGGCCGCGATCGCGCCGCCCACTACGCCTGCCACGCGGCGCTCGCCGATCCCACGGGCCGGATCATGGCGGTGGCCGCCGGCGTCTGCCGGGGCGAGATCGCGAGCGACCGCCGCGGCGGAGGCGGATTCGGTTACGACCCGTTGTTCATCGTGCCCGAATACCACCGCACGTTCGGTGAACTCTCCGGTGCGGTGAAGGCCGTCGTCAGCCACCGCGCCCGCGCCCTGCGGGCGATGATCCCGCAGATCGTGCGGCATCTGGCAGCCAGGTAGGGCAACCACGCCCCCACGGGGCTTCACGTGCCAGCCTCGAGCCGTCGCTCGATCACGCGGAGCACGTCGGGAGTGCCGTCCATGCGGCCGGTGACCCCGGCCAGGGCCGCTGCAAAGCGGTCGAGGCCACCGACGAACTCCGCCACGCGACCGCGATCCACCTCCTCCAGGAGCGTGAAGCCGCCGCAGCCCATCGCCTCGAGGAAGTGGGCGTTCATGAGTTGCTCGGCGTGAGCCCGCTCGGGCAGGACGAGCAGGGGCTTGCCGAGATGGAGAGCCTCTCCGATGAGCTGGTTGCCGGCCGCGGCCACCACGCAGCGGCAGGCCGCGAGATCGTTCACGAAGGCCGCGTCGTCCACGTCGTGAAACGACACGCATCCCACCGGATCCCGGGCCCCGAGGCCGTAGACCTTCACCGGCAGTCCGCAGGCGGCCAGTGCGTCGATGGCGGTGAAGGGGGAGTGTCGGCGCAGATAGCTCAACACGAAGCCGCCGTCACGGGGCGTGGCCTCGACGATCTCGCGGCGCAGGAGCGGTCCGACCTGCACGACGTGTTCCCAACCGCGGCGCAACGGTGGGCGGAAGAACGCCGAAACGACCGTGTCGGCTGCCTCCAGCACGTAGAGCCAGACGGCGTGGCTCATGAACCAGGCGTTCCACTGGAGCGTCCAGGGCAGGGTGTCGAGGTCGTAGGCCAGGAGAAAGTGCTGGTGATCGACGCTCATCAGCGGCACGCCCGCGCGGCTCGCGGCCCGAGGCAGGGCCGGCTCGAAGTCGGTGATGGCGAGGTCCGGCTGAAACCGGTCGAAGTCGTGGAGCATCCGCTCGACGAGCGGGCCGATCAGGCGTGCCTGGTAATCGAGGCCGGCGGCAATCGACCGAACGAGATCGAGCCGGCCGCCGACGTACTGAAACACGATGCCGGGGATCGGCTCGAGCCGGATGCCCGCTCGCCCACCGAGCCGGCTACGCAGGAAATCCAAGGCGTCGGCGGACGTGTAGATCAGGATGTCGTGGCCGGGTCCGAGCCGCTCCACGAGCGTGCAGATGCGGGTGGCATGCCCCCGTCCCTCGCCGCAGAGACTGATCGCGATGTTCGACATGGAGCCGGTCCGGGCTTTTGATCGCCTCTCGATTCGCGTAGTCTACCTGACCGGCGCCGGCCCCTTGGGGAACGAAAGGACGAGTCGATGGTGAATCCCGGGCGGAGAGCGAGCGTCGGGCTGGTCGTGGGATGCGTCGCCGGGCTCGCCCTCGCGGGCGGCGGGCGAGCCGCCGAGCCGCCGGCCGACACCGGTCCGTCGGCGGTCGTGGCCACCGTGGGCATGATCCCGATCCTGCAGGCCGACCTCGACATGGTCCTGCAGCGGGCGGGCAATGGCGGCCCCGATGCCTCGGCCGTGAGCCGTTCGGCGCAGGCACAGGCTGCGGCCATCGAGCAGTTGGTCGACCAACGTCTCTTGCGTGCGGAGATCGACCGCGAGGGCATCACCATCGGGGCTGTGGAGATCGATGCGGCGCTCGCCGCGCTGCGCGCCCAGATGACGGCCCGAGGGGTGGAGTGGTCGGCATTCCTGGCCAAGACCGGTCGTGACGAGGCGTTTCTGCGGGAGCAGATCGCGTTGGAGATCGCCATCGACAAGCTGGTCAGGCCGCGGCTCAACGCCGATGCGGTCAATGCCGCCTTTCAGAAGCACCGCCGCGAGGTCGACGGCACGCGGCTGCGGGTGAGCCACGTCGTGCTCCGGCCCGACGTCGCCCGCGGTGACAAGGCAGTGGAGGAATGCCTGCAACGCGCCGTGGCGATCCGAGGTGCGATCGTGCGCGGCGAACTGTCGTTCGCCGAGGCCGCCCGTCGGCACTCGGCCGGCCCGAGTCGCATGCGCGGGGGCGATCTGGGCTGGATCTCGCGAAAGGCGCCGTGCGTGGATGCGTTCAGTCGCGTCGCGTTCGCCCTCGCCAAGGGGGACGTGTCGCAGCCGTTCGTGACGCCCTCCGGCGTTCATCTCGTCATGGTGAGCGATGCGGAGCCCGGCCGGCTCGGGCTCGAAGCGGTGCGGCCACAGATCGAGTCGATGGTGGCTGCCGAGGTGCTGCGTGAGCGTCTCGCCCGCGCCCGGGCGGCGACCACGATCGAGTACGCTCCGGGTGTGCCGCACTTCGACCCGGCGACGCCGGCCGAGTCGGGCCAACCCCGCCGCGTGGTCGTGGAACCGGCCGGCTGACGCCCCGCATTCGCGTTGCGAAGGCTGCGGCGGACCGCTACCCTCCCTCGCCCCATGAAGCTCCGCTCCACCCTGCTCGTCGCGTTGATGGTGATCGTGCCGGCGCTGGCGATGTTCTCGCACCAGCTGCCTTCCGGCATGTCGGCCTCGGTCACGAGGTTCCTGATCACGCCCATGATGGGATGGGTGGCGTCGTGGCGGGAGGCCACGGGCCCGGAGCGGGGAGGCCGCATCGCCCGGCTCGAGCCGCTCGTGGAGCCCGCTCCCGCGACGACGGCTCCGCACTCGATCACGGAAGCCGATCGGTCGATCGTCCGCGAACGACTTCGCGAGCTGGGGGCGACGGAGGTCGAATGCAGACAGCTTTCCGGTGCCGCGGCGGGGCATGTGGCGAGCTGCCGTGTCGCGTTGGACGCCAATGGTCAGTTGCAGCGACTGTTTCAGGCGACGGGCCACGACTCGCTCGCGGCGGAGCGGCGACTCCTGGAAGAGATCGTGGCGTGGCATGGCCGGCGGCCTGTGGCCGACTGACCGGTCGTCGCGAGCGGCGGTTCACCCGAGGAGCGTACACCGCATGCCACGTCGTGCCGGATTCGGGCTGGTGATGGGCGGCCGTGTCGGCCTGCATGGGCCTGTGGTGGCGCGGCTGCCGAGCCAGGCGGCTGCCGTGGCCCGACGGCGGCGCTTCCTGCGTGCGTTCACCGCCGCGGTGGTTGGGGTGCGGACGGATGTCGACGCCGGTCAGCATCCGCGCAGCGACGAGGTGGCCCGTCTCGAAGCGGCGTTGTTTCTCGCCCGCGAGCCGCTCACGACCCGGCGGCTGGCAAAACTCGCCCGACTCGACGACGGCACCCGAGCCCGGGCCGTGATTCGGGAGCTGCGGCAGCTGCAGGAGGCGGCGGGTTCGGCCGTCCGCGTGGAGTCGATCGCCGGAGGTTTTCAGCTCCTGACCGGCGGGGCATTCGGGCCGTGGGTCAAGCGGCTGCTCGAACAGCCGGTCGGGGGGCGGCTCTCCACGGCCGCGTTGGAAACGCTCGCCATCGTCGCCTATCGCCAGCCCGTGACCAGGGCCGAAATCGAGGCCATCCGCGGGGCCGGCAGCGAGGAACTGCTCCGCCAGTTGCTGGAACGCGACCTCGTGGCGATCGGTGGTCGGGCCGAGGAACTGGGCCGACCGAATGTCTACGTCACCACGCGGCGGTTTCTGGCGGTCTTCGGTCTGCCGCGCATCGAGGATCTGCCGCCGATCGAGCCGCTGCGGGAGCCGCCGGCCTGAAGCCGGTTTCCCGACCCAGGATCGCTGGTGGCGGACAGGCGTTTTTGGAGGGCCGGAGGCTTGCACACCGGCTGATCACGCGCCACACTGTCGGCCGACGCTCCGGCAAAACCGGCGGGTGATTCAGCCCAAAAAGTTTTTTGCCGGGGGGTGAATTGGACGATGTTCCCCCGATCGGGTACAGAATTGGCGGCAGTGCCCGCCCGCCAAGTCAGACTCCAGGAGGTTTTTGCCGTGACGATCGTTGCCAGTGGCCGAGCGCATCGGGATGGTCTGAACGCCGACGTGTTCTCGTGGAGCGAACTACCCGAGTTGCTCACCGCGGAGGATCTTTTCGCCGGCCAGGCCGTGGCAGAGCGATCGCCTTTCGACGTCGTCGCTCGTGACGACGAAGACGAGGAAGAGGAAGAGGAAGAGTTCGAAGACGACGAAGACGACGAAGAGTTCGACGACGATGAGGAGTCCGACGAGGACGACGACGACGAAGAAGAAGACGAAGATGACGAGTGGGAAGAGGTCGACGACGACGACGAGGACGAGGACGAGGACGAAGACGAGGAGTCAGACGACGAAGAGGAAGAAGACGAAGAGGACTGGGAAGACGACGATGAAGACTGGGAGGACGAGGACGAGGACGAGGATGAAGAAGACGACGACTGAATCGTCGTGTCTTCCATCCGTCCGGACATGGTTTCCCTAATGTGTTCCGTCATCTGTTCCGTCACTGGCGTGATGGTTCGCTTCGCAGCGTCACCTGCAGGATCGCCCCCCGCCGATCGACGTCGATGGTCGTTGTCGTGCCTGCGGCCCGCAGGCGGGCCAGCATGTCGTCCTGGGACGTGATCGCTCCCCCGTCGATCGCGATCAGCCGATCCCCAGGTTGCAGACCTCCCGCCGCTGCCGGTGAGCCGGGAGACACCCGCACGATCACGGGCGCCGTCGGTTCGCCTGGATCGGGCCGGCTGCCGATGCCCCAGCGTCCCCGCTCGGCAGCCACTGGTTCCGGAGCGATCGCCTCGAGGGCACGTTTCATGGCATTTGATTCCGCCCGGCATTGCCGGCGAAATGGCCGCGGCGGCCCCGATTCGTCGGCAAGCATCGCCACGAACCCGAGCGTGAGCCGGGCCACGGGCTCGATGCCGTCCATGTTCACGAGGTGCACGTCGTCGCTCGGCCGGTGGTATTGATCGTGCAGCCCGGTGTGGAACATCACCGTGGGGATGCCGGCCGCGATGAACGGGTAGTGATCGGAGTCGTCGGTGATGTCCCAGTCGAATGCGAGTTCCAGGCCCGCGCGGACTGCGGGATCGGCGTTGGCCTGCACGATCGCGGCCCGGAGCCCCGGTGAGGTGCGGGCCCCGTAGACCTCGAGTCGGCGGCCGCGAAGCCGGCCGATCATGTCGAGGTTGAGCGAGAAGACGGTCTTCAAGCCGGTGAGCGCCGCGGGCTGCACGCGGAGAAAGTGATACGAGCCCAGCAGGCCCTTCTCCTCGCCGTCCCAGAACGCGACGAGGATCGGCCGCCGCGGCCGTTGTGGCAGGTGCTCGAGCGCCGCCGCCACCTCCAGAAGCCCCGCCACTCCCGAGGCGTTGTCGTCGGCACCGTTGTGCACGTAGCCGAAGGGGCCGTAGCTGGTGGCGGCGTTGCCGTAGCCCACGTGATCGTAGTGGGCGCCGACGACGATCAGTTCCTGGGCGACCGCAGGATCGCGGCCCCGCAGCAGTCCCAGGATGTTTCGCATGCCGCCGAATGACTGGAAGAAACTGCCGTCGTCGCCGGCCGGCTCCAGCCCCAGTTTCTGCAGTTGTTCGACGATGTAGGCGCCCGCGGCGCGACCCCCACGGCTGCCCCCCTCGCGGCCCTCGAAGGCGTCGTCGGCGAGGGTCATGACATGCTGCCCGGCCTCCGCGGCGCGAATGCTCGCGTGGGCGGCCGACATCAGCTCGGCCGCCGCGGCGGGGAGCGACGCCACGGCGGCGAAACTGGCGAAAAAACTGGCGTCACGGAAGGCCGCGAGCAGGATTCGTGCCACTGGTCGCATCACGGGCGTAGGCTCCTTGCGGGACGGGATATGCGCGTCCAGAATAGAGCGATCGAGTCTTTCCCGAGTCCATGTTGATTCTGGGAAAAACGAGGAGAGGTGGCAGAGCGGTCGAATGCGCGTCTTTGCTAAAGACGTGTCCGGTCAAAAGCTGGACCGCGGGTTCGAATCCCGCCCTCTCCGTTTGAGTGGATGGCCCACATGCCTGGCCGAGAGGTTTCCCGGCCGCAGCAGATCGTCGAGTGGCTTGTGGAAAAGGGGGCCGCGCTCGAGCGGGACGGTGACACAACGAGGGCGTAACCCGCTCATCTCACTGCGATGTCAGCTGTCGCACGCCGCCCGGCAAACGGAGTCGCCGGTCAGCGAGGTATGGCTCCCGGGGTGGCGCGACCGGAGCTACAATTGGGTCATGGACACGATGCTTGAAATCGCCAAACGAGTGGACGACTTCATGACGGAACGGTCACCGGTCCACGACACGATGCGACGGCTTGCCCAGACGTTAGGAGACCTCGGAATTCCTTTCGCGATTGCCGGAGCGATGGCCGCGAATGCTCATGGCCACCGAAGGACGACCGCCGACGTGGATATCCTCGTGCGACGAGAGGACCTTGTTCGGTTCAAGGACCGCTGGATTGGGCGAGGATGGCTGGATCTTTTCGAAGGATCAAAGGGTTTCCGAGACACGCTGAACGGAGTCAAAGTCGACGTGCTGATCGTGGGTGATTACCCCGGCGATGGCAGACCCAAGCCAGTGTCGTTTCCAGCCCCGGAAGCAGTGCGGGAAGTTCATGACGAGAGCATTCCCTACGTCAATCTTGTGTCATTGCTTGAATTGAAGATCGCCAGTGGAATGACGGCCGCCCATCGACTTCAGGACCTGGCGGATGCAATCCAGTTGATCCGCGTAAACTCTCTGCCTCGGAATTACTCGGGTCAACTCAATCCGTTTGTCCGAGCCATGTTCGATGAACTCTGGCACTCTGCGCAAATCTCGGAAGACTACTGAACTGTCAGGCCATCATCATCTTGATCTGACCACCTGGCACAGCAGGCCCCACGTCTTGCGAGAGGCTGGCGACGTCCAAACGCGTTGGTCCTTCGGCAGGGTACCATGCAGGGCATGAAGCCCCTGCTCGTCCTGAATGTCGTCGGCCTCACGCCCGGTCTCTTGTCCCATGCGCCTCGCCTCGCAGCGCTGGGGCGGACGGGGTTTCAGGCGACGCTCGGCACCGTGCTCCCCGCGGTCACCTGCTCGGCCCAGGCGACGATGCTCACCGGTCGCCTGCCTCGCGACCACGGCATCGTCGGCAACGGCTGGTACTTCCGCGATCTCGCGGAGGTGATGCTGTGGCGGCAGTCCAACGCGCTCGTCGGCTGTGAGCAGGAGAAGCTCCGGCACGTCGGCCGGCGGCGGTTCGGCTCCGGCTTCACCGTGGCCAAGATGTTCTGGTGGTACAACATGCACGCGGCCGTCGATCAGGCGGTCACGCCGCGGCCGATCTATCCCGCCGACGGCCGCAAGATCCCGAGCCTCTACACCGATCCGCCGGCGCTCAAGGGGGAGCTTCAGGGGCAGCTGGGGCGGTTTCCGCTCTTCAACTTCTGGGGACCCACCGCCGGCATTCGCTCGTCGCGGTGGATCGCCGCCGCCACCCGCCGCGTGATGGAGACCCACCGTCCGACCGTCACGCTCTGCTACCTGCCGCACCTCGACTACGACCTGCAGCGGTTCGGGCCTGATTCACCGGAGGCCGTGCGGGCCTGCGGCGAGATCGACGCGGTGGCGGGTGCGTTGGCCGAATGGGCGGCTGACTCGGGCCGCACCGTGGCCGTCGTCAGCGAATACGGCATCACGCCCGTTTCCGCCGGCGTCGACATCAACCGTGTGCTGCGGCGGGCCGGGCTCCTGCGGGTGCAGGAGGTCGATCTCGGCTGGGAACTGCTCGATGCCGGCGCGAGCGAGGCCTTCGCCGTGGCCGATCATCAGCTGGCCCATGTCTATGTGAAGCAGCCCGAGCGGATCGCGGAGGTGCGGGCATTGCTGGAGGCGACCCCCGGCATCGCCGAGGTGCTCGATCGCGAGGCACAGGCGGCCCATGGCCTCGACCATCCGCGGTCGGGTGACCTCGTCGCCGTCGCCGCGGCCGACCGCTGGTTCACCTACTACTACTGGCTCGACGACGCCAAGATGCCCGACTTCGCCCGCACGGTGGACATCCACCGCAAGCCCGGCTACGACCCCGTCGAGCTGTTCGTCGATCCCAGCCTCGCGTTCCCGAAGCTCCGCATCGCCTGGACGCTCGCCAAGAAGATGCTCGGGTTCCGCTATCTCATGAACGTGATCGGCACGGATCCGTCGATCGTGCGCGGCTCCCATGGCCGGCTGCCCGACCGGGCAGCCGACGGGCCGGTGTTCCTGTGCACCGACGGCTCGGCCCGCCGCGATTCACTCCCGTTGACGGACGTCCGAGACACGCTGCTCGACCTCGTCGCCCGCGACTGATGACGTGACGTCGGTGCGCGGCCGCAGGCGTCACGGCAGCGTGACGACCATGTCGGCCAGCGCATCGGCGTCGGCACGGTCGTGCGTCACGAGCACCACGGGAATGTCGCAGGCTGCCAGCCAGTCGCGAAGCTGACGCCGCACGTCGCTGCGGAGATCGGCATCGAGCGAGGAGAGCGGCTCGTCGAGGAGCAAGAGTCGCGGCCGGGGGGCCAGCGACCGCGCAAGCGCCACGCGACGCTGTTCACCTCCGGAGAGCGTGTGCGGGCGCCGGTCGGCGAGCGGGGCGAGGCCGAGTCGCGCGAGCAGATCCATGACCACCCGGCGTCGCTCGGCCGGCGCGAGCCGCCGCAACCCATAGCCCACGTTGTCGGCGACCGACAGGTGGGGAAAAAGCGACGGCTCCTGAAACATGAATCCGACGCAGCGGTGCTGCGGCGCGAGAAAGCTACGGGTGGTGACGTCGCACCAGGTCTCGTCGGCGCAGACGACCCGGCCCGAGTCAGGCCGCTCGAGTCCCGCGAGGCACCGCAGCACCGTCGTCTTGCCCGCGCCGGACGGGCCGAGCACCGCCGTCACGTGAAACCGGTCCATCGGGCACCGCAGGCTGCCGCGGATGAGCGGTCCCCGCGGAAACCGCTTCGTGAAGTCGGCCTCGAGCATGCCGCTCACTGTGACCTCCGCCGCTGTTCGAGCAGGTGCACCACGGCCATCGCGGCCAGGGCGAAGGCGACGAGCCAGCCCGACGTGCGAGCCGCGGCCGCATAGTCGAGCGCCTGCACGTCGTCGTAGATGGTGAGGGCGAGCGTCCGCGTGACGCCCGGAATCGAGCCTCCGACCATGAGCACGACGCCGAACTCCCCCACGGCGTGGGCAAATGTGAGCACGAGCCCGGCGAGAATCCCCGGCCAGCAGGCGGGCAGCGTCACCCGCCACCAGGTTCGCCACCGCGATTCACCGAGGCACCACGAGGCCTCGACAAGCCGCCGGTCCATGCTGGTGAAGGCGGCCGTGTAGGGCCGCACGGCGATTGGCAGGTTGGAGATGACCGATGCCACGAGGATGCCGGCGAACGAGAACGGCAACGTTCCGCCGGTCGCCTGCTCGTAGAAGCGACCGACCGGGCTCTGTGGCCCGAGTCCCACGAGGATGAAGAAGCCGAGCACCGTGGGGGGGAGCACGAGCGGCAGTGCGACGAGCGATTCGACGAGAAACCGTCCCCGCCACCGCGACATCGCCAGCCAGTGGGCCAGCGGCAGGCCCACGAGGGCGAGCACGGCCGTGGTGGCCGCGGCGAGCATGCACGTGAGGCGGACGGCTGCAGCATCCATATGGTCAGTCGGACTCCCCTTCGAAGCCGTGGTCGCGCAGGATCGCCCGCCCCTCTGGGCCGCGCACGAAATCCGCGACGAGCCGCGCCGCCGCAGGATCGCGGGCTGCGGCGAGCACGACGCCGCCGTGTACCAGCGGCGGATGCGCGTCGGCCGGCACGAGCCAGGCCCGACCGTGCGGCTTCATCGCCGGCGACTGGGCGATCGCCCGCGCGATCACCGCCGCATCGGCTGCACCCGACGCCACGAACTGCGCCGCCTCGGCGACGTTCTCCCCGAGCACGAGCTTCGGCTGCACGCGATCGCGCAGGCCATAGTGCTCGAGCACTGCCTCGGCTGCGCGGCCATAGGGCGCGTGTCGTGGGTTGGCGATCGCGATCCGCCGGATCGCCGGATCGAGCAGCGCCTGCACGCCGGCCGCATCGAGATCGACCGAGCACGCCTGCGGCACCCAGACGACGAGCCGCCCGGTGCCGTAGCGAAACACGTCGTCGCGGGCGGCAAGCCCATCCTCGGCGACGCTCTCGGCGTAGGTGATATCGGCCGCCAGGAAGAGGTCGAACGGTGCGCCATTCGCGATCTGAGCATGAAGCGTGCCCGACGCCGCGAACGTGGGCTGGACGTCGATCTCGGGATGGAGCTGGTGAAACGCATGGATGATCGCCACCAGCGCATGCCGCAGATCAGAGGCCGCCGCCACGGTCACGACCCGCGCCGCCGGCCGGCCTGCGTTAGCGCCACAACCGACAGTCAGGGTGAGCAGCAGAAGGGCGGCAAAGTGGAACCGCATGAATGTCATTTGCAAATGGGTGGCATGACTCGTCGCGATCGTCAGTGTACGTCAGGCTACAACCCGATCCGGATGCGGCGAGTCCCTCGCACTGCCCCCTGCTTTCAGCAGCCCTTCGATGGACGCGTGAGGGGCTGCCCATGCCCCAGGAGCCGGCGTATGCTGACCAGCGCAGGCAGGATGCCGAAGCGCAGTCAGCATCGAGCGAGCGAAGGCATGGATGCCGTAGCGAGCGTCCGGCGACGGGGCGTGGGCAGCCCCGAACCCACACCACAATAGGTTGACCCGCGAAAGTGCACGCATGATCCACGGTCTCACTCTGCGGCCGATGTCCATCATCGTGATCACAGTCTTGTGCTGTCCGGCCCAGGCCGCGACTTGGCCGCAGTGGCGTGGGCCCGATGGCCAGGGGCATGCGCCCGAGGCGCACGACCTTCCAGTGCGGTGGAGCGAGACCGAGAACATCGCCTGGAAGACGCTGCTGCCGGGACGCGGCTGGTCGTCGCCGGTGATGGACGAGACGCGGATCTGGCTGACAGCGGCCGTCGCCACGGAGCTTTCGCCAGAGGAGCGGGCACGGCGGACGGCGAAGCTTGCGGCCAAGCTCCCGATGAACGTGTCGGGGCCCGTGAGCTTCCACGCCCTGTGTGTCGAGCGGGCGACGGGGAAGCTGCTGCACGACGTGACGCTGTTCACGGTCGACGATCCCCAGCCGATCCACAGTCTCAACTCGCATGCCTCGCCGTCGCCGGTGCTGGCCGATGGTCGTGTCTTCTGTCACTTCGGCGACTACGGCACGGCCTGTATCGATGCCGCTACGGCTGCCGTCGTCTGGACGAACCGCGCTCATCGGCTCAACCACGAGAACGGTCCGGGCAGCAGCCCGATCGTGTGGCGCGATCGGCTCGTCTTCCATTGCGACGGGAGCGACACGCAATCGATCGTGGCGCTCGACGTGCGAACGGGGAAGCAGGTCTGGAAGACGCCGCGGTCCGGCACGCTCCACGAGAATCCTGATTTCAAGAAGGCGTATGGCACGCCGCTCGTGGCGGCGCTCGGCGGCCGGGACGTGCTCCTCTCGCCGGCCGCCGACTGGATCTACGGCTATGACCCGTCCACGGGCCGCGAGCTGTGGAAGCGGTCGTACGGCGTGCTCGGCTTCTCGATCGTGCCCCGGCCCGTGGCTGCCCACGGACTGCTCTTCATGAGCACGAGCTTCATGCAGCCGGAGCTCTTGGCCCCACGGCTGGGTGACGGCACGGTGGCTCCGGAGATCGTGTGGCGGGAAAAGAAGAGGGCGCCGTCGATGCCGTCGCCGCTGGCCGTCGGCGACGAGGTCTACATGGTGAGCGAGAAGGGGATCGCCAGCTGCCTCGACGCCCGCACGGGCGCCACCCACTGGACGGAGCGGCTGGGGGGCAACTTCTCGTCGTCGCCGCTATTCGCCGATGGGCGGATCTATGTCGGGAATCGCACAGGGGAGACCTTCGTCTTTCGGCCAGGCCGCCAGTTCGTGCTCGAGGCGACCAACCCCCTCGACGGGAGCATCATGGCCTCGCCGGCGGCGGTGGACCGGGCGATCTACGTGCGGACTGAAGCGGCCCTGTACCGAATCGAGAAGCCGGCGGCCGCTGCCGGTCGATGATGGACCGAGTCGGCGGAAGCGGCAAGAAGACTCGTGGAGTCGGACTTGACCACCAAGTATAGTTCTTTGGTCACGGGGCGACCGTAGGAGCGACGCCATGAAACGCCGGACCAAGCAGCAGCGGATAGCGACCGGGCCGGAGCGGCTCGAATCCCGGACCCTGCTGGCTGCGGACGTGGGGGCTGTCGGCTCGCGGCAGTTCCAGTGGGACGGCCGGCTCGTGGAGGCCGTCGCCGACGCCTGGATCGTGCGGGCCACCGAACCGTCGGCCACGAGCCTCGCCTGGGCCGCCGACTGGCGGGCCGTCTCGCTCGGCGAGGGCTTCTTCTCGCTGACGACGCCCGGTGCGGCGCCGGCTGACGTGGCAACCTGGGCCGCCGTCACGGAGGGCGTGGAGACGATCGAGCCCGACTACGTGATCACGAGCACGGCCGTTCCCAACGACCCCTCGTTCAGTCAGCTGTGGGGGCTCTCCAATACGGGTCAGTCAGGCGGGTTGCGGGATGCCGACATCGACGCCCCTGAGGCCTGGGACATCACGACCGGCTCGCGGAGCGTCGTGGTCGCCGTGATCGATACGGGCGTCGACTACACCCACCGGGATCTGGCGGCCAATGCCTGGCGAAACCCCGGCGAGGTGGCTGGCGACGGCCTCGACAACGACGGCAACGGGTTCATCGACGACGTCTACGGATGGGATTTCGCCAACAACGACGCCGATCCCCTCGACGATCAGGGCCATGGCACCCATGTGGCCGGCACGATCGGTGCCGTCGGAAACAATGGCACCGGCGTCGTGGGCGTGAGCTGGAACGTCTCGATCATCGGACTCAAGTTTCTCGGGGCCAACGGCAGCGGCTCGACGAGCGGCGCGGTGGCGGCGATCAACTACGCCACGCGGATGCGGAGGGATTTCGGGATCAACATCGTCGCCACCAACAACAGTTGGGGGGGCGGTGGATCATCGACCTCACTCCGCGACGCGATCGCGGCCGGTGGACGGGCCGGGATCCTGTTCGTGGCGGCGGCGGGCAACGAGGCGACCAACATCGACGCCACGCCCGCCTATCCCGCGTCCTACACCAGCGACGCGGTGATTTCGGTGGCGGCCACCGACCGCGCCAACAACCTCGCCAACTTCTCCAACTACGGCGCCACTGGCGTCGATCTGGCGGCACCGGGCGTGTCGATCTATTCGACCGTGCGGAACAATTCCTATGCCACCTACAGTGGCACCTCCATGGCCACGCCGCACGTGACGGGCACCGTGGCCCTGATGGCCGCGGCGAATCCACAGGCCACGGCCGCCCAGATCCGCACGGCCGTGCTCTCGACGGCCGTGCCCGTGGCGAGCCTCGCGGGCAAGGTAGCCACCGGTGGCCTGCTCAACGCTGCGGCGGCGGTGCAGGCGATCGCCGGCGTGCAGCCACCGGTCGATCCGCCCATCGACCCGCCATCGGATCCACCGGTCGACCCGCCTCCGCCCGCACCCGTGACGGGTGATGTCATCGACGTGACGCCCGATCCCCGCACCACGTCGGTCGAGGCGGTGCTCGTGCAGTTCAGCCGCGCTGTCACGGGCTTCGATGCCGGCGATCTCACGCTCACACGCGACGGCGCGGCCGTGTCGCTCTCCGGAGTGACGGTTTCGACCACCGACGGGATTCGCTGGACCGTGGCTGGAATGACCGTGGCCACCGCATCGGTGGGAGCCTACGTGCTCACGGTTACGAACGTAGGCAGTGGCATCGTGGCCGACGACGGCGGACTGCTCGGTGGCAATGCGACGGACGCCTGGACGACGACCGCCGGCGCACTCGTCGATGCGGGCGACACGCTGGCGACGGCCGCGGTGATCTCGGCCACGACGGGCGACCTGCGGCTCGCAGGCCGCATCGGCGACGGCGTGCAGACAACTCGCGATGTCGATCTCTACAGGGTAAGGCTCGCGGCCGGCCAGCGGCTCGTGATCGACGTCGACGCTCGGTCGCTCTCCGGTTCATCGACGCTCGACAGCTACCTGCGGATATTCGATGCCCGTGGGGGCCAGGTGGCGGCCAATGACGATGCGGCCAGTTCGCTCGACAGCTATCTCGCCTTCACGGCGAGAACCGCCGGCACGTACTACGTCGGCATCTCCGGCTACGGCAATTCCGCCTACAACCCGTTCCGGGCCGGCTCCGGCCGCCTCGGATCAACGGGCGTCTACCAGGTGTCCTTCGGGTTTGGGGCCATCCCGAGCCGCGGTGGCGGGTCGGTGCGGATGGCCGGCTTCCGCGACACGGCCGCGGTCGCCGCGCGGCATGACGCCTTCGCGGCCTACGGCACGAACTGGCTCGCCGCTCTGCCGGTCGCAACGCCCTCGCGCCGCCGCAAGTAGGTGCAGACTGTCAGTCTGCACACGGTCGCCAACTGCAGATTACCAATCTGCAGCTACAGGTTTGGATGCCAGTCCCCCTGTAGGTGCAGACTGTCAGTCTGCACACGGTCGCCAACCGCAGATTACCAATCTGCAGCTACAGGTTTGGATGCCAGTCCCCCTGTAGGTGCAGATTGTCAATCTGCACACGGTCACCAACTGCAGATTACCAATCTGCAGCTACAGGTTTGGATGCCAGTCCCCCTGTAGGTGCAGATTGTCAATCTGCACACGGTCGCCAACCGCAGATTACCAATCTGCGGCTACAGCCGTCGGGCCGTGAATGTGTCCGCTGTTCCACCCGCGGCCTTGGAGCGGTAGCCGACGCTGCCCGCGGTGCTGATACCGCCGTCACTGACCGCTGCGAGCGGGCTGCCGTTGAGTGCCAGCGTGAGCCGCGTGCCGATCGCCGAGAACTCCATCACGCCGCTCGAACTCGGTGCCTTCACCGAGGCCAGTCGCGTGGCGACGCCCCCCTGGATCTTCCAGATGCGGGCGTAAACGCCTGTGCTCGTGCGGGTGAGCGTGCCCCAATACATGCTGCCGCTCACGCCCCCCGACGCCCGGACCACGAGGCCCGCGGAACTGCTCGTCCGGAGCGACACGGTGGAACTCACGGTCACATCCGCTGCCGATACGCCGGCCACGACCGCCAGCGACGTGCCGGTGGACTTGGCCACGATGTGGCCGGCATCGATGGCGAACCGTCCCGACAGCGTCTGCCAGGGAGATGTGAGCGTCGTCGCATTCGCCCGATTGAACGTGTCGGATGCCAGCAGCGTGGAGACGACCGGCGGGGGTGGAGG
>JBJTIE010000261.1:0-4010 GCA_046094845.1 Planctomycetaceae bacterium | reverse complement strand
GCCCGCTGGGGCCGAGGCGTCAACGCGGTGGCTGCGAACCAGCCGTAATCAGTAACGGGCACGAAGTTGCCGGCTCGCCGATTCGCCGGCTCGGGGGCGATGCAAGCTCGAGGAGCATTTGAACCGAGTCTTCGAGGTTCCGCGACGCGACTTGCATCGCCCCCGAGCCGGCGAATCGGCGAGCCGGCAACTTCGTGCCCGTTACTGATTACGGCTGGTTCGCAGCCACCGCGTTGACGCCTCGGCCCCAGCGGGCCGACCAGCGATCGGCCAGCCAGGCGATGGCTGGAGCGGGATTGCCCTCGGCGTCGGCCGTGCCTCCGATCTCCCGCAGGATGGCGACGCCACGGGCAGCGAGCGGCGGCAGATCGGCCTGCGGCCGGCCATCGAAGACAGGATCAGGGGCGCCGTCGCGGACGGCGATCCGATTCTCGCCCCCTGCCGTGCCGGCCAGCCGACCATCGACGGCCACCGCCTGATCGAGGGCCGACTCGGCCGCCTCACGGCGATCGAGGGCCTCCAGCACGACGGCCTGGCGAATCAGCGCGTCGGGCTGATCCTGGGCCGCGGCGACGGCCTGGCGGTAGCTCGCCAGCGCGGTCTCGAGCCGCGCTGGATTCCGGCCCGCTTCGCGCAGTTGGGCGTCGCCGCGGGCGATCAGCCGTGCCGCCTTCAGCCGCGCCAGACCTGTGCTTGCCCGAATGGGCGCCTGCCGCCCCTGGGCTCGCGGCGCAGCGGCGATCACCGGCCGCGACGCAGGCAGCACTGCGCCGGCGATCTGTGGACGCTGGCCGCCGCCAAGGACGTTCATGCCCGGTCGGGCCACCGCACCGAGCCACGGCGACCAGCCGAACCCGCCCCAGCCTGCGGGATAACCCCAGATTGGATAGGGCACGAGTGTGCCGGAAAAGAAGGTCATGCCGCCGCCGGCAGGCACCGAGACGAAGACCGAGTCACGAAAGCCCCAGGTCGTGCCTCCATAGACAGGCCAGCCACACGTGTTCCACGCGGGCACGCCGCACCACGGCTGCGGCGGACAAAGCGAACGACAGCCGACATTCCACCCATACCCGCCGCCCCAGCCAGGTCGGCACCATCCGCCCCAGCGCGGCCCACAAACTGGCCGGCAGTTGAGCACGGGCCCGCAGCCGCGGCCCACCCAGCCGCCACCGTAGCCAGCCATGCTGTAACCGGCACCGAAGCCGGCGTTACCGAAGCCCCCACCGGCGGGCACCACGGCGCCACAGCCGGCATCGCCTCGCACCTCCGACACCACCGACAACAGCCCGCCGCCGACCAGCAGCGACGCCGTGACCACGATCCCAAACCGGGAACGGCTCATGCCATGCCTCCGAAGGACATCCTTATTCTAAAGGCTGCGGGGTCTGGCTGGCCACGTTTGGGTCGGGCGATTGCATTACCGGCCGTTTTGCGGTGGTGCCGGTGCTGCTAGCATCCACGCCGCCTCACCCCGGTGTTCAGCGGCGACATCCATGGCCCACGGCATCCAACTCGGCATTCAGCTCGGGCTCTCCAGACCCGCCGCCGCCGCGCTGGCCGGACTGCGGTCGCCGCACCGCATCCAGGATTTCGTCAATGCCCTGGAGTGGAACCACGAGACCGACGGGCCGACTGCTCATGGAGTGGTCGCCGTGCTCAACCGCCGCCAGGCCCATTGCATCGAGGGGGCCTTCGTGGCCGCGTGCGCCCTGTGGCTGGCGGGCGAGCCGCCCCTGCTGATGGACATGGGGGCGGCCCGCGGCGACGTCGATCACGTCGTGGCCCTGTTCCGCCGCCGCGGCCACTGGGGGGCGATCTCGAAGAGCAACAGTCCGTTCCTCCGCTACCGCGACCCGATCCATCGCTCGCTGCGCGAACTGGCAATCTCGTTCTTTCCGCAATACGTGAAGCGCCGCCGCAAGACGCTCCGCACCTATTCGGTGCCGGTCGATCTTCGCCGGTACGATCCGGCCGAGTGGATCACGCACCGTGGCTTCTGTCACCGGATGGTCGATCGGCTCACCGGTGCGCGGCACTTCACGCTCGTGCCCCCGGGCATGGACAAGGAATTGAGGCCCATCGACGAGATCGAGGCCCGCAGCAACCTGCTCAAGGATTTTCCGGGATAGCAACCTCCGCGGTGCGCGAACGGCCGCTCACCCCGCCTGCCCCAGCAGCTTCCGGAGGGCCGTGATCGCGATCTCGCCGAACTGCCGCGGCGGCACCCGCCACAGGGCAGGGTTGTGCAACTCGATCGCAACCGCGCCGGTGTAGCCGATCTCGGCGAGGCGGGCGACGAGGTCGTGCGGTGGCGACGAACCCTCGCCGGGCAGGATGCGGTCGGCGTCGCTCGCCATCTCCCGGGGAACGTCGGCGATGTCGGAGAGCTGCACGTGGGCGAGGTTTTCCCGTGACAGAAGAGAAAGGTCGAGCGGCTTGCTCGGGCCCACCGTGTAGTGGAACCAGTCGAGGCAGATGCCGAGGGCCGGCGAGCCCACGTCCTCGACGACCGCCACCGCCGATTGCAGGTTGTTGGGAAAGCTCGCCCGCGCATCGAACTCGAGCGCGAGCCGCACCCCGGCATCGGCGGCCTGCTTCGCCGCCTCCGCGAGGCTCACCGACAGCCTGCCGAGGTCCTGGGGCGACAGCGGCCCGAAGGCGTCGCCCGCCACGACGAGCGCGGGAATGCCGAGGTCGTGACAGAGGGCGAGCCGGCCCGCGAACGTCCGCCAGTGTTCGGCCCGGGCCTCGCCCTGACTCGTGAGCAGCCCGCCCTGAAAGCTCGCCGCCACCGGTGTGATCCCGTGCCGCGCGAGCCGCTCCCGCAGGTGAGCGACGCCGTGGACTTTCACGAAGGCGTCGGCATGACCGAGCCAGAGGTCCACCGCCTCGCAGCGGCCGGCCGCATAGTCCTCGAGGACCGCCTCCAGCGGCGCATCGAGCGAGCAGACGGTGGCGAGCGCAGGCCTCATTGCAGCCTGTCGCGGAGCATGTCCACCACCTCGGCGATCGGCACCCGCGTCTGGACGAGCGAATCACGATCACGCAGCGTGACCGTGTGTTCGGAGAGCGTCTGGCCGTCGATCGTCAGGCACCACGGCGTGCCGGCCTCGTCCTGCCGGGCGTAGCGGCGGCCCACCGACCCCTTCTCGTCATATTGGCAGGCCATGTGGGGTTTGAGCTTGCGATAGAGATCGATCGCCATCTCGGGCATGCCGTCCTTCTTGACGAGCGGCAAAATCGCCGCCTTGACGGGCGCCAGCCGCGGATGCAGCTTTATCACCGTGCGACTCCGCGGCTTGCCGTCCTCGTCGGGCACCTCGTCCTCGTGGTAGGCGTCGCAGAGGAAGGCGAGCACGCCCCGGTCGGCCCCCGCCGACGGCTCGATCACGTGGGGCACGTAGCGCTCCCGCGAGATGTCGTCGAAGTAGGAGAGATCCTTACCGCTCCCCTTGTGCCGCGGCTTGCCATCGGCGCCGGTCTCCAGGACAAGCGCGCCATCCTGGCGGACGAGTTTGCCCTCCATGTGGCTGCGGAGGTCGAAGTCGCCGCGGTGGGCGATGCCCTCCAGTTCGCCGAACTCGCCGGGATTGAGGAACGGAAACGCATACTCGATGTCGGCCGTGCCCACCGAGTAGTGGGAGAGCTCGTCGGCATGGTGTTCCCGCAGCTGCAGCTTGCCCTCCGTGTGGCCGAGGTCCAGATACCACTTCCAGCGACGGTCCCGCCAGTAGCGATACCAGGCCGCCGAGTCGGCCGGCTTGCAGAAGAATTCGATCTCCATCTGCTCGAACTCGCGGGAGCGAAACGTGAAGTTGCGCGGCGTGATCTCGTTGCGGAAGCTCTTGCCGATCTGGCCGATCCCGAAGGGCACGCGGACCCGCGACGTGTCGAGCACGTTCTTGAAGTTGTGGAAGATGCCCTGTGCGGTCTCGGGCCGCAGGAAGGCGCGGCCGTGGCCTCGGGCTCGACCACGCACGCCGCCAAGCTCGGCCCCGACGCCACGGCCC
>JBJTIE010000260.1:0-8269 GCA_046094845.1 Planctomycetaceae bacterium | reverse complement strand
CGCAGAAAAAATCGGTCATCGCATCGATTCGGCGGGCCGACTGCCCGCCGACGTGCGGCGTGATGACGAGCCGCGGGGCCGTCCAGAGGGGACTGTCGGCAGCCGGCGGCTCCTCCGGCGTGACGTCGAGCCCGGCGGAATCGAGATGGCCGCTGGCCAGGGCCTCGGCGACCGCCCGGTCGTCGACGAGCGGGCCACGGGCCACGTTGACGATGATCGAGCCCGGTTTCATCCGTGCGATCGCCGCCGCGTCGATCATGCCGCGCGTATGCTCGGTGAGCGTCGCGGCGAGCAGGAGGATGTCGGCCTGCGGGAGCAGGTCGGCGAGCGTGTCGGGGCCGCCCAGAAACTCGACCGCCGGCGGCTTGTGCACCGGAAACCAGTCGGTCGCCAGGATCCGCACGCGAAACGGCACGAGCACCTCCACCAGCCGGCGGCCGTTGCCGCCCAGCCCCACGATCACCACCGTCGCCCCCGTCAGGTCGCGGGTAGGCCGGCGGACGAATTCGCGGCGGGCCTGCTGGTCGAGGAAGAGCGGGATCCGCCGCGTGCAGGCCGTGATCAGGGCGAGCGTGTGCTCGGCCACCTGGTCGGCCAGCACGCCCGATGCACTCGTGACCACGATCGGGGAACCGACGATGCTCGGCACGAGGCAGTGGTCGAGGCCCGCGGCCGAGGATTGAATCCAGCGGAGGCGGCCGCGGCGGACGACGTCGTCCCAGGGCACCGGCACCTTCGGGTGGCCGCAAAAGAGGTCGGCCTCCGGCAATTCAGCGGCGACCCGCTCCTGGCCGGCGTCGATAAGCTCGGCGTCGGGCACGACGGCCTGAATCTGGGCCAGATGCCGGGGCTCGACGGGATAGCAGAGAACGATGCGCATGCCCCTGTTGTGGCAGGAGCCGCCGGAAGACTGCAAGCCGCAGCCCGGCGGTTCCCGGCCAGGTTTCAATTTTTTTACTTGTCGTGCCGATTTTTTCAGGTTCAACTACGAGGGAGGTTCGTCCCTCCACACCGACCTGCCGCCCGAGGGCCGCCCGAGGCCCGCCATCCCGCTGGTGGATTTCATGCGAACGACGCTGCTCGCCGTGGCGGCCTTGGCCTTCCTCCGGATCGTGGTCGGTCTGCACTTCTTCCTCGAAGGCATCAGTCATCTCCGCGACCCCGACTGGTCGAGCGCCGGCTTCCGCAAGGCCGCCGTCGGGCCGCTCGGCGACTGGTATCGCAGCTCACTGCCCCAAACGGGCGACTGGACGGGCACGCTCGGCTCCCGCGGCCCGGAGGATGCGGCCACCGCCGCGACCCGGTGGCATGAGAGCGTGGTGCAGGGCTGGCGTGCACTGCTGACCAGGCGGGCCGCGCTCGTGCCGCTCTCGACCGATGCCCGGGCGGCGGCCGAGACGGCGCTGGCAGCCGCCCAGGCGGAACTCGCCGCCTACGTGGGGACGATCGCGGACGATCTCCTCGACTACCGGCTGCAGGTGCAACGCCTGACTGGCATGCAGGAGAAGCCGGGGGCCGCCGCCATCCCCTTCGAGCGTGAGCGGGTGGCGAAGAAGCGGAGTGAATTGGCCGGTCGTGCCGCGGGCTGGATGAAGGACGCGGAGGCGATCGGGACGAAGCTGGTGGCAGACTGGGACCGCCAGCTGGGCTCCGATGACGACCGGCGGCGGGCGGCCGCGGCGGTCGAGCCGACGCCCCTGTGGAAGGCCGACCGGTTCGTGAGCTGGTCGCTCGTCACGATCGGCGCCTGCCTGGTGCTGGGCATCCTCGTGTCATTCAACGCCATGGGCGGGGCGATGTTTCTCGCCAGCGTGATCGCCTCGCAGCCCTTTTGGGTGGCGGGTGCGCAATCCACCTACGATCAATGGGTCGAACTGGCGGCCCTGCTTGCGATCGCGGCCCTGCCGATCGGCGGCTGGAGCGGTCTCGAGTATTTCCTGAAGCAGTGGTGTCCGCTCTGCCGCCGGTGTGCGGGGAGCTGCCCGACTCCGAACGAGGTGACCCGATGAACCTGACCGAGCAGCAGAAGGCGATCGGCAAGGAAAACTTCACCGATGCCGTGGCCATCACGCGGCGCGACTTCCTTGGCGGCGCCGTGGCGGCCGGGCTCGCGGCCGGCGCGGGCCTGGGGTCGATCTACTTCGGCTACGGCAAGAGCGTGGGCAATCCGCTCCGCGTCGGCGTGCTCGGCACGGGCGACGAAGGCAGCGTCCTGCTCGGGGCCCACAATCCGGATTATCTCAACGTCGTGGCGATCGCCGACATCCGCCCCTACAACGTGTTCCGCGCCTTCCACGGCGATGCGTCGAGCCCCAGCGCCACCACGGCCCGCCCCGGCCTCATGGCCACGTACAAGTGGGCGACGGAGGACGAGGCCCGCAAGCAGGTGAAGGTCTACGGAGCCTACGAGGAACTGCTGGCCGACAAGGACATCGAGGCGGTGGTCATCGCCCTGCCCCTCCACCTCCATGCCGAGGCGGCCATCAAGGCGATGCGGGCGGGCAAGCACGTGCTCACCGAGAAGCTCATGGGCCACAGCATCCACGAGTGCAAGGAGATGGGCCGCGTGTCCAGGGAGACGGGCAGGATCCTCGCCACCGGCCACCAGCGGCACTACAGCATCCTCTACGACAACGCCGTGCACACCATCGGCAAGGCACGGCTGCTCGGCGACCTGCACTCGATCCGGGCCCAGTGGCACCGCGGCAACCTGCCGGGCAACGACTCCTGGAAGCCGCCGATGCCCGACGATGCGTCGCTCGCCAAGAAACTCGCCGGCTGGCAAAAGGATCTCGCCACCGCCAAGCCCTCCGACATCGACTCGCTCCAGAGGAAGATCGCCCAGCTCGAAGCCCAGATCTCCGACAAGACGGTCGAGGCCGCGAAGCATGGCTACACGCAGATGACGCTGCCCGACGGTTCCACGCGGACGCCGATGGAGGAGCTCATCCGCTGGCGGCTCTGGAACCGCACGGGCGGCGGCCTCATGGCCGAGCTTGGCAGCCACCAGCTCGACGCGGCCGGCATCTTCGTGTCGGCCATGCACGGCGAGGGCAAGAAGGTGAAGCCGCTCACGGTCACGGCCGTGGGCAACCGCAGCATCTTCCCCGCCGATCGTGAGATCGACGACCACGTCTACTGCATGTACGAGTATCCGGCCCCCGGCTACGAGGACGACAAGAACATGAAAATCGTCGTCACATATTCGTCGATCAACGGCAACGGCTTCGGCGATTACGGCGAGGTGGTGATGGGCACCAAGGGCACGCTGGTGCTCGAGCGGGAACAGGAAGTGATGCTCTACAAGGGAGCCGCCAAGGACACCCGCGTGACCGTCGCCAAGGCGAAGGACGGCACCCCCACGCTCGACACCACGGAGAGCGGCGGCGGTGGCAGCACGGCCGTCGGCGGCCCGGGTGGGTCGTCGGCGCCTCCGTCTCGAGGCTACACCGAGGAGATGGAGCACTGGGCGTGGTGCATTCGCAACCCCTCGCCGGAGAACCAGCCCCGCTGCAAGCCGGAGGTGGCGATCGCCGATGCGGTGATCGCCCTGGTGAGCAACGTCGCCCTGGCAAACCCCGAGACCCAGTCCCGGATCGAGTTCAAGCCGGAGTGGTTCGACATCGCGAGCGACGAAACTCCCGAGGGCGTGAAGCCCGACGTGTCGCGGGATCGCTACAAGTTCTGACGACCCCGTAGGCCCGTCACGGAGTGACGGGCTGCCCGTTGCGGAGCAACGGGCCTACGCGCGTCGCACTGGACAGTTTCCGGCGCTGGTACATACTCTTCGATAGCCCCACGCGGGTTCCCACCTACCGTTCCGCCGACGCTTCTGGACGTTGGCGATATTTCGACCGAATCGGCCTCTGGCGGGGCTGTATCGGAAGGAGGTCGTCAATGCAGACACGTTCTCGCACGAGATCGCGCAGCCGGATTTCCTGGACGGCGATCGTCGCCTCGCTCTCGAGCTGGGCCCTTTCGATCGTCACGACCGCGGCACTCGCGGCCGTTGGCTGGTATGGCCACGCCACCCACTGGTCATTCGGATTTGGCGGGCACGGCCCGGATGACACCTCGCATGCGACGCCCCATGCCGACGACGCCCCGGCGGCGGTCGCCGATGGCACCGTCCGCTTCCCGTCACAGAAATCCCTGGAGCGGTCGGGCATCGAGGTCGTGCCGGTCGAGAAGCGGCCGGTGGTCAGCGAGCTCGTCTGCAATGGCGTGGTCGCCTACGACGAGCGGCGGATCGCCCAGCTTTCGACCCGGGTGCCCGGCAGCATCTGGCGGGTCGAAAAACACCTCGGCGACGAGGTTCGCAAGGGAGACGTGCTGCTCGTCATCGACAGTCAGGAGGTGGGGCGGCTGAAGGCCGAATTTCTCAACGCCCTCGTGGCCTTCGAATCACGGCGAGAGCAGCTGGCCATTCTCGAGGAGGTGAAGAGCGCGGTGATGGGCCGCCAGCTTCGCGAGGCCAAGGCCGCGATGCGGGAGGCCCGCAACCACCTCACGAACGCGGAACAGGCGCTCGTGAACCTCGGCTTCGAGATCTCGATCCGCGAGTACGAGCCGCTCGACGACGAGGCCCGCGCCGCCCGCATCCGCACGCTCGGGCTGCCGCCCGCGATCGTGTCGGGGTTCGACCGTGCCCGTGTCACGTCGAACCTGCTTCCGCTCTACGCGCCGTTCGACGGCGTGGTCGTGGGCCGCGAGGCGGTGGTGGGCGAAGTGATCGAAGCCGCCAAGCCGATCTTCGAGGTGGCCGATGTTTCGACCATGCTGCTGGTGCTCAACGTCAGCAAGGAGGACGCCGACAAGGTGGCCGTCGGCCAGCCGGTCCGTTTCCGGCCCGACGGCTCCTCCGAGGAGTTCACCAGCCGGATCACCTGGATCAGCACGGAGGTGAACGAGGAGACCCGCACGCTCCAGGTGCGGGCCGAGGTCGCCAACCACGCGGAATCCGCGGTATCCGCCGACGCGGAACCATCCCACTCGCTGCGGGCCAACACGTTCGGCAGTGGCAGGATCGAGGTGGATCGCCGGGGCACGGCGGTGGTCGTGCCCCGGTCGAGCGTGCAGTGGGACGGGAGCCGGTGGGTGGTGTTCGTGCCGGCCGGCGAGACGGCCTTCGCCGCCCGCCCCGTCGAACCCGGCGTGCGGGATGGCGATGTCGTCGAGATCGCCTGCGACGTCGCGACCGACCCGCAGTTCACCCACGTGGTTGGAACCGGGAGCCACGTGCTGAAGAGCCAGATTCTGCTCGAGCGCATGGAGAAGGGCGAGCTGTGATCGGCCGCACGAACAGCGAACGCCACCATGCTTGAAGCGATCATTGCGTGGAGTCTGTCGCGGCGAATTGCCGTGCTGCTCGGAGCTGCCGTCGTATGCCTCGTCGGCTGGGTGGCCGTCAATCGGCTCGTGGTCGATGCCTTTCCTGACACGACGCCCGTGCAGGTGCAGATCAATACGGTCGCGCCTGGGATGGTGGCCGAGGAGATCGAGCGGCAGATCACGTTTCCGGTCGAGCTGGCGATGGGGGGCATGCCGGGACTCGAAGGCATCCGCAGCGCGAGCATGTTCGGCTTGTCGGTCGTGATCGTCACGTTTCAGGATGGCACCGACATTTACTTCGCGCGGCAGCTCATCAACGAGCGGCTCGGCACGGTGGGCGTGCCCACGGGCGTGGAGCGGCCGGAGATGGGGCCCGTCTCGACGGGCCTCGGGGAGGTGTTTCACTACCTGCTCGTGCCCCGCGGCATGAGCCTCACCGACGTCAAGACGCTCCAGGAGTGGACGCTCAAGCCGGCCCTCCGCAGCGTACCCGGCACCGCCGAGGTGAATGCCTGGGGCGGCCTCAACAAGCAGTACCAGATCCGAATCGACCCCACCCTGCTCCGCAAGTACGACCTCTCGTTCGACCAGGTCGTCGAGGCCATTCCCCGCAACAACTTCAACGTCGGCGGCGGCTCGATCGACCGCTCGGGGGATGCCGTGCTCGTTTACGGCGTCGGCCGCACCGTCGACATCGAGCAGATCGGGCGGATCGTGGTCGCCTCGAGCCAGGGCGTGCCGATCCGCATCCGTGACGTGGGCGAGGTGGTCATCGGCCACGAGATCCGCAAGGGGGCAGTGACCTACGGCGGTGAAGGCGAGGTGGTGCTCGGCCTGGGCTTCATGCTCATGGGCGAAAACAGCTACGCGGTCACGACCCGGCTGCGTGACCGGTTCGAAGAACTCCTCGAGACGCTGCCGGAAGGGGTCGAGGCGAAGGTCGTCTACGACCGCACCAAGCTGATCGACCGCGTGATCGCGACCGTCCGGCAGAACCTGCTCGAGGGCGCCTTCCTCGTCGTCGTGATCCTGTACGTGATGCTCGGCAACCTCCGGGCCGGACTCGTGGCTGCCACGGCGATCCCGCTCTCGATGATGTGCGGCTTCATCGGCATGTGGCAGGCCGGAATCTCCGCGAGCCTCCTCTCGCTCGGCGCCATCGACTTCGGGATCGTGGTCGATTCGTCGGTGGTCGTGATCGAGAGCATCCTCGAGAAGATCGGGCATCATCCGGGCGCGACCGGTGCCGCTCGGTTGAAACTCGTGCGCGAGGCGACCAACGCGGTCAAGAAGCCGGCCTGCTTCGGCCAGTTGATCATCATGATCGTCTACATCCCGATCCTTACGCTCGAAGGAGTCGAGGGGAAGATGTTCCGGCCGATGGCGCTGACGGTCGTGTTCATCCTCATCGGCTCGCTCGTGCTCTCACTCACGGTCGTGCCGGTGCTCTCGAGCTTCTTCCTGCCGAAGCGCATGGATTCACACGACGTGGTGCTCGTGCGGTTCCTGCGGTGGCTCTACAGGCCGGTGCTGCGGGCGTGTCTCGCGGCCCGGGGCACCTTGGCCCTGATCGCCTGCGTGATCCTCGGAGTTACGCTTTTGCGGGCAGGATCGCTCGGCACGGAGTTCGTGCCCAAGCTGTCGGAGGGCGACATCGTGCTCGGCATCATCCGCGCGCCCGGCACGAGCATCGAAGAGTCGTGCCGGATGAACATGCGGATCGAGAAAGCGCTGCTCGATGAGTTCCCCGCGGAGATCGCCCACCACCCCGGGGCGAGCGGCGCCGAGCGGCTCCGGCTCGTCCGCGAGGCCACCAATGCGGTGAAGAAGCCGGCCTGCTTCGGCCAGCTGATCATCATGATCGTCTACATCCCGATCCTCACGCTCGAAGGCGTCGAGGGGAAGATGTTTCGCCCGATGGCCCTCACGGTGGTGTTCATCCTCATCGGCTCGCTCGTCCTCTCGCTGACCGTCGTGCCCGTGCTTTCGAGCATCTTCCTCCCGCGCCGGATGGATTCCCACGACGTCCTGCTCGTGCGCGGCCTGCGTTGGCTCTACCGGCCGCTCCTGCGCGGCTGTCTCGCCGCCCGCGGCACGCTCGCCCTCGCGGCCGTCGTGATCCTGGGGATCACGCTGCTGCGGGCCGCGTCGCTCGGCACGGAGTTCGTGCCCAAGCTTTCCGAGGGCGACATCGTGCTCGGCATCATCCGGGCGCCGGGCACGAGCATCGAGGAGTCGTGCCGGATGAACATGCGGATCGAGAAATCCCTGCTCGAGGAGTTCCCGGCCGAGATCGCCCACGTGTGGAGCCGCACGGGCACGCCGGAGGTGGCGACCGATGCCGGGGCCATCGAGGCCACCGACATGTTCATCGCGCTCAAGCCCCGTGAGGAGTGGAAGCGGGCTCGCACGCAGGCGGCGCTCGTCGAGGTGATGAGCAAGGTCGTGGACGGCATTCCCGGGCAGATCATCTGGTTCACGCAGCCGATCGAGCAGCGGATCAACGAGATGGTCTCGGGCGTGCGGGCCGACATCGCGGTCAAGGTGTTCGGGAAGGACCTCGGGATGCTCGTGCGGAAGGCGGAGGAGGTGGCGGGAGTGCTGCGAAAGATTCCCGGCGGCGCCGACATCGCCGTCGAGCAGGTCGCGGGTCAGCCGATCCTCCGCATTGCCGTGCGGCAGGACGACATCGCCCGCTACGGCATCTCGGCGCAGGTCGTGCTCGACATCATCGAGAGCGTCGGCGGCAAGGCGGTCGGCGAGATCGTCGAGGGGCAGTTGCGGTTTCCGATCGTCGTGCGGCTGCCCGAGTCGCTCCGCAAGGGCCCCGAGGCGATCCGCGACATCGCCGTCCGCAGCCCCGCCGGCGAGAGCGTGCCGCTTGAGCGGATCTGCGACATTGAGACGATCTCCGGCCCGAAGTTCATCACCCGCGAGT
>JBJTIE010000259.1:0-14406 GCA_046094845.1 Planctomycetaceae bacterium | reverse complement strand
CCCCCGTAGTCCGCACACACCGTGTGCGGCAGGAGGCGTGAAGGCCGATCGGCCGAGCTAATCGGCTGGTGGTTGGCGAACCTGCAGGGCAATAGCTCGGGCCTGCGGTGTTTCGACCGTGGGCCGCATGCGGAGCATGTGGACTACGGGGGCGGGCGAATCGCTTCCCCAAACGGTTCGCACCGCAGGCCGAAGGCGGCCGCGACGGCGGGCTGGACGAGCCGGCCCTCGAACACGTTCACGGCGGAGCGGATCGCGGCGCTCTCGCGGGCCGCGACATCCACGCCTACCGCCGCCAGTTGGAGCACGTAGGGCAGCGTGGCGTTGCACAGGGCATAGGTGCTCGTACGGCCCACGGCCCCGGGCATGTTCGTGACGCAATAGTGCACCACGTCGTCCACGACATACGTCGGATCGGCATGCGTCGTGGGCCGGCTCGTGGCCACGCAGCCCCCCTGGTCGATCGCCACGTCGATGATCACGGCGCCGGGCTTCATGAGCTTCAGGTCGTCGCGGCCTACCAAGTGCGGGGCCCGCGCACCGGGGATGAGCACGCTCCCGATCACGAGATCGGCCCACCCGAGCCGCTCGCGGATCGTGTGGCGATCGGAGTAGAGGCAATCGATATTGGGGGGCGTGACGTCGTCGAGATATCGCAGCCGCTCGAGATTCGTGTCGAGCAGGGCGATGTTGGCCCCGAAGCCCGCGGCCACCTTGGCTGCGTTGGCTCCCACCGAGCCCGCGCCGAGCACGAGCACGTTGGCCGGCGCCACGCCCGGCACGCCGCCGAGCAAAATGCCGCGGCCCATCTGCGGCTTCTCCAGATACTTGGCCCCCTCCTGGATGCTCATCCGGCCCGCCACCTCGCTCATCGGCACGAGCAGCGGCAGCCGGCCGCGATCGTCGCGGAGCGTCTCGTAGGCCACGGCCGTGGCCCCGGTCGCCAGGAAGCCCTCCGTCAGTCCGCGATCGGCCGCAAAATGAAAGTAGGTGAAGACGGTCTGCCGCGGCCGGATGATCGCGAGCTCGGGCCGCTGCGGCTCCTTCACCTTCACGATCAGCTCGGCCCGGCCGAACACCTCGGCGGCCGTGTCGACGAGCGTGGCGCCGCTGGCCGCGTAGGCATCGTCAGGAAGGCCCGAGCCGGCCCCAGCTCCGCGCTCGACGAGAACCGTGTGGCCTGCGTGCACGAGCTCCTCGACGCCCACGGGCAGCATCGCCACTCGGTATTCATCCCGCTTCGTCTCGCGGGGGACGCCGACGATCATGACACGGGAGGCTTCGTGACCGACTGGATCTTGAAGGTGGCCGGCATCGGCGGCGGATAGTCGCCGTTTTGGTCGGGCAGCACGGGGGGCGTGGCATCCCAGGCCAGCGTCTCGGGCATCGTCCGGTAGTCGAGGGCGAGCGCATCCTTCCACTTCCACTCCTTGCCGGAGTAGGTGGCGAGCCGGCCCAGCACCGCCGCGAAGCTCGCCGTGGTGCCGTAGACGGCGTTGTTGAGCGGCTTGTCGTTGCGGATCGCGTCGTGCAGCTCGTCGTGCTCGACCTGATACGGATTGTCACTCTTGCCCTCGAACTTCCAGAGCGTCTTGCCGGCGTGGTCGGTGATGTGGCCGATCCGCACGTAGCCCTTCGTGCCCTGGAACTCCTCGTTCACCCGGTTGTCGCCGCCGGGGAACTGCTTGCACTGGCTGGCGATCCGCACGCCATTCGGATACGTGAAGTTGACCGAGTGGTGGTCGTAGATCTCGCTCGGCTGCTTCGGCTTGCGGAGCTGCTTGCCGCCCACGCCGTAGGCCGCCTCGGGGATCGCGTCGAGCACCCAATTGGCGACGTCGATGTTGTGGACGTGCTGCTCGCAGATGTGGTCGCCGCACAGCCAGTTGAAGTGGTACCAGTTGTGCACCTGGAACTGCATCTCGCTCATGTCGGGCTTCCGGTCGCGATACCAGATGCCGCTGCCGTTCCAATAGACCTGACCACCGATGATGTCGCCGGCCAGACCTTCGCGAATCTTGGCGATCGTCTCCCGATACTCCTGCTCGTACCGCCGCTGCAGGCCGACCACGACCTTGAGCTTCTTCTCGTCGGCCAGCTTCGCCGCCTCGAGGCAGAGCCGGGCGCCGAAGCTGTCGATGCAGACGGGCTTCTCCATGAACACATGCTTGCCGGCCTTGACCGCGGCCTCGAAGTGAAACGGCCGGAAGCCCGGGGGCGTGGCCAGGATCACGAGGTCGCAGTGGTCGAGCACCTTCTGGTAGCCGTCGAGCCCCTTGAACTGCCGCTCCTCGGGGCACTCGACCTTCCCCTCCATCTTCTCCACGGCCTTGAGCGCCCCCTTGATGCGGTCATCGAAGGCGTCGGCGATGGCCGTGAGCTTCACGTTCGAGCCGGGCACGGAGAGCGTCTGCTGGAGTGCCCCGGTGCCGCGGCCGCCGGCCCCGATCAGGCCCACGCGGATCACGTCGTTCGACGGCGTCTCGGCATGGGCGGCCCGGGGGAGGGCGAACGAGGCGACCGCCCCGACGGCTCCGGCCGTCTTGAGGGCATCGCGGCGGGAGAAACTGGACGCGGGCTGTTCAACGCGGTTCATCGCGGTGGGCTCCAGAAGGATGGGATCCGAAAGCCTACCACCTGGTTCGTGGCTGGTGAAACCTGGCCGAACGGTCGGTGCGATGACCTGCAGCCAAAAAGCCGGAGGCCGGGAGGGTCGCCCCCCGGCCTCCGTGAGAACATTGCCGATGATGAACCTCGGGTTACTCGAGGTTCACGGGTTCGCCCTGTGCCCGGCTGTAGAGGGCCATGAACACGGACGGATCGATGTCGGTCGTGATTTGACCGACGTGCCCATCGGCGTAGACGTGCATCACGATGCCGCCCGAGTGGTCGCTCGAGGCGCCGTATCCCATGCCGTCTCCGTACAGGCCCCACTGCGTCGATGTCAGAAACTTGCCCGTCGAGCTGTTGGCTGCGGGAAAGTTCAGCGAGGCGCCCACCGTGCCCGCGCCGGCCTGCACGACTTTGGTCGTCCCGGTGCTGTTCCACTGGCCGCTCGCATAGTTTGCGGTTGACGCGCAGTTCGACGCCACGAGCCAGCTGGTCGACCCGTCGATCCAACTGGAGTAACCCCGCTCCTTCGTCTCGGCCGCAATGATCGTCTTCGACGTGCCGTCTGAAAGGCTGCCAATGGTCAAGCCGTTCGGCCGTGAGGTCGTCGTCGCACCCGACGACGGTGCCGCCGTCGTCGGGTAGCCGATGGCCCCGTTATTCGAGTGAGATCCCGAGGCGACGATATGCGTTCCGGCATTCGCCTTGTAATTCGTCACCGCGATCGCATTGGCGGTGCCGTAGTCGTCCGCCCACGACAGGCCGTTCGAGGGCCCAGTTTGACTGTTCTCCACGGTGCCGGTGCCCGCATACGTCGGGCACCGGAGTGGGCCAAGCACGACGGTGGCCGCCATCTGGCCGCCCACGCTGTTGAGCACGCTCGACGAGACGGGGTGGTTGGCGAACCTCGCGTTCACCGACGATGTCGTGGAGGTCGTCGCAATCCCGTTGTAGAGGCCGACTTCTTCCATGTACGGCAGGCACTGCACGATCCAGCTGTACCCTGGCGTGGTCGTGGCGACGGCATCGCCCGGCAGAGAAGGTTTGCCGGTGTATTCATTGCGATCAGTCGCTGCCGGCAGCTTCTGCTTGGTGCTCTCGAAGTTCAGCACCGACAGGCCGACCTGCCGCATGTTGTTACTGCATGAGCTGCGACGAGCGGCTTCACGGGCGGCCTGCACGGCGGGCAGAAGCAGGCCGATCAGGGTGCCGATGATGGCGATCACCACCAGCAGTTCGACGAGCGTGAAGGCACGCCGCCGGGATGTGAAACGGGAAAGAGACATGTGACACCTCGTGCCCTCGCGGGCGTTGATGAAAGATGAAGAACCGAAAACGAGACCTCTGTTCGGAATGGATTGCCAGCCAGCTTCCCCGAGGGGCGGGGGCCAAAAGAATGGATGTCCCTCGAAAACCGCTCGCCGATCACTCCGGATCCGAACGCCCCTAACTCATGCATAATATCGGCGTTCCGCCCGGGTAGTCAAAGGAAGGGACAGCCCTTGGGTGAGGATTTTTTCGTCGTGGGGGAGCAGACAGATCCCCGGGCTTGCGCCCTGGGGCTTCCTTCAATAATGATTGTGGGCGAGCCGTGAGGTAGAAAGTCGATCGAGAATCCCCAAATGCCCGCAGTTCACAGCGATCCCGAGGCCGCCCGCCGGTTTGCCCGGGAGGTCGTCGGCCGCCTGCGGGAGGCCGGCCATGAGTCCTATTGGGCCGGAGGCTGCGTCCGCGACGAGCTGCTGGGCAGGATTCCGGCCGATTACGACGTGGCCACGGCCGCCACGCCCGAGGAGGTGCGGGAGCTGTTTGGCCGGCGGCGGACGCTGGCTGTCGGGGCCGCATTCGGCGTGATTACCGTGCTCGGCCCCAAGCCGGCCGGGCAGGTGGAGGTGGCCACGTTCCGGGCCGACGCCCCCTATACCGACGGTCGCCACCCCGCCGGCGTCACGTTTTGCTCGGCCCGCGAGGATGCCCAGCGACGGGACTTCACGATCAACGGCCTGTTCCTCGACCCGCTCTCCGGCGAGATCCATGACTTCGTCGGCGGCCGGGCCGATCTCGCCGCAGGCATCGTGCGGGCGATCGGTGTGCCGGCGATGCGGTTCGGCGAGGACCACCTGCGGATGCTGCGGGCCATCCGGTTCGCCGCCTTCTTCGGTTTCGCCCTCGAGGACGAGACGCGGCAGGCGGTCGAACAGATGACACACCTCGTCACGAGCGTGAGCCCGGAGCGGATCGCCGCCGTACTGCGGGCGATGGCGGCGCGGACCGGTCGGCAGCGGGCGTTCGAGCTGCTCGACGAAACGGGGCTGGCCCGCGAGGTGCTCGTGGACGTGGCACCCGGCCCCGGGCAGCCGCACGACCGTCGCGACCAGTGGCGGCAAGCGGCACGCATGATCGGGGCCCTCGACGAGTCCGACCTGCCGCTCGCGCTGGCGATCCTGGCCGAGGGCTGCGGTGCCGACGTCGTGCCACGGCTGGCCGGACGGCTGCGGCTGGCGAATCACGAATCCAAGAAGGGGGCGTGGCTCTCTGCGGCCGTGGCCGAGTTGGGCGGCGACTCGGCGGCGACGCTCTCGGGGCGGGCCTGGTCAACGCTGCAGCCGTTCGTGGCCCACGCGGAAGCGGCCGCGTTGGCAGACTGCCTGCGGGCGCGGGCCGCCTGCGGACGCGGTGATGCGGAGGCGGCGGCGTGGTTCACGGCGCAGACGAGCCGGCCGCGCGCGGAGATCGATCCGCCGCCCCTCGTGACGGGAAGCGATCTCCTCGCGGCGGGCGTGACCGAGGGCAAGGCAATCGGCGCGGCGCTGGCGCGCGTGCGGGCGCTGCAGCTCGACGGGGTGATCGCGACGCGGGCCGAGGCGCTCGCCGAGGCGCTGCGGTGAGAATAACGCGTACTCGCCGCATTCACGGGCGCCGTAGTCCACATGCTCCGCATGTGGCCCACGGTCCAATCACCACAGACCCGAGCTACCTCCCTGCAGGTTCGCCGACGTCTGCCCGAATAGCACGGCGATTCGGCCTTCACGCCTCCAACCGCACACGGAGTGTGCGGACCACGGCGCCGGTGTGCACAAGCGCCCCCAGTGGCCCCCGGGGCAATCACCCCCCCCCCCACCCCCCGCCCCCCCCCCCTACGTCCCTGCTGGTCCGCCACCGACGGCCCGATTCGCCCGGCCGTGCGGCCTGCACCCCTCCACCCGCACCCGGAGTGGGCGGACCACGGCGCCGTAGTCCACATGCTCCGCATGTGGCCTACGGTCCAAACACCGCAGACCCGCACTACCTCCCTGCAGGTTCGCCGACGTCCACCCGAATAGCACGACCGCTCGGCCTTCACGCCTCCAACCGCACACGGAGTGTGCGGACCACGGATGGGCCTACGGGGCGGGCAGCAACCGGTCGATCTCGCCCGACTGCAGCGCATACGAAAACGCCTCCACGTCGCGGTAGACGGCCGTGCTCGTGAGCTGGACGACCCAGTTGTGGACCAGCGGCGTGATCGTGACCACGGCCTTCGCGTGGCGGTGGGCCTCCCACATCTCGATCGCCGTGCCCATCGACGCCTCGGGCACGTAGGCGATGAGGAGGTCGAACACCCGGCACATCTCGATGTGCCCCAGAAACACCTCGCGGGCCCGCCGCATGTCGTAGCCGATCGACGTGGCGTGGTTGGCGAACGGGTCGTAGACTTCCGCCGTCGGCCAATGGGCCTGCACGACGTCGCGCAGGCCCGTGCGATACGTCTGGTCGTGCACGAGCGCGGCGACGTGCGACCCCTGCATGATCCCTGCGAGAAAGATCCTCATGATCAGCTCAACTCCGAACAAGTCTGCGAAGAAGTCCGTTGCGTCCAGTTCCGCCAGTGTAAAGAAGGCTCGCGAGATTCTGCTCGACCTGCTCGCGATCCCCGGTGTCTCCGGGCACGAGAAGGCCGTCGCCGAACGGATCATCCACACGCTCCGCGCGGCAGGCTGCCCGACGGGCGCGATCGCCTTCGACGCTGCCAACGGCAAGACGCTGCTCAAGGGTGAAGTGGGCAACCTGATCGTGCGGCTGCCGGGCAGCGTGCCCGGTCCGCGGCGGCTCCTCATGGCCCACATGGACACGGTGCCCGTCTGTCTCGGGGCGAAGCCGGTGGTGGCGGGGCGGTTCGTGAAGAGCGCCGATCCCACGACCGGTCTCGGTGGCGACGACCGCGCGGGCTGCGCCGTCGTGCTTGCCACGGCGGTCGAGATCCTGACGCAGAAACTGCCGCACCCGCCTCTCACGCTCTTCTTCGCCATTCAGGAGGAGGTCGGGCTCTTCGGCGCGCGGCACGCCAAGGCGGCGGATCTCGGCCGGCCGAAGCTGGCCTTCAACTTCGACGGTGGCGCGGTCGAGAAGCTGACCGTGGGGGCGACCGGTGGCTATCGGATGGACGTGACGATCGAGGGTATCCCGAGCCATGCCGGCGTGGCCCCGGAGCAGGGCGTGTCGGCGATCGCGATCGCATCGTTGGCGATCGCGTCGCTCGTGGAGGACGGCTGGCACGGCCTCGTCGAGAAGTCTGGCAAGCGGGGCACGAGCAACGTGGGCGTGATCAAGGCGGGCTCGGCGACCAACGTGGTGGCCGACTCGGCATTGCTCCACGCCGAGGCCCGCGGCCACGACCCGGCCTTCCGGGGCCGGATCGTGAAGGCGATCGAGAAGGCGTTTCACGATGCGGTGAAGAAGGTGAAGAGCAGCACGGGCCGCACAGGAAAAGTGACGGTCAGCGGCCGGCTCGACTACGAGGCGTTTCGGCTGGCCGACGACGAGCCGTGTGTGGAGGTGGCACGGGCGGCCGTCAAGGCGATCGGCCTCGAGCCACGGCTCGACATCTCCAACGGCGGCCTCGATGCCAATTGGATGGCGGCCAACGGGATTCCGACCGTCACGCTCGGCTGTGGGCAGATGGATATTCACACGACGCAGGAGAAGCTCGACCTGACGGCGTTCGAGCAGGCCTGCGCCGTCGCCCTGCGACTGGCGACGGGCGCGTAGGCCGTGTCGCACACTCCACCGTAGTCCGCACACTCCGTGTGCGGTTGGAGGTGCGAAGGCCGAGCGGCCGTGCTACTCGGCCAGTGGTTGGCGAACCTGCAGGTAAATAGCTTGGGTCTGCAGTGTTTATACCGTGGGCCACATGCGGAGCATGTGGACTACGGTGGCGGTGTATGCGGGTGGCGAAAAAGGGATGGCTGCTAGCCATTCAGGCGCAGCACGGTCTACACTCTCTCGCATGACGCGGAAGGGACTCCAGCACGATTGCGGCGACGTGGCACTCGACCAGGTGCACCAGGGCGACTGCCTCGGCCTGCTCGCCCGCCTGCCGGCCGACTCCGTGCATCTCGCCTTCGCCGATCCGCCGTTCAACATCGGCTACGAGTACGACACCTACAACGATCGCAAGTCGAGCGACGACTACCTCGACTGGTCGAAGAAGTGGATGGGCGAAGTCGTCCGCGTGCTGCGGCCTGACGGCACGTTCTGGCTGGCGATCGGCGATGAATACGCGGCCGAGCTCAAGGTGCTCGCGACCCGCGAGCTGGGTCTCACCTGCCGCAGCTGGGTGGTCTGGTACTACACGTTCGGCGTGCACTGCAAGCAGAAGTTCGCCCGTTCGCACGCCCACATCTTCCACTTCGTGAAGGATCCCGCTGCCTTCACGTTCAACGTCGACTCGATCCGCGTGCCGAGCGCCCGCGAGCTCGTGTACGGCGACAAGCGGGCCAACCCGACGGGACGGCTCCCCGACGACACCTGGATCCTCCGCCCGCAGGATCTGCCGGACGGCTTCGCCGCCGACACCGACACCTGGTACTTCCCGCGGGTCTGCGGCACGTTCAAGGAACGGTCGGGCTGGCAGGGCTGCCAGATGCCCGAGCAGCTGCTGGGCCGGATCATCCGCTCGTCGAGCCACGCAGGGGATGTCGTGCTCGATCCCTTCGCCGGCAGCGGCACCACGCTGGCCGTCGCGAAGAAGCTCGGCCGGTCGTTCCTCGGCTGCGAGCTGTCGGAGAGCTACGCGGCCCGGGTGACGGAGCGGCTGGGCACGATCTCCGTGGGCGATTCGCTCGATGGCGCCGCCGAGCCGCTCAAGAGCGCACCGGCCACGAAGGACGGCCGGCAGCTCGGCGCGACGCGGCGACCGCGGGCGAAGAAGCCGTCTGCGATCGCACCCCGCGGCAACGCCACGCTGTTCGAGTGAGCCTGCGGCCCGAGCCGAACGGAGCCACGGATGGCACGCCCCAAACGGACGACGGTCGGTTCCGGCACTGCTCCGGCTACAGGCTTCACCGCGCCGCCCGACGACGGCGGGCTCTCGATCGACCGGCTCGCCCAGGCATTCGCGGCGATGATGGGCACGGCCGATCCACAGGCCGAACAGCCCCCGGCCGACGTGGTGCAGGTCGATGCCTCGCCCGATCTCGACGACACCGCCGGCGACGACGACGCGGCGCGAGTGACGCCGCTCTCGATCCTCGAGGCGCTGCTCTTCGTCGGGCTGCCCGGGGGCAGGCCGCTCTCGAGCCGAACCGTGGCCGGACTGATCCGCGGCGTGCGGCCTGACGAGGTGGATGAACTGGCGCTCGAGCTGCAGCGGCGTTGCCACGCGAACAACTGTCCCTACGAGGTCGTGTCACGGGAAGACGGCTGGGTGATGCGGCTCCGGCCCGAGTTCGCCCGATTTGGCAGCGTGCTGGAAGGACGGGCCCGGCTCGTGCGGCTCGACGCGGAGTCGCTCGACGTGCTGGCCGTGGTGGCGTGGAACCAGCCGGTGCCCCGGGATCGGCTCGTGGAACTGGGCTGCGATGCGCGGCCGGCCACGCTGCGGCAGCTCGTTCGCCGCGGGCTCTTGGAGCTCCGGCACCCGGAAGGAGATGCGGCAGGCGGGCCGACGTATCACACGACGGCGAAGTTTCTGGACGTGTTTCGGCTCACGAGCCTCGCCGACCTGCCTGATCCGCACGAGCCGCCGCCGTAGGGTAGACCCCGTGGCCCGCACGCTCCACCGTAGTCCGCACACTCCGTGTGCGGTTCGAGGTGTGGAGGCCGAGCGGCCGGGCTATTCGGCCAGAGGTTCGCGGACCTGCAGGCAGATAGTGAAGGCCTGTGGTTTTCAGACCGTGGGCCACATGCGGAGCATGTGGACTACGGCGCCCGTGCGGCGACAAACGACCTACTCGCCGCGGCGGCGGGCGACGGCGCGAGTGCAGGCGGCCTCGATCGCGGCGGCATGCTCCTCCTCGGCGGGCCAGGCGTCGCAGCCAGCGGCCGCGTCGTGCAGCCAGTTCGCGAGCAGCGCCGTCGCCGTCGGCTCGTCGGCCGCTACGACGAGACTCGAATCGATCGCAGCCGTGACGAGCCGACGCAGCGACGGCCGGGCGGCCGCGGCCGCGAGGTCAACCGCCGACACATGCACGACGACAGGCGCGCCCGTCTCCACCGCGAGGTCGGTGAGGATGCCCGCATGCAGCACGAAGATCACGTCGGGGTAGACCGCATCGGTTGCCTCGACGATCATCTGCCGAGCGGTTTCCCGCACGAGTCCGAGCAATCGCGACGGCACCGTCGCCACGGTCTCGAGAAACGCTGCGGCCGAGCCATCCTGTACCGCGGCGGAAAGCTTCCGCGACGCCCCCGCCACGTCCCGGAGGTGGATGCCGTGCATTCCCGGCTGCTGCTCCTCCAAATGCGACACCGACGACGGCCCGCAGACGGCCGCCTCGTGGCCGCGGGCGGCAAGCGCCTCCCGCAACCGATGCACCCGCGTGTGCGGATGGTCACAGCAACCGTGATCGATGATCAGTATCCGCACGGCATGTCCCGCCTGAACGCTGGGCCCGCCTGACCCTGAAGATGGTGCGGAATGTCTACACCCAGCCCTGCCACCTGGCAATCGCGAGGCAACCCGCCGCCCAGGCCGCAGCCCCCCAGTCGTCGGCCATGATGCCGAGCCCCTCCGGGAGCGACTCGAGGCGGCGACAGGGGAACGGTTTGGAGATGTCGAACAGTCGGAACAGGAGAAACCCCGCGGCGAGCACGCCCCATGAGCGGCCGGCCCACGGCACGGCAAGCAGGGCGAGCGGCAGCGCGGCCGCCTCATCGAGCACGATCGCGCCAGGGTCATCGCCACGGCCCAGGCGGCGGACGGCGCGGGTGCAGATCGGCACCGCGACCAGACAGACCGCGGCCACGAGGGCGGCCTCCACGGCGCTGGTGAGCCAGCCGCTGCCGAGCCGGGCTGAACCGATCGTCGCCAGCCAGCCCGTCGCCAGTGAGAGCGGCATCCCGAGGAGCGACCCGAACGTGCCGGGAGCGAATCCAACGCGGCCGATGCCGCCGCAGGTGGCCAGAAACACGGCCGGAGTGTGCCAGGGGGCCGGCGGCGATGCGGAGGCGGAACCATTCATGGCGACGATCAGCGTACCACGCGGTCTGCCGCGCCCCGTGTCAGGGGGTATGATGAGACGCAGGCGGCCGAGGCGGCGGCCCCATTGCATTCCAGGTGGCGACACGATGGCATCCGTTCCTTCCCCGACCGCCGACTCCGCGGCGATCGGCCCCCTCCGACTCGTCGAGTATCCGCACCCGGCGCTCCTGCGGCGAACGAAGCCCGTGTCGCGGATCGACGACGCGCTGGCGGCCGCCGTCGAGCAGATGTTCGACATCATGTACGACGCCCGCGGTGTGGGCCTCGCCGCCAACCAGGTGGCGCTCCCCTACAGGCTGTTCATCGTGAACTGCGAAGGCGAACGCGGGCAGGGCGAGGAACACGTGTTCATCAATCCCGTGATCAGTCGGCCACGGGGCACGGCGGTCCAGGAAGAGGGCTGCTTGAGCCTGCCGGGGGTGCGGATGGACGTGCGGCGGCCGGAGCGGATCGTCGTGGATGCCTGGTCGCTCGACGGCCAGGCCATTCATCTCGACGTGGACGGTCTGCTGGCCCGCGTGATCCAGCATGAATTCGATCATCTGGAGGGCCGCCTGTTCACCGACCGGCTGCCGGAGGCGGCGGCAATGGAGGTGCGGCGGGCGCTCGAGAGCTTCCGCGAGGTCTACACCGGCAAGCAGTCGCGGGGTGAACTGCCGGGCCACGATGTGCTCGTCGCAGACCTCGATCGGCTCGAAGCCGCCCGGTGCGGATAGTGGCCATGCCGCCGCTGCGAATCGTCGTGATGGGCACAGGCCCGTTCGCGGTGCCGATGTTCGAGGCCCTGTGCGGGTCGCCCCACGAGATCGTGGCGGTGGTCACGCGGCCTGATCATGCGCCCCCCGGTCGCCGTCCACCGCCGAATCCGATGCGGGCGGCCGCCACGGCGGCAGGGCTGCCCATCCTCGATCCTGAACGGGTCAACGACCCGGCAGTCGTCACCACGATCGCGGCCCTGCGGCCGGACCTCCTCGTCGTCTGTGATTATGGCCAGATCCTGTCCCGCGAGTTGCTCGCGGTGCCGCCGCTCGGCGGCATCAACCTGCACGGCTCACTGTTGCCGCGACACCGCGGCGCCGCGCCGGTGCAGTGGGCGATCCTCGCGGGCGATGACGTCACGGGCGTGAGCGTGATCCACATGACTCCCGGCCTCGACGCGGGCAACGTGATCACCGCCGCCGCGACGCCGATCGGAGGCCACGAGACGGCGGCCGAGCTCGAACGGCGGCTGGCCGAGATGGGCCGCGGGCCCGTGGTCGAGGCGATCGCTGTGCTTCAGGAGGCGGTGGCTGCAGGCCGGCCGGCGGGCGAGCCGCAGGACGCAGCGGCCGCGACCCGTGCACCGCGAATCACGAAGGCCGATGGCATCGTCGATTGGACGCACGACGCGGGTCGGATCGAGCGGATGCGGCGGGCGCTCGAGCCATGGCCGCGGGCCACGACGTTTTTCACGCGGGGCGACGGTGTGCGACAGCGACTCGTGCTGGAAGACCTGGCCGTGGTGGCGTCGCCCGCTCCTGACACCGCGGCGGGCACGGTGCTCGTGGCGGGGGGCGACCGGCTCGTCGTGGCCTGTGGCGGCGGCACGGCACTCGAGATTCTGCGGCTCGTGCCGGAGGGCCGTCGCAGCATGTCGGCCGCGGAGTTTCTCCGCGGCAGCCCGCTCCGCGAAGGCACCCGGCTGGGGTAAACTCCTTTTCCATGACGAAACGCCTGTGGATCGAAACCGTCGGCTGCCAGATGAACGTGCTCGACAGCGAGCTCGTGGTGGCGGCGCTCCGCCGGCAGGGCTGGGAGATGGCGACGGCCAGCGCGGAGGCCGACGCCGTCTTCTACAACACATGCAGCGTGCGGCAGCATGCCGAAGACAAGATCTATTCGGCGCTTGGACGCGTGCGGATCGAGAAGGCGAAGCGTCCCGGGCTCGTCGTGGGCGTGCTCGGCTGCATGGCCCAGAAGGACCAGGAGCTGATCCGCAAGCGGGCGCCGTGGGTCGATCTCGTCGTCGGCCCAGGCCAACTCCACCAGGTGCCGACGCTCGTGGCCGACGTGCTTGCCGGCGGCGGCCCGCGGATCGAGGTGAGTCTCGAACGCAAGGGCCACGCTCGCGAGGCGATCGCGCGAAGCTTCGAGAGCTACGATCCCGACCGCGATCCGGCGATGCGGCCCACGCCGTTCCAGGCGTTCATCCGCACGCAGACCGGCTGCGACAAGTTCTGCGCCTTCTGCGTGGTGCCCCACGTGCGTGGACCGGAGCAGGCGCGGGCCCCCGACACGATCGTGGCCGAGGCACGGAAGCTCGTGGCCGAGGGCTGCCGCGAGATCACGCTCATCGGCCAGACCGTCAATAGTTACCGGTGGACCGACGGCGGCCGAACGAGCCGACTCTCCGACCTGCTCGTGCGACTGGACGCGATCGACGGCCTCGATCGGATCAAGTTCGTGACGAATTATCCGCGGGACATGACCGACGACCTGATCGCGGCCGTCCGCGACTTGCCGAAGGTCTGCCACTATCTTCACGTGCCGGCCCAACACGGCTCCGACGCCGTGCTCGCGCGCATGAAGCGGGGCTACACGATCGGCGAATACATGGAGATGCTCGGCCGCGTGCGGGAGACGCTGCCCCAGGCCGCCGTCACCAGCGACTTTATCGTCGGCTTCTGCGGCGAGACCGACGCCGAGTTCGAGACGACGCTCGACCTCGTGCGAACGGCCGGCTTCAAGAACAGCTTCATCTTCAAGTACAGCCCCCGCCCAGGCACCAAGGCCTACGACCGCCTGCCCGACGACGTGCCCGAGGACGTGAAGAAGGAACGCAACCGGCTTCTCCTCGAGGCCCAGGAGGAGGTGAGCCTCGCCGGCAACCAGCGGTTCATCGGCACCCGCCAGCAGGTGCTCGTGGAGGGGCTTTCGACCCGCGACGAGAAGCGGGCCGTCGATCCCGGCCCCGACGGGGTCGCCCAGCTCACCGGCCGCACGATGTGTGACCGGATCGTCGTGTTCGACGCACCCACGCGGCTCGTCGGCCGGCTCGTGGAGATCGACATCCTCGCCGCCGGCGCCTGGTCGCTCTCCGGCGCCGTGGCCGACGGCCTCGCCGACGCCGTTCCCCTCGACAGCCTCGCATTTTCCACCGAGCCCCCTGCCGAACTCTACGACATCGCTAACATCTCTCGGAATGCCCGGCGAACTTCGACTGGGTCGAAGTAGGTCTCGAGGCGACCGGGAGGCTCGGGGGTCGGTGCAAGCTCGAGGAGCATTTGGACCGAGTCTTCGAGGTCCCGCGACGAGACTTGTACCGCCCCCTCGCCGGTGCACTACGCGGAGGCAAT
>JBJTIE010000258.1:0-15092 GCA_046094845.1 Planctomycetaceae bacterium | reverse complement strand
CGACCGTGATCACCCAGCCCGGCTGCAGCGGACCGTCGATGGGGGCGATGTCGTGCACGCCGAGGCCGAGCGAATGGCCCAGGCCGTGCATGTAATACTTTTTGCAGGCCGGCTCCTCGGGTGTGTCCTTCGCGACGTCGTCGGCCGTGATCAGTCCGAGCTGCAGGAGCTCCTCGGCCATCTCGACCTGGGCGGCCCGGCGCCAGTCACGGAGCGTCGTGCCCACCGTCGCCCGCGCCACCGACGACTTGAACACGCGGAGCACCGCGTCGTAGACGGCCCGTTGCCGCGGGGTGAACCGACCGTTCACGGGATAGGTGCGGGTGAGGTCGGCGCAGTAGTTGGCGTACGTGGCGCCCACGTCGACGAGCACGAGCTCACCGGCCCGGCATTCCGCGATGTTGTCCATGTAATGGAGGCAACAGGCGTTCGTGCCGCTGCCGATGATCGGCTCGTAGGCCATCCCGGCCCGCCGCCGGATGAACTCGCAGGCCAACTCCGCCTCGAGCTCGTATTCCATCACCCCCGGCTGCAGGGCCGCCACCAGCCTCCGTAGCCCGGCGTCGGTGATGTCGATCGCCTGCCGGATCAGGTCGATCTCGGTCTCGTCCTTGACCGCCCGCAGCCGCCGCAGCAGGACCGCGAGCCGCTCGAAGCGGTGCAGCGGATACTTCGACATCAGCTGCCGCGCGAGCCGCAGATCGCGGGGCTCGACGTCGATCGCCGCCCGCTCGTGCTCGTTGGAATTGAGAAACACCCGCTCACTCTGGCAGAGGAGCGTGTGCAGGACGCCCGGCAGGTCGGCCAGCCAGCGAACCCGCTCCACGCCCGAGATGCGAGTAGCCTTCTCCTTGGTGAGCTTGTCGCCCTCCCACGTGGCGAGATGCTCGTTGGGCTGGCGCACGAAGAGGATCTCGCGCATCGCCGGATCGACGGCCTGGGGGGCGAGCACGAGCACGCTCTCTTCCTGCTCGATGCCGGCGAGCCAGAACAGGTCGCTCGCCGGATGCAACCGCAGCGTGCCGTCGCCGTTGGTGGGGAGCACGTCGGCCGCGTGAATGATCGCGACGCTGTGCGTCGGCAAGAGAGCGGTGAGCCGCTGGCGGTGGGTGACGAAGAGGCTGGAGTCGATGGGGGCGTGGCGCATGCCGCGTAGTCTAGCTGGCTGCGGAAAAAAGCGATCCACGCCGTCAGTCGGTGAACGCCCGCTGGAGCCGCCGGAGCGCCTCGGTGAGCCGGTCCGTCGGGCAGGCGTTGTTGAGCCGGATGAAGCCCGGCGTGCCGAACTCGCGGCCGTCGGAGGGGCCCAGCCCCGCCGCCTCGCAGGCCGCCTGCGGATCGGCCACACCCGACTGGCGGCAGTCGATCCACGAGAGATAGGTGGCCTGGGCGGGCACGCAGGTGAGTCCGGGGATGCCCGCGATGGTGGCTGACACGAGATCGCGGTGCCGCCGCAGCAGGTCGATGAGCTGTCGCCGCCAGGTGTCACCATGCCGCCATGCCGCCTCCGCCGCGGCGTAGCCGAGCGGATTGACCATCGGCACGAGGCCGCCGCCCGCCGGACGCCAGCGGGATTTCATCGCCGGTGCGGGGAGGATCGCCGCGGCGCAGGCCAGGCCGGCGAGGTTCCAGGTCTTCGACGGCGCCGTGAGCGTGATCGCCGCGCGGGCGGCGGGGTGGTCGAGGCTGGCGAACGGCACGTGTCCGAGCGCGTCATCCAGCACGAGATCCGACCAGATTTCGTCGCTGACGACCGTGATGCCGTGCCGTTCGGCGAGATCGGCGATCCGCAGGAGTTCGGCTCGTGCGAAGACGGTGCCGGTCGGATTGTGCGGATGGCAGAGCCAGAGGAGCTTGGCCTGTGCCGCGGCCTTTTCCAACGCATCCCAGTCGATCGCCCAGTGCCCACGCTCCTGCACGAGTGGCACCGGGAGGCAGCGGCGGCTGGCCCGTGCCGGCAGCGTGAGGAACGGCGGGTAGACCGGCGTGAACGTGATGATGCCGTCATCGGGGGCGGCGAGCAGGCGGGCAGCCAGCGCGAGCCCAGTGACGACACCCGGCGTGCCCACGACGCAGTCCGGATCGATCTGCCAGCCGTGCAGCCGCTCCAGGTGCTCAGCGAGCGCCGCCGCAAATCCGGGTGTGTCGTGGGTGTAGCCGAAGACACCATGCTCGACCCGGGCTCGGATCGCATCGAGCACCACCGCCGGTGCGGCGAAATCCATGTCGGCCACCCACAGAGGCAGCACGTCGCGATCCGGCCAGCGGTCCCACTTCTCGGAGCCGGTGCCGCGGCGATCGGGGCAGGCGGCAAATGGATCGGAACCGGAGTTGGGCATGGGGGTGGTGTGGGTGTGACTGAGCCGCAGTCCATACGCGCCGACCGTAGTCTGCACGCTCCGTGTGCGGCCGAGGGTGCGAAGGCCACAGGCCGAATGGCTTCAGCGTAGAGGTTTGCGAACCCGCATGCCAATAGACGGGGGTGCGGTGTTTGAACCGTGAGCCACATGCGGAGCATGTGGGCTACGGGCCGCGTCACGCGTAGCGGTAGATCGCGGCCACGCCGGTTTCCGTCGGCATGTCGTTGCGGCCGAGGGCGAGGACGTCGCCACCGTGCAGTAGCACGGTCTCGGCCACGCCACCGAAGAGGTCGTCGGCCCGCACGGCCGCGCGGTCGCCGGTACGCGACAGATCGGGTGGCGGGCCGCCGTCGAACTCGATGGCGCCGGTGTCGCGATCGAGCCGCCCGGCCTCGAACCGATCGGCCTCGACGAGCAGCGTCGCCACCTGGCCGGCGACCGCCGCGCGGGCGATGTCGGCCAGGTCACTCGCGGCGAGGCCCCGATCTCGTGCCTGCGTGAACGCCCGCACCTGACGGCGGATCAGGTTCACGTGCGCCCGCCGGAACACCGCGGCCACGTCGGCTGCCAGGTCGCCAACCGGCATGAGGTGAGGATCCTTGGCGACGGGTTCGTCGATCAGGAGATCGTTCTTCGAGAGGCCACGGAACATGGCTGCCAGCCGGGCCCCGGCCACGAGCACCAGTGGCAGGCCCGAGCGACGGCTCACCTCGTCACGCACGCGGTCGTCGACGTGCCGCAGAAAGATCTCGGTGTCGGCGTCGACGTCGTCCCGCTTGGCGCCGAAGCCGCCGTGCACGACGCCGCCCGTGCCCAGACCAGCCGGCCCCATGCCGTGCTGCACGCGGTGAGGCTGGAAGGTCTCCTCGTCGATCACGTCGCCCCGCGTGAGATCCGTCCTCGCCGACCGGCCGGGGAGCGGAACGAGTGAGACGGGGTCGAGCAGGTCCGCCGTCGTACCGTGTGGATCATGCCAGGCCGTGCCCTCGTAGACGCGGGCCGAGCGGCTGGTGAGGGCGAGCACGTTGAACCGGTCACAGGCCATCACGGCCCGCACGAGCGGCATCGTGTGAAACCGGCGGGTGACGACCGCAAGCGGCGCGACCGGCCGCTGGAGCAGGAATGCCCGGGCCCGACCATCGCTGCCGAAGACAGCCAGTCCGTCACGGACGTGCTCCCAGACGCCGACGTCGTCGGCGAGGAGCCGAAACGGGGCGAGCAGCCGCTCGATCTCGTCACGCGGCTTCGACACGGAGAGCGCCAGTTCGAGTGCCTCGACGAGGTGCCGATATGCCGGCCGATCGACCCGGTTGTCGGGCACGGTGCGATGGGTCGGCAGAAAGAGCGACAGGCATGGCGGCTGGTGGGGCTCCATGAGCGACCGCACGGCCTCGGCCGAGACCGGCTCGATCTCGATTCGTTCGGCCGCGGAGGTTGCCATACGTCGCTCCTCGTGTGTGCTGTGCCTGAGCAGCCGTGAGCCGCTCCTGCGTGAAGCCTTGAGGCTGGACATGCGCCAGGCAAGCCGTTGGCACCTTGGGCGGACACGGAAGGGGCCGCGTGCCCGAGACAGTTGCGCGGTACGCTCGTAGGCCCGTCACAGGCATCCGTAGTCCGCACACTCCGTGTGCGGTGCGAGGCATGAACACCAAGCGACCCCTGAATTCCGTGCAGAGGGGTGCTCGCCCACTCGCGAACAGCCCGGGCCTACGGCATTCGGACCGTAGTCCGCACACTCCGTGTGCGGACTACGCCGCGATCGTGCTCGCAGGCGGCGCCGCGCGGCGACTGGGAGCCGGCCTCGTCGGTGCCGAGGGCAAGGCGGGCCTGCTCCTCTCCGGCCACACGTTTCTCGACGCCGTCACGACGGCCGTCTCGATGAGCGCCTCCCGGTTGATCGTCGTGGCTGCACCGGAGCAGCCGCTGCCGTCGGTCGCTGTGCCGATCGAAATCGTCCGCGACTCGACGCCCGGAGCTGGCCCGCTCGCCGGAATCCGTGACGGACTTCTCCATTCACTGGCAACCGGCCGGTCGCCGCAGGCCGTGCTCGTCGTGTCATGCGACGTGCCACTGCTCGCGCCTGCCGTCGTGCGACTGCTGCTCGACCGGCTGGCCGCATCGGCTGCCCGCTGGGTGGTGCCCATCGTGCATGGCCACCCGCAGGTGCTGGTCTCGGCCATATCGCCGGGCCTGCTCGGGCCGATCGAGCGGCACCTCGCCGCGGGTCGCCGCGACCTGCGCGGCCTGCTCGATGACCTGCGGCAGGCCGACCCGGCCGCCGTCGCGGTCGTGACGGAGGCCGAGGTCGCGGCGGTCGATCCGGATTGCCTGTCATTCATGGACGTCGACACGCCTGCGGACCTCGAGGCCGTTCACCGCCGGCGAATCCCGCCTTCGCCGGAGTGAGGGGGCACTCCTATACTCCGCCCCATGACGAGGCGTTTTTCCCGACACGGTGCCGCCCCGCGGCGGCGGTGGGCGGTGTTTTCCCTCGCGGCCTTGGCCGTGCTCGGGGCCTGCTGCTGGCTCGCGCCGACGGTGCTCGTGCTCACCGCGCTTCGCGACCGGCCGCTGCAGGCGGTCTTTGCCGGTATCGACGGCAGCATCACGAGCGGCTCGGCCCGCTGGAACTGGCTCGGAGGGGTCGAGTTTCGCGACGTGATCCTGCGGGACCGATCGGGCGCTGCGGCGGTGCTCGTGCCGCGGGTGGTGATCGATCGGGGGCTGGCCCAACTCGCCCTCTCGCCCCGCGACCTCGGCACGGTGCGGCTCGTGGCTCCCGAGGCGGTCGTCGAGGTGCGGGCCGGCGGGAGCTCGCTCGAAGACATACTCGCACCATGGCTGGCCAGCTTCGCCGTTGAGCCGACGTTCGGTTCGCCCCGCTTTGACCTCGAGATCGTGGACGGCGCCGTCGAACTCGTCGATCGTGAGCGGCACGACGCCTGGCGGGTGTCGGAGGTGATGGCGGTGGGTACGGTCGAGCGGGACGCCACGCTCGCGGGCTGGACGGTGGCCGGACGGGTGCGGCATGCGGTGCCGACCGACGCGGCGGTTATGCCGGTGCCGCCACCCGCTGTGCTCCCGCCGGAATCGTCGGTCCGACTCGACCGCACGACGGTCGCCGCCCGCGCGACGGCCGTGCTGGCCCGCGACGGCGGCTGGTCGGTGTCGTCGCCCGAGGCCGCGCACGACGGGGCTGCCCGCGCGGTGACCGTCGCCACCCATCGGCTGCCGCTGGGGGTGTCGAGCGTCCTGGCCACGAGGTTCGCGAAGCAGTATGTCCTCGACGGCCTGGCCGATGTGCGGCTCGACGTGCAGATGACTGGGGAATCGGCCCGGGCGACGGGCACGCTCGTGCTCAACGAGGCCGCCCTCTGCGCCGCCGACACGCTCGCGGAACTGGCCTCCGTCGCCCGCTGCGAGCTGCCGCTCGATCTCACCGTGGAGGCTGATCGGGTCGTCGTGCGGAAGCTCGCGGCGAAGTCACCGCTGTTTCGCGGCGAGGCGTCGGGCACCATCCGGCTCCCGACGGGCGGGTCGTGGGATTGGGCCGAGGATCTGGTCAGCGAGGATTTTGCGATCGCGGCCGACATCGACCTCGCCGCTGTGTCGCAGGGCATGCCGGGGGGGCTTGCGGTGCGGCCCGACGTGCGGCTCACGGGAGGCACGCTCGAACTGGCGGCGGCCGCCCACGGTGACGGCGCTGATCGAGTGCTCGAAGCCAGGGTCGCCGCCCGCAACCTCGCCGCCGTGCAGGGCACGGCCGGTGCGGAGTCTGCCGAGCGGCCGCTGCGGTGGAGCGAGCCCTTGACGGGCTGGGTGCGCGGCCGCCGCGGCAGTGGCCGCGGCGCGCGGCTCACCGTGGAAGATGCCCGGATCACATCGGGCGCCTTCGAGTTGTCGGCCGCGGGCACGGCCGAGGCGGCGACGCTGCAGTGGACCCTCGACTTCGACCGGCTCGTGGCCGACGTCAACGACGTGCTCGATCTCGAGGGCGTCGAACTCGCCGGCACGTCCCGTGGTCGGATCGACATCGCCGGCGGCCGTCGCGACGAGCCCACGACGGTGAAGGCCGCCGCCAGCCTCCGCGAGTTCGTCTGGGCGTTGCCCGGCCGGCCCGCCTGGCGCGACAAGGAGGTCGATCTCGAGGTGGAGGCCGCCGGCCGGCTCGCCGCGGGCGCGGCGGTCGTCGAGAGAGCCCGTGCGGTCGTCACGGCGGCCGACGATCGGCTCGAGGCCGCGGTCACCGGGGGCGTGATCGTCGATGTGATCTCGGCGGTGACGGGGAGCGTCGGCCCGTGGGTGCGGCCGCTGCCCGACGCCGCCGGCATCGCCGCCGACGGTTCGCTCACGGGCGATCTCGGCCGCTGGCATGCCCGGGCGGCGGGCTGGCTGCCGGCGGCTGGCGTCGATGTCGAACTCGCGGGTCGCATCGAGGCCTCGGCTGCCGTCGCCGCCCGCGGCGCCGCCTGGCAGATCACCCGCGCCGGGGGCGAGATCGAAAAGTTTTCCGTCGCGCTCGGCGACCATACGATCGCGGAGCCGCGGGTCGTGGCCACCGTCGCCGGGCTCGTTGATCCAGCGAATGGCCGGATCGACATCTCGTCAGCGGAGGTGCTCACGGCCACCCTCTCGCTGCGGTCGGGGGGCGTGTCGTGGCTGCCAGCACCGGCCAGTGCCGGAGCTTCCGGCGCGGCTGCCGTGCTCGACCGCGTGCGCGGCCGGGTGCAATGGCAGGCGGAGGTAGGCAGGTTCGCGCGGTGGCTGCCGCCGGCGGCGCTCGCCGACGGCACGCTCTCGGCCACCGGTCGGGCCTGGGGCACGCTCGAGATCACCGATGTGCAGCAGGGCGTGAACCTGCTCCTCGAAGCGGTGGGCAGTCAGCTCACGCTCGGCCACGCTGATGGCCCGCGCGAGATCTGGAGTGAGCCGCGGGCGGCGATCGTCCTCGAAGTGACGCGGCCCCGTGGCGGCACCGAGGATGACGTCATGGTCGAGCGGGTGGCGATCGAGTCGTCCACGCTCACCGCCGCGGCCCGCGGCAGTGTCACCGAGTGGGCGACGCGAAGGCTCGTCGCTCTCGATGGCACGGCGAACTGGAACTGGGAGCAGCTCTCTCGACTGGCCTCCCCATGGACCCGCGGCCAGGTGCGGCTCGCGGGCATGGCAGCCCGCCCGTTCGCGTTCCGTGGTCCGCTCGGCAGCCTGCCGCAGGCAGCCGTCGCAGCGGCGGCCAGTGCGGATGTGGTGCCGCTGCCCGCCGACTGGCTGGCCGCAACCCGCGGCCGTGATCCCGATGCGATCGAACGGCAGGCACGGATCACGCGGCCGGTGACGGCGAGCGTCCGTCCGGTCGACGAGTTTGCCGATCGCTTCCGGAGCCTCGCGGTCGATACGTCGCTCGCCTGGCAGGCGGCCGACGTGGCCGGCTTTGCGGTTGCGGCGGGGGAGATGCCCGTCCGGCTCTTTGAAGGCCAGTTGGCCCTCGGACCGTTCGACATCGGCGTGGCGGGCGGCCGCGTCCGCGGCAGTCCGTGGCTTCGGCTCGTTGGCACGCCTCGCGAACTCGTCGTGCCCCCGGGACGGATCATCGAGCGGGTGAACATCGGCGGGTCGCATGCCGACTCGATCGTGAAGCTGCTCTCGCCGCTGCTCGGCACGCGGACGCAGACCGAAGGCTTCGCGACCGTCGATCTGGCGGGCGCGCGGCTGCCGCTGGCCGCGCCGCTCACGGGTGAACTTACCGGCCAGGTGATCCTCGAGCAGTTCGAGGTCACACCTCATCCGTCGGCGCAGCCGTTGGTGAACCTGCTCGTGAAGCTGCAGTCCGCCGTCGATCCCCGGTTTGCCTTCGGCGACAAGGCGGTCCTCCTGCGGGTGCGGCCGGAGCCGGTGCGGATCCGGCTGGCAGAACACCGGTTCTGGCATGAAGGCCTCGTGATGGACGCGGGCCAGTTCGTCGTCAAGTCGCAGGGGAGCGTCGGGGCCGACGGCACGCTCGCGATGACGGTGGAGGTGGCCCTCCGCGGCGACGCTGTGGGCAACACACCAGTGATAGCGCAGCTCGTCAGGACGCCGCTGGTGATCCCGCTCAAGGGCACGGTGGAGCGACCGCAGTTCGACGCCCGTGCGCTGGAGATGATCCTCGGTCGGATCGTCGAGAACACGGCCCAGGCGGTGATCACCGACGGCCTCGGCCGCGGTCTCGAGGCCCTCTTCGGCAACCCGCAGCCCCCCGCCAGCCAGCAGCCACTTATCTTGCCGCCGAGGTGAGCAGGCAATCCTCCTGCCCTCTCCAAGGATCCGTGAGGGGCTGCCCATGCCCCGTCGCCGGCGTATGACGGCAAGCGAAGGCAGGATGCCGAGAGCGCAGCCGCCATCGAGCGAGCGAAGGACAGGATGTCCGCAGCGAGCGTCCGGCGAGGGGGCATGGGCAGCCCCGAACTCTCGCCACAGGAGGTCGCCCTGCTGAGAAATAGACGGGCCTGCGGTATTCAGACCGTCGGCCGCACTCGGAGTGTGCGGACTACGGGCTGCTGGAAGGCCGCGCGATGTCGTAGCCGGCGATTCATGCCCGTGATGAGCCGGATGAGCTGGCGGCGGTAGCTGAAGTGCTCGACTTCGAGCCGGTGCCTTGGTGAGTCGACGTAGCCGATGCCGGTGCGGATCGCCCGCTGACGTTGCGCGTAGAGCCAGGCGGCCGCCCTCGGCGCCGTGCGGGCCGCCACTGCCATCTGCGCGACGAGCCGTGACTGGAGATCGGTGAGACCCCACTGGCCGCTGTCGGGCTGGATGAGGCCGACGACCGCCACGTCGTCGCGGTGCCGAGGGAGGGCGTTGAGGAACAGGTCGGGGAGCCCGTCGGCCGTGGGTGCGCCGAGCAGTCGGGCATCGACGAAGGGGAGCGTGGCGTGGTAGCCCGTGGCACAGATCACGATGTCGAACGGGCGCCGCGTCCCGTCGGCGAAGACGGCCGCGTCGCCGTCGAACGCGACGACGTCGCCGGCCGGGGTGATGGCCCCAGCAGCGATCTGCGCGAGGATCTCGGAATTGACGATCGGATGTGTTTCCCAGAGCTTGTGGTCGGGGCGTGGCAGGCCGTGCCGCCACGGGAGGCCGATCGTGCGGTCGATCGCCCGCAGGCTCACGAGTCGCCGCAGCCAGAGCGGCGCCGACATCTTGAGGAGTCGCTCATTCCGCAGGTCGGCGGGCCGGCCGAGAATCTCGCGCGGGACGACGTAGTAGCCACGCCGAGTGGAGTGGGTGGTGGCGGCGTGACGCGAGCACTCGACGGCGATGTCGCAGCCGGAGTTGCCGCCGCCGATCACGAGCACGCGCTGGCCGGCCAGTGCGACCGGCACCGTGGGCGACTTGTAGTCGGCCGCGTGGAGGAGCGTGCCGGTGAACCGGCCAGGAATCTCGGGCCAGCGCGGCGCGTGGTTGTGTCCGCTGGCGATCACGATGCCAGCGTAGCGGCGGGCCGGCTGGTTCGCGATCGTCACCCCCCAGCCGGAGCCCGGAGACCCGAGCGGTTCGATCGACTCGACGGTCGTGCCACAGCGGATGTGCGGCCCGAGCCCGAAATGCTCGGCATAGCGTTCGAGGTAGGCGAGGCACTGACGGTGATCGGGATAGGCGGGCCAGTCCCGCGGCATCGGGAAGTCGGTGAACTCCGTCAGCCGCTGGGAACTGATGAGTCGTGTCGAGGCGAAAACGCGGGACGTTCCGGAGCCGAACCGCCAGTTGCCCCCGATGGCTGGTTCCCGCTCGAGCGCCTCGGCGGCGATGCCCGCGGCGTGGAGCTGCTTGAGGGCCGCCAGGCCCGAGGGGCCGGTGCCGATCACGCACCAGGGCAGGTCGTCAGTCGCAGTGGGCATGGCGAATGACCGCGTCGGCGAGTGTCGTGAGATCGTCGTCCGAATGATGCCAGCAGACGCTCGCCCGCACGAGGCTCCTGCCGTGTGGCACGCTCGGCGGCCGGATCGCCGGTACGAAGAACCCGGCAGTAGCGAGAGCGGCGGAGAGTACGACGGCCGCTTCGGCTGACCCCGCCACGATCGGCACGATCTGGGCCTCGGCGCCACTGATGTCGAGGCCGGCCGACACGAGTCGCTCGCGGAATGCGGCCGCCCGCGCGGCGAGTTGCTCGCGGCGGTGCGGCTCGGCAGCGACGAGTTCGATCGCCTTGGTCGCTGCAGCGGCGATGGCTGGGGGATGGGCGGTCGAAAAAATCCAGGCGCGGGCTGCATGCCGCAGCCAGTGGATGAACGTGGCGGGGCCGGCGACGAACCCGCCGGCGGCGCCGAGGGCCTTCGAGAGCGTGCCGACCCGCACATGCACGCCCGCCGCGCAGTTTGTGGCTTCGACGAGGCCGCTGCCTCTGGCGCCGAACACGCCGGTGGCATGCGCCTCGTCCACGAGGAGCATCGCACGGTGGCGGTCGGCGATCTCGCAGAGATCAACGAGGGGTGCCCGGGTGCCGTCCATCGAAAAGAGCGTGTCGGTGACGATGAGCCGCCGGCGGGCCTGCGACCGCGCCGCGAGCAGCCCGCCCAAGGCGGCCATGTCACGGTGGGGATAGACACCGACCTCGGCCCGCGAGAGGCGGCAGCCGTCGATGATGCTCGCATGGTTGCGTGTGTCGCTGGCGATGAAGTCGCCCGGGCCGACCAGGGCGGCGATCGTGGCGGTGTTGGCGGCGAAGCCGCTGGGGAAGACGAGGGCCGCCTCGACCGCGAGGAGGTCGGCAAGCGCGAACTCGAGCCGCTCGTGAGCGGACGAGTGGCCGCTCACCAGAGGGCTCGCCCCCGCGCCAAAGCCCTCGGCGCAGGCACCCTTCGAGGCTGCCTTCGTCAGCCGCACGTCGCCGGCATAGCCGAGGTAGTCGTTGGAGCCCAAGTTGACGAGCGTGCGGCCGTCGAGCATGACCTCACGGCCCTGGCGGCCCTGCCGCACCCGCGCCGGCCGTTCGAGTCCTGCCGTGCGGAGCGCGTCGAGTTCCGCCTCGACCCAGGCGAGCGCGGCGGGCAAGGCCGCGGCAGGAGCGGGCCGGGAGTGGGCGGGCGAGTCGAGGCGGCAGGGCATCCCCACAGTATGCCCGATCGGTTCGGGCACAGCCGCCCGACCCTCAAAACATGAACCCGCCGAAGATGCCGAAGGGGATCACCGGCTGCCGCCGCTGTGCGTCCGCAAAGGGGGGCGAGCCTCCGCCCTGGCGGTAAGGGGAATGCGCCGGGGCTGACCGAGCCCGCGCCGCAGCCGCCTGAGACGCTGCTGCCGTCGCCTGCCTGCCGGCGGTGGCACGCTGGGCCAGCACGCTCTGTCGCGCCTCTGATGCCTGCTGCCGCTCGCGGAGCGTGGTCCGCAGGCGATCGACCCGCTGGATCTCCTGCCAGAGCTGCGTCGCGTTCATGTCGAGCAGGTCGGGAACCGTGCGGAGGGCCTCGGCCCGCCGGGCGTCGGACATGGCGGAGAGGTATTCGCCGAGCCAGGCCTTGGCGTCCCGCGCCTCCGGCGTGTCGAGCAGCTGCAGTTTGGCCGAGATCGAATCGAGCAGGTATTCGAGTTCGTAGGACGACATTGCCGCGACGCGGGCGTTGAACTCCCGCTTGATGCGTTGCACGTCGGCGGGGGAGTAGAGCGTCTGTGTGGTGAGCCATCCGCCGAACTCGGCGATTGTCCGCTGCCACCGTGCGCCGTGCATGATGTCGGCCTTCCGGGCGAAGTCGCCGTCGTCGTCATCGGCCTGGATCGCGGGCTCGACGGCCCGGGCGGTGGCGAAGTGGCAGTGCAAGCCGGTCCACCCTGCCAGGACCACGATGCAAACGATTCCGCATCGCAGCGTCGTCATTTCACACCCTCTTTCGGCGTGCGGACCCACGTGGCACGCATGGGCATGCGGTCATCGGCCGCGAACGGCTCGCGGATGGTTCGCCACACGCAGCGATCCTGACCGTCGTAACTGGAGATGTGGACCGTGTTCGCCTGCGTGCCGTCGGCCAGGATCGTAGTGCCCTTGGTGATCCAGGATGTGCCATCTCGAAACCAGGTCGCCTCGCCGCGGGTGCCGTCGGTCGCGAAGCTCCACGAGCGAATCCGGCCCACAAGTGGATCCCAGCCGATCCGTTGCTGCACGTCGATGGTCACCGGCTCCGCGACCGTGGCCGGCGACGTCAGCCGCATGTCCCGCACGAGGAACATCCGCCCGGCGTCCCAGCGGACCGACATCTTCATCGCCGGCATGGCATCCCCGGCGGCACCATCGTCCGGCACCAGTGTCCAGTCGCCGACCATCCACTCGAGGTCGTCGAGGGAGTCGCCATGGAGTGTCGTCGGCCGCTCCGCCTCGCGGAGGCTGGCCAGCTTCCACTCGTTCCCCTGCTTGACCCAGATGGCGGAGAACCAGCCCTCGAGCGGTGTCGCTGTGCCCGGGAGGACGACATCCACGGCGCCATCCTCGAGCACGACGTCGGGGGTGATGCTGCGGAGCCGTGTCTCACCCACCCGCACCTCGGGCTGCTCGTCGGCGGTGCCGCCGTTCGCGGCGACGGCCTCGGCAGCCGACAGCACGTTGCCCCAGCCATCGACGACATCGCCATCGGCTGTCCACATCCGGCGGCTCGCCGCCACGTCGCCCTTCACGACTGCCTCGCGGTAGGCAGCTGCGGCGGCGCGGATCGCGGCGGCGTCGGCCGCCGGCGGCTCGCTCCGGATCGCGGGAGCAGCGGCGGGTTCAGCGGCGGCGATCGCCTGGCACCAGCCGGCCAGGATCGCGGCAGCGAGGCAGGCGATCACTCTCGAGGCAACGGTGGGATGCGCTGACAACATACGAACGAACGGCATGGCTGGGCCTCAACTGGGTCGAGTGACGAATTGTAGTTTCCACGAGCGCGCCCGTGTGAGCCTGATGTGAGGCCGTGGAATGCCGGGCAACTCCGTGAAAATCGGCATCTGCCGCCGGTGGCTGGCCGGCTACCATCCGGGGGCATAGGCGGTCTCGGCCCTCGTCTCTCCCAGGAGCCAGGCATGACGCATCCCCGCCCCAAGCTCTTCGTGCTCGACACGAACGTGATCCTCCACGACTGCGGCTGCATCCGCAACTTCGAGGAGAACGACGTCGCGATCCCGATCACGGTGCTCGAGGAACTCGACCAGTTCAAGCGGGGCAACGACGACATCCACTTCCAGGCCCGCGAGTTCCTCCGTCGACTCGACGCCCTCACCGGCGACGTGCTCTCCGAGGCCGGCAGCCCTCTCGGGTCGGGGCTGGGGTCGATCCGCGTCGTGATCGGCGGGGGTGGCGACAGGCGGCTGCACGACGCCTTCCTGCAGGACACACCCGACCACCGTATCCTCCGGGCCACGCTCGCGATCCAGGAGCGGGAGGCACCGCGGCAGGTGATCCTCGTCACGAAGGACACGAACCTGCGGATGAAGGCCAAGTCGCTCGGCATACGGGCGCAGGACTACACGTCGGACAAGGTGCAGGGCTTCGACACGCTCTACACGGGCAAGAGGCTCGTCGAAGGCGTGTCGTCGGAAACGATCGACCATCTCTACGCCCACGGCGGCGTGTTGCCGGTGGCCGACCTGCCGCTCACCGAGCCGCCGCGGGCCAACGAGAACTTCGTGCTCCGCAACGGCAGCAAGTCGGCGCTGGCCACGTTTCGCCGCTCCGATCAGGCGTTTCACCGGGTCGAAAAGCTCACCTGTTACGGGATTACGCCCCGCAACGCGGAGCAGTCGTTCGCGCTCAAGGCCCTGATGGACGACTCGATCAAGCTCGTCACACTCGCCGGCACGGCGGGCACAGGTAAGACGCTCCTGGCCCTCGCGGCGGCGCTCGAGTGCCGGCAGCGGTATCGCCAGATCATGCTCGCCCGGCCGGTGGTGCCGCTCTCGAACCGCGACCTGGGCTTCCTGCCGGGCGACATCGCCGACAAGCTCGATCCCTACATGCAGCCGCTCTACGACAACCTCACGGTGATCCGCCACCAGTGCGGCGACGACACGCAGGCCGCGCAGCGGATCGTCGACATGCGGGAGTCGGAGAAGCTCGTGATCACGCCGCTGGCCTACATCCGTGGCCGCAGCCTGCAGCGGATGTTCTTCATCGTGGACGAGGCCCAGAATCTCACGCCCCACGAGGTGAAGACGATCATCACGCGGGCTGGCGAGGGGACGAAGATCGTGTTCACCGGTGACGTCGCCCAGATCGACCAGCCCTATCTCGACGCGCTCTCCAACGGCCTGAGCCACCTGATCCACAAGATGGTGGGCCAGCCGCTCTACGCCCACGTGACCCTCGAAAAGGGTGAGCGATCCGAGCTCGCCGACCTCGCCAGCGCGATCCTCTGAAAAAGGTGCCAGCCACCAAATCTGGGCAGGCTGGGGAACACTCCCAGCCTTTCTTACCCAGATTTGGTGGCTGGCACCTTTTTCGGTTGGCACCTTTTTCGGTTCTGGATTGACCGACGCTGCTGCTCGCCCTAGTTTCCCCGCCCGAAGTCTTGTGTGCGGAAGGACGTGAGCGATGGGTGCTTCTCGAGCCGATGGCGTGTGGCGAGCGGCTGCGCGGCCGCGGGCGTGGACGGCCATCGTGTGTGTTGCCACGGCGGTGGTGTTGCTCACGAACCTCGGCGGCCCGCCGCTCTGGGATGATGACGAGCCAAAGAATGCCTCCTGCACGCTCGCCATGCTCGCGGCGGACGACTGGGTCGTGCCACGGTTCAA
>JBJTIE010000257.1:0-8014 GCA_046094845.1 Planctomycetaceae bacterium | reverse complement strand
GCCGTGCTTCTTGCAGTGGAACAGGCCCTTGAGACCACCGAACAGGTCGTGCTTCTTACGGCACTTCTTCACCCCGCAGCAGCCGTTGCCGGCGTCGCAGGCGGGATCGCAGCAAGCCTTGCCAGCGTCGCAGGCGGGCTCACAGCAAGCCTTGCCAGCGTCGCAGCCCGGATCGACGCAACCCTTGCCGGCGTCGCAGCCCGGCTCACAGCACGAAGAGCAGCAGCCCTTGTGACCGAGCATCCGATCGAGGAGCTCGAAACCGAAGGACTGGCTACAAAAGGTGACGCCGAGAACCAGCGCACCGAGGAACATCATACGCTTCATCGAGCCACATCTCCTTTGCTTGTGGACCACACGAGCCTGTCCGTCTCGTTCGCGAACGACGTCATCCCGAGGTTGTGATCCACGAACCTTTCTGCGGCAGGCCTGTCGAGCCATTCCGTGACTCGAAGAAGCAGGTTGCTGCCGCCCCCTGGTTGCCCGACGGGCACAGTGATGCCCCGGGGGACGAGTGGGTGATCGGCGGCGCGATGCAGGCGGCTTGAACGCGTCCACCGCTTTTTTTCCGCGGCGTTTCGCACGTGCGCGTCACGTCGAGAATGCCACGCGACGCGCATGCGCAAGCCCTGCGGCGCCCGGCCTCACGACCCGCACGGCTTCACATGGGCGGCCCGCACGACCGCACGTCCGGCCGGCCGCCGGTGGCAAACCTTGCGGGTCGTGTGGGACTTGCAGTGCGGGGCGGAAAGATTGACAGCGTCGGCACGACCGCTACATTCTGACTTCGACTCTGGTGGCCGGTCGCAGGCGTCTGTCTGCAGCCGGTGAACAGGGAACTCCGGTGCGAATCCGGGACGGCCCCGCCGCTGTGACCAGGCGCCGAGGCCGGCTGTTTCAAGCCATTGCGGTGCCCTTGCGGGCCGCGAGAAGGCATGCAGCCGGCGGAGCTTGGGAGTCAGAAGACCTACCAGGTGTCATGAGTCTGCCGAACCGCGAGGGCGGGATGGCGGGCACGGTCGAGAGATCGGCCGGTCGCACGGTATTCAGGATCCGCTCCTGCTCGCCTCCGCTTCGCCGATGATCGCGCGTGCGCCTGCACGCGCGTGTTTGGGCTGGGCGTGCGCGTGCAGCACGGCAATCGCATGGACTCGTTTTCCTCGGGCCGCCGCAGCGGCATGTCGCTCGTCGAACTGCTCGTCGTCGTGGCGGTGCTGGCCGCGGTCATGGCGATCCTGCTGCCGGCCGTCCAATCGGCCCGTGAGGCGGGCCGGCGGACGACGTGCCTCAACAATCTCCGCACCATGGGGTGTGCCCTCCATGGCCATCTGCTTGCCAAGCGGGTGTTCCCCTTCGGTTGTCTCGAGTGGAAGGCCGGTGGCGGTGGCACCAAGCGATGCCTGGCGTGGAGCGCGTTCATCCTGCCCTGGATGGAGGAGCAGGCCACGGCCGATCTGCTTGACCTCACCAAGCCGTATGACGATCCGACGAACGCCGCCGGTGCCGCAACCCCGCTGCGAGTCTTTGTCTGTCCGTCGGCCGACCGCAGCGGCCCCACCGTCGGCGGGCTTGGCCGCTGCGACTATGGCGGCTTGGCCGGCGAGCGCATCACCTCGCCGAACGCGCCGATGAAGGGCCCGCTGATCCACGAGCGACAGCTTGCCGATCGGGAGATCAGCGACGGTATCTCGAAGACGATCTTCGTCGGCGAATGCGGCTCCGGTGCCTGGAGCGACGGCCAGTGGATCAACGGCCGCAACCTGTTCGACCAGGCCTACGCGATCAATTACCCGACGTGGGAGGATGAAATCCGCAGTCGGCACGCCGGCGGTGGTGCCCACGCGCTGTTCGGCGATGGCGCCGTGCGGTTCCTTGCCGAAACGACCGACCTGCGAGTCCTCGCCGCTGCATGCACACGAGCGCGGGGCGAGGGGACGGAAGGACCGTGAGCGTCGAATGAAGACAGCCGATCCACCGAAACGAGAAGGATGGAGCACGATGATCCGAATGAGCGTCTGGGCCGCCGTGGCGAGTCTTTCGTTGGCCGCCTTTCCGGCGCTGGCCAGCCCGGTGGTGGTCACGTTCGACGACCTCACGCTGTCGGGCAGCAACTCGTACGACAACGGCGGCCCGACGACGAACACAGACGGCTGGACCAGTCAGGGCACGTTTTTCGGCAACAACTTCACCGACTGGGGGGACGGCTTCACGTCGTGGGACGGGTTCGCCTATTCGAATGTGAACGACGCCACGACGCCTGGGTTCACGAATCAGTATGCCGCGTTCACCGGCACCGCCTTCTCGGGCACGATTTATGCCATCACCTACGCGGGGGCACAGGCCTTCATCAACCTGCCGGCCGGATACCGGCCCGGATCGCTGCGGATCACAAACACGACCTACACGGCGTTCGACCTGATCGACGGCAGTGGTTTTTCCCGCCCGTTCGGGCCGGGCGATTCCTTGAGGGTGACCTTCACCGGCTATAGCGGCTCAAGCGCGACTGGGTTAACGACCGGCAGCACGACGTTCTATCTGGCCGATTTCCGTAATGGCGGCAGCACGATCGTCAACACCTGGGAACTGCTCGATCTGACGCCGCTCGGCAGCGCGGTATCGATCGGACTCGCATGGGAATCCACCGATGTCGGGGAGTTTGGCATCAACACGCCCCAATATGCCGCGATCGACGACCTGACGCTGACGCCCGTGCCCGAGCCGTCTGCCCTCGCGCTTGCCGCCTGCGGCGGCATCGCGGCGCTCGGTGCATGGCGTCGCCGGCAGCGGGCGGCATGAGTGGGCCGGCGCGATCTCGCGAGGCGATGCTCGATCACAACGCGCGGGCCTGGGATCGGCTCGCGATGACCAGGTCGGCTCTCGCCCAGCCTGCGGCCGACCAGGCGTTCGCCGATCCCCGCAGCTGGCTCGGCGGCGGTGGCGTTCACGGCCGATCGTGGCTGCCCGAGCGGCTCGATGGGCTGGAGGTGCTCTGTCTCGCGGCGGGCGGCGGAAAGCACGGCCCGCTCTATGCGGCTGCTGGTGCCCGGGTCACCGTCGTCGATCTCTCGCCCGCGATGCTCGACCTCGACCGGCAGGTGGCCCGAGAGCGCAAGATCGACCTCACGGCCGTACAGGGCTCGATGGATGATCTATCGATGCTCGGCGCAGGGCGGTTCGACCTCGTCATCCATCCGGTGAGCACCTGCTACGTGCCTGACGTGGGCCGCGTGTTTCGCGAGGTGGCCCGAGTGACGAAGGCCGGAGGGCTCTATGTGAGCCAGCACAAGTCCCCGGCCAGCCTGCAGGCCACGCTCGAGCCCGGTCCGAACGGCCGCTACGAGCTGCGGTTTCCCGTGACACGGGGCGAGCCGCTGCCGCCGGAGCCGCCGTCGCGACTGCGGGAGGCAGGCACCCACGAGTTCATCCATTCGATCTCCGCGGTACTCGGCGGCATCTGCGCCGCAGGCTTCGCGATCGAGGACGTCTGTGAGCCCGATCACACGCAGCCTGGGGCCGTGGTCGGCTCGTTCGCCCACCGCGCGGCCTTTCTCCCCCCGTACGTCCGCGTCCTCGCCCGGCGCCGCTCGGGGCAGACGGGCGGAGGCGCCGCCGGGTCGATCGTGCTGGTAGAGTAAGGCGACTGACTCCCACGGATGCCGCGAATGATCTGCCTCACGATCTCGCTTACGACGAAAGACACGGCCGACGTGCCGAAGGTCCGCGACCTGCTCGCGCAGGCGATGCGGAAGAGCCGGGCCGAGCCCGGCTGCCTGCGATTCGACGTGTACCACTCCACGGCCGAGCCGCGACGGTTCACGCTCGTCGAGCACTGGGCCGATCAGGCGGCGATCGACGCCCACCGGCTCGCCGAGGCCTACACCACGATCTACAAGCCACGGGTCATGCCGCTCGTCGATCGCGAGGGGCATCCGAGCACGTTGCTGGAGTGACATGATCCTCCTCATCGACAACTACGATTCCTTCACCTGGAACCTCGTGCAGCGGTTCGGGGAGATCGCGCCCGACGTGACGGTCGAGGTGCATCGCAACGATCAGATCACGGGGGACGAGATCGCCCGGAAGGCACCGACACACCTCGTGGTGTCGCCGGGGCCGTGCACCCCCGACGAGGCCGGGATCTCGTGCGACGCGGTCAGACGATTCGCCGGCCGGATGCCGATCCTCGGCGTCTGCCTCGGCCACCAGTCGATCGGCCAGGTGTTCGGCGGCACGATCGTGCGGGCCAGGCAGCTGATGCACGGCAAGGTCGATCGGATCGAGCACGCGGGCAAAGGGCTCTTCGCCGGGCTGTCGACGCCGATCGAGGCCACGCGGTATCACAGCCTCGTGATCGACCCCCCCACGCTGCCGCGTGACTTCGAGGTCGATGCCTGGTCCACGGCACCGGATGGCTCCCGCGAGATCATGGCGATCCGCCATAAGACGCTGCCGATCTACGGCGTGCAGTTCCATCCCGAGAGCTTCCTCACGCCCGCCGGCTACGACCTCATGCGGACGTTTCTCGCGACCGCGCCCCTGACGCCCGCCGCCTGATGCCGATGATCGATCTTGCCGAAGCGATCGCGCTGGTCGAGGCCACGGCGACGCCGCTGCAGCCGCGACGGCAGCGGCTCCTCGACGCCTGCGGCCGCGGGCTCGCGGCGGGTGTCGTCGCCGACTGCGACTCACCCCCCTGGGATCGGGCCATGATGGACGGCTTCGCCGTCCGCAACGCGGATGTCGCCGCAGCCGGGGCCGCCGCCGTCGAACTCGACGTCGTCGTCGATCTGGCTGCCGGCGACGTGGCACACCTTGTGATCCGCGACGGCACGTGCGCCCGGATCATGACCGGAGCCCCGATCCCGCCGGGCGCCGAGGCCGTGGTGCCGATCGAGTGTGCCATCGACGGCACGGCGAACGCACATGCCGGGAGCCGCGTCAGGCTGGCCGACCCGCGGTTTCGCGCCGGCCAGCACGTGGCTCGGCAGGGGACTGCGTTTCGCCGCGGGCAGGAGGTGCTCGCCTCCGGCACAGTGCTCCGCGCGGCCGAGATTGGCCTGGCTGCCGAGGCCGGGGCGACGCACGTCGTCGCCCTGCCGCGGGTGCGGGTGGCGATGCTCTCCACCGGCAGCGAACTCGTGGTGTGCGACCACGAGCCGGCATTCGGCCAGACCCGCAACTCCAACGGGCCGATGCTGGCTGCGGCGGTGAGCCTGCTCGGCGGCGAGCCGATTTCGTTGGGCCTCGCGGCCGACAGGCCGGAGGCCATTCGAGCTGCCGTCGCCCAGGGGCTCGCGGCCGACGTTCTGCTGGTGTCGGGGGGGGTGTCGGCCGGCGACCTCGACCTCGTGCCGGAGATCTTCCGGCAGTGTGGGGTCGAGAAGGTGTTTCACAAAGTGCGGCTCAAGCCGGGGAAGCCCGTGTGGTTCGGGCGGCTCGTGCGTGGTGGCGGCGAGCCAGACACGCTCGTGTTCGGCCTGCCGGGCAATCCGGCGAGCAGTCTCGTCTGCTTCGAACTCTTCGTCCGCCCTGCGTTCCAGATCCTCGCCGGGCGTCCGCGGTCGGAGTGGCATCTGCCGCACGCCCGCGCCCGGCTGCTCGCTCCCTGTCAAGCGGCGCCGGATCGGCCGGTCTATCTGCCGTGCCGCCTCGCCCGCGACGGCCAGACACTCGTGGCCACGCCGCTTCCCTGGACCGGCTCCTCGGACCTGCTCGGTCTGGCCGGCGCCGAGGGGCTCATCGCGCTGCCGGCCGGGGGCGGCCGATTCGAGGCCGGCGCCGAGATCGACGTCGTCCGCCGGTGGTGACGCGGGTCACCCGGGCGGGCTGCGGTGGAAGTGGACGTGCTTCCAATTGCCGCCGATCTTCTGCCAGATCCGTGTCTCTTCGCATGGCTTCGTCACCGGACGGCCTGCGTCGTCGAGCGTCTGCGTGAGCCTCACGTAGGCCACGAGCGCCACCGTGTCGGAGAGGAGTTTCACGACGGGAGAGGCCATCGTGTTCGTCACCGGACGTGGGGCCTTGGCGGGATCGCCCGGCAGCCTGAAATAAAACTCGTGGAACGGCAGGCCCTCGACCAACTGGCCCCGGGCCTCCGGCTCGAAGCAGGTGAGGTCTTCGGCCACGAGCCGATGGTAGGCCTTCCAGTCGCCGGCGGCGACGGCGGTCAGGAGCTGCCGGGAGAGGTCGAGGAACTCCGCTTCGACCGATGCGGACGTGGCCATCGTGTAAATCCTGTGGAGTGAACGTCGTGGAAGGGGGGAGTGGACTACGGGGTGACGATTCCGAGCGAGACGAGCTTGCCGAGGCACTCGTCGCGTTCACGGCAGCGCTCGAGACCGGACCAGGCGGGATCCTGGGCGGCGAGAAACTCGGCGTGCGAGGCGGGCAGCGTGCCACCAGACCGCGCGGCGAGCCGCCGGATCACCTCCTGATCGAGCCGCGTGAGCCGCATCGCCTGCACTCGGTAGTCGAGAAAGGCCTCCCAGACGAGCGGAAAGAGCGGCGCCACGATCTCACGGCCGATCGTCTCGGCGTAGCGGCGGATCTCCAGCTGGGCGTGGGTGTCCATCCGCAGCGCGAGAAAGTGGAGCAGATTGTGGAGGTCGATCTTCCAATAGGCCTCGGTGTAGGTGGAGAGCGGCAGATCCTTGCGGGCCTGTTCGCGGGCGATCCCCGCAGCGAGCCGCTCCTCGTACACGCGGCGGGCCATCCGCTGCAGTTCCTGCTCCGACTGCGTGAGCTGGTGGCCGGCGGCCGCCGGCACGTAGCCATCCGAGCCCTGACGGTTCGTCGCCGCCTGGCTGCGCCACTCGTCGTCGGTCGTCGTCTGCATCGCGTCGATGGCGAGCGAGTATCGGGTCGAGTATTCGTTGACGCTCGCGGTGCGGTGACGGATCCACTGCCGCCAGCAGTCCATCGGCACCCGCACCAGGAACTTGAGCTCCGCCATCTCGAAGGGCGTGGTGTGGGCATGTCGCAGCAGGTAGCGGATCAGCTGGCGATCGTCGCTCACCCGCCGGGTGCCTTCGCCATAGCTGACGCGGGCCGCCTGCACGACGGAGCCGTCGTCGCCCATGCAGTCGACGAGGGCCACGAAGCCGTCGTCGAGCACTGGCAGCTTCTTCCACCGCAGCGAGTCCAGCAGCGCGGCGCGGTCGGTCGGGGGAGCAGTCGTCGTCATCGCGAGGGGAATCCTGCGGGCGGAAAAGCCCACAGGATGGGGCACCGGCGGGCGACGGTCAATCCTTCGCGAGAAGTTCCTGAAGCAGCCCGGCCAGCTTGCGGGCGTCGTCGGACTTGTGAACCTGGTCGATCCGTGACTTCGGCACCCCGAGCTTGGCGAGCGAGCCGGTGATGCTCGTCCAGAGCTTCTCCCGCTTCTTGCCCTCGGCCAGATAGAGATCGGTCACCTGCTCGCCGACCCGCTGCAGCAGGGCCGTATCGAGGTTCTCGTAGTAGTTTTTGACGATCGACTGCTGGTATTTCGTGAGTTCCGCCATAATCGCCCGCCTCGTCTGCTGGAAGGAGTCACCCAAGCCGGCTACAGTATCGGTCGAAACGGCCGTTTTCTTCGAGAGATTCCGATGCCCACCATCACCTTCACCAACGAAAAAAAGGAAATCCAGGTGCCGGAGGGGGCCAACCTCCGCAAGGAGGCGCTCGCCGCGGGCGTGCAGCTCTATCCAGGCATCCACAAGGTGGCCAACTGCCACGGGTTCGGCACCTGTGGCAGCTGCCGGGTGCTGGTCACCAAGGGCATGGAGAATACGAGTCCGAAGGGGCTTCTGGAGGCCGGACGCCTGGGCGTTTCGCTCGCCTACATCGGCAACGAGAAGACGATGCGGCTAGCCTGCCAGACCCGCGTCAATGGTGACATCACCGTCACGACCTGCCCGCCGCTCAACCTGTTCGGTGAGAACTTTTTCAGCTGAACGTTCAGCTGAACGTTGGTCAGGCCGTCTGAAGTTGGGCCGGGGGGGGGGGGGGGGGGCGGGAGGCGGCGGCGGCGACG
>JBJTIE010000256.1:0-3244 GCA_046094845.1 Planctomycetaceae bacterium | reverse complement strand
GGGCGTTGGGCAGCCCCTCACGGCCGGTAGTCGTCGCCTCGCCTACCCCACCTCCAGATACCGCACGACCCGTGCGGCGATGTCGATGCCCGTCACCGTCTCGAGGGCCTGCCACCCGGGGACTGCGTTGACCTCCAGGATCACGGGGCTGCCGTCGGCCGCGGAGACGAGATCGACGCCGGCGATCTCCGTTTCCAGCGTGGCGGCGGCCTGCACTGCCGCGTCGATCCAGTTTTGCGGCGCGGCAAAGGGTTCAGGGTGGCCGCCGCGGGCGACGTTCGTCCGCCACTCGCCCGCCATGGCCCGGCGCAGCATGGCACATACGTCGCTGCCGAGCACGAACAGCCGGGCGTCCCAGCCGCCGTGGTGGATGAACTCCTGGAGATAGACGACGGCATGTGGTCGCTGCCGCGTTTCGGGGCGATCGAGCCACGCGGTGAGGGCGGCGGGGCTGTCGAGGCGGTGCAGCCCGCGGCCTCGGGAGCCAAAGAGCGGCTTCACCACGCAGTCGCAACCGAGCGCGGCCCAGGCGTCGGCGACGCCCGCGATGTCTTGCACCACGAGCGTGCGAGGCACAGGCAAGCCTGCGGCTGACAGCCGGGCCAGCGACAGGTATTTGTCGATCGCCGATTCGAGGGCTCTGGGGCTGTTGATCACGCGGATGCCGCGGGCGGTGAGCCGGCCGAGCACGTCCATGCGAAACACCACCTCTTCGAGACGGTCATCGAGGGGGGCGGCGCCGGGCATGCCGCGAACGAGCACCGCGTCGGCCAGGGCCAATGCCGGTGGGCTGAAAGAGCAGCCGCCCCGCCCCAGTCCCGCGGCGATTTCCGCCCAGCGAATGACGGACGCCTGATGGCCGCGGGAGGTGAGGCTCTCGATCAGCCGGCCCACGTGCCAGCCGGTGGGTTCTCCGACGACCGCCACCCGCATGGCGTCAGGTTCCTGCGGCAGCGACGCCGAACGAGCGGGCCACGATCTCCGGCGCCAACGCGCCGAAGCGGCTCGTCGTGCCCGTGTCGACGTTCACGAGGTCGATGAGAGCGGGGGCGAACAGGGCCGGGTCGAGGGCGTAAAAGTCTCGGCCCGCCTCCTCGAAGAGCTGCATGAAAGGCGCGCCGTATGACGCCGAGGCGCTGCTCACCATCCGCGGCCCGATCTCGGCCAGGCTGGAGTCGGAGCCCGTGACCTCGAGCACCACATGGCCGCCATACAGGATGGCATCGTTGGTGCGGCCGATGGCCACGAGATCGTCGCCGGAGGGCACGGGCGCCAGAGGCGCGACTCCGCGGCCGCGCCGGATGCGGCGGAGGTCGAAGCCGAGGTCGTGCAGCTTGTGCAACGCCGTCTCGAGGGATCGTGCGATGATCTGCAGCGTGCCGGCGAGGCTGGCGGTGCGGGCGACCAAGAGCGTCACGCGGTCGGGCGGCACGCCAGCGTCGCTGGCGATCCGGAGGCAGACATCGGGCGGTGGCAGGGCCGCTGACTCGAGCAGGCCCACGGCAACGGCCGGCCTCTCCCGCATCCCGATATGATCGAAGAGATCCTCGCGGCCGATCGCGGCGCGGATCGGACCACTCGCCATCGCGAAGTATTTCGCAGCGGCCACCTTCCAGCCGGCGTACTGGGCCGCCAGGCAGGCGGCGATCGGCGCATCACTCGCCGCCGTCACGGCCGGCCACGGGCAGTCGGGCCAGACGCCGCCGAATGCGGTGCCGCCGTCGGCGACCAGTTGCACGTCGCCGAGTCCGCCCATCGCCGCGCGGGCCATCGCCAGGCCGGCGTCGTCGCTGCCGGGGGCATCGACCCCGCAGTCGATCACCCGCACCGCCGCGATCTCGTGGCAGGCGACGCCGAACCGGCGGGCATCGGCGCGAACCGCATCCGCGATTTCGAACGAGGCTTGATTGAGCTGCATGCGACCCTCTCCGAGACGCCATAATGCTGTGACGATGCCCCGGCGGCAACGTGCGGCTCTCCTGCTCGGAAGCGACGGCCGTTTGTCGTTCGCCGCACCGCCGCCCGCCCCCCATTGCCATTCGCACCGCGAGTTCCCCATGCCCAGCCTGACCGTCGAGAATTACGTGAAAACGATCTTCCAGATCACGGCGGATCAGGAGGGCAGACCGGCCACGACGGGGCAGATCGCCACGGCGTTGGGCGTGGCGCCCGGCACGGTGACGAGCATGCTCAAGACGCTCGATGCGGCCCGGCTCGCCTCGCATCGCCGCTACGAGGGGGTGTCGCTCACGCGGGCCGGCCGAGTGCTCGCCCTGCGGATGATCCGCCGCCACCGGCTCATCGAGCTCTTCCTGCTGCGAACGCTCGCCATGAGCTGGGACGAGGTTCACGACGAGGCGGAGCACATGGAGCATGCGGTCAGCGATCTGCTCATCGACCGGATCGACGCTTTTCTCGGCCATCCGGACGTCGATCCGCACGGCGACCCGATTCCGCGGGCCGATGCCCAGTCGCTGGCGGCCGCCGCGGTGGCGGCGACCCGGTCGCTGGCGGAGTGCGCCGCGGGGGAAACGTTTCGCCTCGCACGGGTGCTCGACCAGTCGTCGGCGTTCCTTCGCTACCTCACCGAATGCGGGCTCACGCTCGGCTCGACGGGCGTCGTCGAGCGAAACCCCGACGGGGCGGGCTTGATGCGGATTCGTCTCGGCGATCGCGGCCTGTCGCTCGCCATCGAGGCCGCGGGCAAGCTCGCCGTCGTCACGGCGTGATGCCTAGCCTCGTTCCCAGACGGCCGATTGGCCGAGGCACTCATCGACTTCGACGCGGATCGTGCCCGTGAGGGGCGTGCCAGCCGCCGCGAGCGAGGCGAGGAGTTCCAGCCCGATCCACCGGGCGATCCACTCGGCCGTCGTGTTGGCCACCGGAAGCACGACGCATTCATCGGCGGGAAAGATCCAACGGCGGTCGCGAAAGAGCACGGTCGTTTCCGGGCGACCCATCGGCCCGGCCGCCGTGGTCACGGCGAGCATCGGATTCCGGTCGGGCAACAGCATGCGGTGATCGAGCCGGGTGACGATCGCCGAGAGCAGGTCGCGGAGGCGGATGAAGTCGATGACCATGCCGTGGGGGCAGGGGGGGGCCTCGACATCGACGCCGACGGTCCAGTTGTGCCCATGCACCGCCTCGCAGAGGTCGTCGGCGAGCGTGATGAAGTGGCCGGCGCAGAAGACGTGCACCGCTTTCCGCAGCTTGACCTGGAAGTGTTCGTTCGAAGGGCTCATGG
>JBJTIE010000255.1:0-10723 GCA_046094845.1 Planctomycetaceae bacterium | reverse complement strand
GGAACTCGCCCTGGCGTGCGGCAGGGGAGCCGCCGAGCCGATGGCCGCGGGCACCGCCCCGCTCCACCGGCGGATCGTCGTCGGCTGGGACGCCGCCTACTGGCACAACGAACGCTGGGACGACGCCGCAGCAGGCCGGCCCGGCGAGACGCTGACTCCGGTCGAGTTCGCGGCGGCGGCCGCCGCCTCGCCGGGCTGGTCGCATCCCGGCACACTCCTCGTGTGGGCGTCCCGCGGCCGCCAACGGCTGCCTCCTGGCATGCACTTCTTGCCCGCGCTTCAGGCCCGCTCCCAACACGAAGCCGCAGCCGGGAGCTGCTGCGGCCTGACGCTGCTCGACCGTGCGGTTCCCCGTGTGGCCGCCGATCCGACCATGGAGCTCGCCGCTCCCCATGCCGACTGGCGCAGCAGCTGGCAGGAAATCCCCACCCACCGCGTCGCCTGGCGAACGCTCTCGATCGATTCGCCGACGGGGGGCGACGAGGAGCTTGCGACCGCCATTTGGAGCGGCCTGGAAACGGTCGTGTCACCGGCCCATGCACCGCTCGAGATCGTGAGCTGCTCCATCGCCTGCGGCACGAGCGTCGCGCGGCGGGTGCGGGTGGCCGAGATCGCCGCCGAGACCCTTTCCCGCGTCCGGCAACTCTATGACGCCCAGGCGTTTCGCGTCTGGTGCCGCGATCTCGTGGCGGATGCGGGCGAGTCGCTGGCCCCGCTCGGACACACGCGGTCGGGCAGCCGGCCCGGCACCACCACCTCGTTCTCGTCGGCGCTGGCCGACATCGTCGCCGGGCTGGAGCACTCTCCGGCACCGTCCATCCCGGCCGAGTTGGCCCGTGAAGCCGGCTGGCTGGCGCTGGAACTCGTCGAGTCAACCTAAGGCATCCTCCCGCGGAACGCCCCCATGTACATCGAACGCATCGCCGCCGAGCGGTTCGGCGCCCTGTCCCAGGTCACGATCGATCGGCTCGGTCCGGGCGTGCAGGTGCTCTATGGCACCAACGAAACGGGCAAGACCACGCTGCTCGAGTTCGTGCGGGCGGTCTTCTTCGGCTTCGAGGGCCTATTCCGCCGCGGCGTGCTCGACCCGCAGGTGCCGTGTGCCGGCCGGCTGCTCGTTCGGATCGGCCCAGAGCACACGCTGCTCTCGATCGAGCGTCGCCACGAGGGACCGCACATCGCGGCGCTCACGCGAGCCAGCTACGAGGACGACATCGTGGGCCTGGGGGGCGACGACGGCGACTTGATCGAGATCGCCGACATCACGCCCGACGCCCGCGGGCCCCGCCACCGGGTTTATGTGCAGGACCTCGTGGGAGGCATCGATGAGACCACGTTCACGAGCGTGATGGCGTTCGGGCTCGACGAGCTGCACGAGCTGCGAACGCTCGAGCCGGAGGGCTGCGGCAGCCGGCTCTACGAACTGGCCAGCGGCCTCGACCGATCAAAGGTGTCACGGGTGCTCGCGCACCTGCGCGACGCGATCGCACGGCTCGATTCCCAGGACCCGGGTGTGTCGCCGATCGCATCGCTCACCGGCCGCCGCCGCGAACTCCACGATCGACTCGCCGCGCTCAACGCGCCGGCGCTGGCGGCCGGTGGACTGTGGGCGGAGCTCGCCCACCTCGATGCAGAGATTCAGGGCATCGAGGCGCGGGTGGCCGACGCCGTGCATGCGGAAAGCGTGGTTCGCGGCGTGCTGCCCCTCGAGGCCCTGCACGCCGCCTGGCGGACGACCGGCGAGCGGCTCGCCACCTTGGAATCGGCCCCGCTCGTGCATCCCGACCGGGACGCCTGGCGGAGCTGCCGCCGTCGGCTCGCGAAGCTCGCCCGCCTCGCGACGGTGCGGCAGAAGCGGCGTGCCAAGCTGGCCCGTCAGCTCAAGGAACTGCCCGACGAGTCGGCCGTCTGGAAGAAGCGGACCGTCGTCGCGGCCATCTGTGAGGAGCTCCCCCGGCTCGAGCGGCTGCAGGCCGACGTGTCACGGGCGGAGGCCCATGCCCGGCTGGCGGCGCGGCGGTTCGGCGAGCAGGTGGGCGTGGCCGGGCTGTCGCGGGTGGTGCCCGTCGCGGCGGTGGTCGATGGCAGTGACGACGCGTTGCCCGACGTGCTGCTGCCCGAGGGCTTCGCCCAGTCGTTCGGTCCGCTCCGGGCCCGCGCCCGGGAGTGCGGCCGGGCGGCGAAGAACGTGAGCGAGGCCCGCCGGGCCGTGACTGCCGCCCGACGATCCCTGGATGAATCACGCGGTTCGCTCACGGGGGCCGGCGCGGCCCTCGGCGGGCTGACGATCACCGATGCGATCACGCAGGCGGGAGACCGGGCGGCGGCGTTGCGGCGGCGGATCGCCTCGGGCGAGCAGCTCACGGACCTCGACCGCACGGTGGCCCGGCTGGAGCGCGAGGCGGCAGCCAGCCTCGAAGGCCAGCTCATTCCGGCTCCCTGGCTCATCGGTCTCGGCGCGTTGTTCGTCATCGGCGCCGGGATGCTGCTCTCGGGGCTGCTCCTGCCGCAGGCGATCACCGGACAACTCGCCTATGCGATGGCCGCCTTGGGCCTCGCCGGCACGGGCGTGGCGTCGGTCACCACCTGGTCGCTCGACCGGGCCGCAGCGACGCGACTCGAGACCGCACGCCGGCAGCTCGAGATCGCCCGCAAGCAGCGGGACGACGTCTCGTCCCAGTGCGGCCTGCTCGACACGAAGCTCACGGCCGATGCAGCCCTTTCGCTCGATCGCCGGCTCGCGCTCGCCCAGGCGGAACTCGACCGCCTGGAGGAACTCGCCGCCCGCGAGGGCTCGCTGCACGTCCTCGGCGACCGCGTGACCGCGGCCGAGCAGGTGCTGGCCCGGGCTCTCGACGACCGCAAGACAGCCCGGGCACGCTGGCGGCGGGCGCTCGAGCAGCGGGGCCTGCCGCCGACGCTCTCGCCGCGCGAGGTCCGGCAGATCTCAGAGCATCGCCACACGCTGCTGACGCTCGACGACGACCGGCGTCGGCTGTCGGAAGAGGCGCGGCACAAGCGAGAGGAAGTGGCCGCGTTCGGCCGCCGGGTGGACGAACTGCTCGTCGAGTGCGAACTCGTGCCCGAGGCGACCCCACTCGACCATCTGCGGCTCCTGCAGGAGCGGCTCGACGCCGACAAGGCGATCGTGCGTCGCCGCTCCCAACTGACGCGGCGGCTCGACCTCGCCCGTCGCAAGCATCGCCATGCGAAGCGGCAGGTGGTCGTCGCCGATCGGGCGGTCCGCGAGTTCTATGCCCGCTGGGAGGTGACGACGGAGCAGGAGTTCCTGGCCAAGGTCGATCGGCGGCCGGAGTATGAGCAGGCCAAGCTCGACGCCGACATGGCCGAAACCGCCTGGCGGGATGCCCGCCGCCGCACCACGGAGCCGGCCGACGTCGATCGCTGGCTGGCCGACACCCAGATCATGCCGCTCGCCCGTCGGCTCGCCGATGCGGCCGCGGTCACGGGCCGGCAGCGGGCGGCCCTCGCGGCGGCCGTGGAGCGGCGTAAAGCGGTCGTGGCGAAGGTCGAGGCGGCCGCCCACGATCGCTGCACGGAGAGCCTGCAGACCGACATCGCCGAGGTGGAGGAGCGGCTCGCCCAGCAGATCGACCGCAGGCGGGTGCTGGAGCGGGCCAGGCTCCTGCTGGAAGAGCCGCGGGCGGCCGTCGCCCGCGACCACCAGCCTCCCGTGCTGCGGGAGGCATCGCGCTGGCTCGCGCGGCTCACCGACGGCCGGTATTCGTCGATCACGACGGCGATCGACGAGGCCCGGTTGGAGGTGCATGACGCCGAGGGGGCCGTCTGGAATCCCGAGCGGTTGAGCCGCGGCACGCGGGAACAGGTGTTCCTGGCCCTCCGGCTCGCGCTGATCCGCGACCTCGGCCGCCACGACGTGAGCCTGCCGATCGTGATGGACGATGCGCTGGTCAATTTCGACGACTCGCGAGCCCGGTCGGCGGCCCGCGTGCTGGTGGAGTTCGTCGCCGAGCAGGCCGCGGGCCGACAGATGCTCGTGCTCACCTGCCACGAGCATGTCGCGCGGATCTTCCACGAGGCAGGCGCCCACGTCCGCACGTTCACCGACGCCGCGGCCGTCTGGGGCTCGCCGCAGCCGGTACTCGCGGCCCCGAGGCGGGTCCGCAAGCCCGCACCGGTCGTCGTCGAGCCCGAGCCCCGCTCGGCTCCGGTGGTTCACACCGCGCCGCCGATCGTGCAACCCGTCGCCATCGACGCCGGCGACATGTGGCCCGCGGAAGCTTTCTTCTTCGGCCCGCGAACGTAGGCCGGTCGTTCGTAGGCGCACACTGGCAGTCTGCACACGGCCGACTCGCGCAGATTACCAATCTGCGGCTACAGGTCCGAACACCGCGCAACCTGTAGGTGCAGACTGGCAGTCTGCACACCGCCGACTCACGCCTTCACGTAGCCCTGCTGGATGTCCCGCAGGTACCGCTGCCGCATCGCGCCGAGCAGCATGCCGAGATAGGCATTCGCTCCGAGCGAGAGAAACAGCGCGATGAGGCTGCCGATCAGCCAGCCCCAGGGACGGTCGGGGGTGGTCACCGTGGGCGTGGCGATGTCGGACCGCGCGGTCGTCGCGGCCACCGGAAGCGCCTTCCGCGGCCGCTTGGCCGCCTCGATCACCGACCGCTCCACGTCGCGCGGCCAGTTGTCCGCTACGTAGATCCGCACCCGCCGCACGTCGCTGGCGTCGTCCGGCACGTCGCTCGTGAATTGATACGGGCTGTCGCCACGGCTGCCGCGGACGAGATCGGGCTCGACGCGGACGAGGTAGTCGCCGCCGCCGTCGTCACTCGGCACGTAGGCCGCTTCGATGCCCATCGCCAGCAGCATGGCCAGCGCCATCACGGATTCAAGAACCATCGGCACGCATCTCCCGGGGGTGGATCCACGGGGAATTTCAACCTCCGGGACCCGTGCCATGCAAATCGGCCCGCCGATTTTTTCCGCCGGCGGCCGCAGACAGCCCGGCTTCGTCGGCCAGACTGTCGAGTTCGACCTGGAGCATCGTCAGGGCCGCCTGGAGGAAGGCCACCGCGATCGGGCCCACGAAAATCCCGATCGGGCCGAGGGCCCCCACCCCCCCGAGCACGCTCAAGAGAGCCAGCAGCGGATGGAGCTTGGATTGCCCGTGGAGCACGATCGGCTTGATGATGTTGTCGACGGTGGAGACGACCGAAATACCCCACAGGGCGAGGCCGGCGGCCGCCCAGGTGTCCTTGACGAAGAACAGCAGGTAGAGGCTGGCCGTGCCCCAGACCGCGGCTGCCCCCACGAACGGCACCAGCGCGCCGAAGAACGTGAGCAGCGTGAGCAGGAACACGTTGCCGAGGCCGGCCACGTAGAAGCCGAACCCCGCGAGGATCGCCTGCACGATCGCGGCCAGCAGCGTGGAGCTCACGACGGCCCGACTCACCTCCTCGAACTCCTGCAGCAGCTGCCACTGGTAGCGGACATCGAGCGGGATCAGGCGGGTGACCGCCTCCAGCATCCGACGGCCGTCGGCGAGAAAGTAAAACAGGCTCACCGTCATCACGATCAGACCGATCAGAATCTTGCCGAGCGCCACCGGCGCCCGCTTCGCGATCGGGCCGATCAGGTCCTCGGCGAGCTTCTTCAGCTCGGCATTCACGTCGTCGGCGGTGACGTGCAGGCCGACGGCCTCGTTCACGCTCGCCACCAGCCCATCGAGCACCTTGGGATCGAGTCGCACCCCCTCCTCGCTCCGCACCATCGCCACGGCATCTCCGCCCGCCCGCGCCACGAGCAGGGCCAGCGGCACCAGCACGATGAGCAGCACGAACAGCGTCGTGACCCCGGCAGACGCCCACTCGGGGAGCTGAAACCGGCCGCGCAGCCAGCGGTGCAGCGGGCCGAAGATCACCACGAGCATCGCCGCGAGCAGCAGTGGCAGCAGAAAGCCCTGCATCACCCGCAGCGACAGCAGCCCGAAGACGACGACGAGGCCCAGGAGCACGCCGAACGAAACCATCCGTGTCATTCGCGACTCCGTGTGCCAGGAACTGTGGACTAGGGACCGGGGAGGAGGGTGGGCGGGAGCGATCGATGATACCGCGATACCGCCCTGGGATCACACCGTGCGTCACTCGCGCCGCTCGGCCGTGGATCCCTGCCGGCCGGATGCCTCCGGATCGACGGCCGGCCACCATGCGGGCAGTGGCGCCTCGCGGACGATGCGTCGCCCCGTGTCGGGATCGGTGTACTCGATCCGCCAGGCGTGGAGCGCAATCGGCCGGGCCCGCGGGTCGTCGGCCGCCACAGCCCCCAGGTCGCCCGTTCCGCCGTAAAGCTGGTCGCCGACGATCGGGAGCCCGCGACACGCGGCCTGCAGTCGCAACTGGTGCATCCGCCCCGTGACCGGCTCGAACTCCAGCAGCACCAGGGCGGGATTCAACGCCGACGTGCCGAGTATCCGCACCCGTGTGATGGCTTCGCGGGCGGTCGGCGATTCCTCCTCGGCGCTCCGCCGCGCCCGGGGCTCGTCCGGCACTTTTTCGATCCAGTCCCGCCACTCGATCGGCCCGGCAGCGCCGCCGGGAGGCAGTGAGACGGCGTCCCGCGGCGCGACGATCGCACGATACGTCTTCCGCACCTCGCGCCGCTCGAACTGCCGCGACACCTTCCGCGCGGCCCGCGGCGTGACGGCGAACAACAGCAGGCCCGAGACCGCACGGTCGAGCCGATGAGGCACGCCGAGATACCCGGGCGTGGCCGGCATCGCCGGGCCCAGCCAGGCCGGGTCGGCGAGCAGCAGTCGCATCTGGCTCTCGGCCGAGTCGATGCCCGGGGCGGCCTGGGTGGGCAGGCCCGCCGGCTTCACGACGGCCACGACCCCGGCCGCCGCGGCGACAAGTCGAATCCCTTCCGTCATTCCGGCACCCCCTCTTCCGAGGCCGAAAACCGCCGTGGAGGGTATCCCCTCGGGTGTGCTAGCCTCTGTCTCTCGGGCATGACGGATCTCATGAAGAACGAACCAGACGCCGACCGTCGCCGCCCAGAGTAAAAAACCGGTACTCCAAGAAATAGAGCCGCGGTGCGGCTCGGGACATGCGCACGATGGCGACCAAGCTCTTGATTGTCGACGATCACGAAGTGATTCGCAAAGGCCTGGAGAGCGTCTTCAAGGATTCCCCGGTGCGAATCGTCGGCGAGGCGGAAGACCCAGACGAGGCGGTCAAGCAGGCCCGAAAGCTGAAGCCCGACGTCGTGCTGCTCGACGTGCGGCTCGGCGGGAAGGACGGAATCGATGCGATCCGGCGGATTCGCTCCGCGGCTCCGGCCACGCGGGTGGTCGTGCTATCCGGATTCGACAATCCCACCTACATCGCCAGGGCCGTGTCCGCAGGCGCACACGATTACGTTCTGAAGACCGCCACCCGGACGGACATCGTGTCGGCCGTCACCGGCGCAGCGGAAGGGTCTCCTCCCCCGCGGTCGGGGCAGCTGCGACGCATGGCGGGCGCCATGGCCAACCGTGACGTGCCGGCCGACGCCAACGTCCCACTCACGCCACGCGAGACGCAGACGCTCCGGCTGGTCGCCATGGGGCTGTCGAACAAGGAGATCGCGGACTCGCTCGACATCAGCGTGGAGACTGTCAAGGAGCACGTGCAAAACATGTTGCGGAAGATCTCGCTCAACGATCGGACGCAGGCTGCCGTCTGGGCCATCCGCCACGGTATGGCCTGAAAAAGCTGGCCAGCCCATCGACCTGCTGGTAGATTTTAGGGCGGTAAGCCTTCCTGCCGATCCCCCTCCCTGCCCGCTTCGGCCCGACTGCTGTCGCGGGGCCCGAGGCCCAGTAGCCCCCTGGAATTGGTTCTATGGGTTGCACGAGTTTTTGCTCTGTCTGGCGGCTCGTGGTCATGGTCGTGCCGGTGCTGGGGTTCTGCGCGGCCAGCGCTTCATCTGCGGCCGTGCCCCCGGCACGGCTCGATTTCAACCGCGACGTCCGACCGATTCTGTCGGAGAACTGCTTCTACTGCCACGGCCAGGACCCCGCGAAACGGGAAGCGGATCTCCGGCTCGACGTCCGCGAGGCGGCGGTCGATGCGGGGGCGATCGTGCCCGGGGATCCGGGAGCCAGTGCGATCCTCGAGCGGATTCACTCGACCGATGCCGAAGTCCTCATGCCGCCGCCTGATTCCAACCGCCGGCTCTCCGACGACCAGAAGAAGATTCTCGATCGCTGGATCCGCGAGGGGGCGGAATACGCCCCGCACTGGGCCTTCGTGGCCCCGGCCCGGCCCGCACCGCCGCCGGTGGCGCGGGCCGACTGGCCGCGAAATGAGATCGATCGCTTCGTTCTCCCCAAGCTCGAAGCGGCGGGTCTGGAGCCCGCGCCGGAGGCGGATCGGATCACGCTCATCCGCCGGCTGCACGCGGATCTCGTGGGCCTGCCGCCCACGCCAGAGGAGGTCGATGCCTTCGTCGCCGATCAGGATCCGCAGACCTACGAGAAGCTGGTGGACCGGCTGCTCGCGAGCCCGCACTACGGCGAGCGGATGGCGTTGCCCTGGCTCGACGCCGCCCGCTACGCCGATTCCAACGGCTTCCAGCGGGACGGCGACACCTGGCAGTGGATGTGGCGCGACTGGGTCGTGAAAGCGCTCAACGCCGACATGTCGTTCGACCAGTTTTCCATCGAGCAACTGGCGGGCGATCTGCTGCCATCGCCGACGGTCGAACAGCGGATCGCCACCGGCTTCAACCGCAACCATGTGCTCAACGGCGAGGGCGGGGCGATCCCCGAGGAGCAGCGGTTCAACAACCTCTTCGACCGCGTCGATACGACGAGCACGACCTGGCTCGGCCTCACGATGGCCTGCGCGCAGTGCCACGACCACAAGTACGACCCGCTGACGCGGACCGACTACTACAGCCTCCTCGACGCCTTCAACCGGTTGCCGGAGACGGGCATCCCGACGCGGTATTCCTCCAGGATCCACGCCTCCCCGCCGGTGCTGGAGCTGCCGACGCCGGAGAACGAGCGGCGGCTGGCCGAGCTCGAGACGGAGATGAAGTCGCAGGAAGCGGCGGCGAAGCCCGTCGCCGATGCCGTCTACGAATCGTGGAAACTCGGCCTCTTCGCCGACGCGACGCCGGCCGACGGGGAGGAACTGCCGCGCACGCTGCCGCCGCTGCTGCTCAAGCCGGAGCAGGAGCGGACGGCCGAGGAGCAGAAGGAGGTCGATGACGAACTGCGGTCCTTCTTCGACGCCAAGGTGACGAACAAGGTCATGGAAAAGCTGCCGCAGGTCGAGCGGTACGAGGCGGCCAAGCGGGCCTATGCCCACTACAAGGCGGACCAGATCCCGCGGCCGATGGTGATGAGCGACGAGAAGCCGCGGGAGACGAAGGTGCTCGATCGCGGCGACTATCTCTCCCCGATCGGCGAAACGGTCGCGTTCCTCCCGCCCGCCGTGCTGCCGCCGCTGCCCGAGGGAGCTCCGCAAAATCGGCTCGGGCTCGCACAATGGCTCTTCCGGCCCGACCATCCGCTCACCGCGCGGGTGCAGGTCAACCGGATGTGGCAGCAGTTCTTCGGCACGGGGCTCGTGAAGACGACCGAAGACATGGGGGTGCAGAGCGAGTATCCGCTGCATCTGGATCTGCTCGACTGGCTGGCCGTCGAGTTCCGCGAGCAGGGCTGGAGCCAGAAGCGGATGCACCGGCTGCTCGTCACCAGCGCCGCCTACCGGCAGTCGAGCCGGGTGACGCCCGCGCACCTGGCCAAGGATCCGGAACCGGCTCCATGCGCGGGCCGCTCGGTTCCGCATGCCGTCGATGGTGCTCCGCGACGTGGCCCTCGCGGCCGCGGAACTCATCGATCTCCGCCTCGGCGGTCAGCCGGTCTATCCCTACCAACCCGATCAGATCTGGGAGGCCTTGGCGATCACGGAGGAGCGGGATTTCACCTATCCCGCCTCGCAGGGGGCCGACCTTTTCCGCCGCAGCCTCTACACGTTCTGGCGGCGCACGGTGAGTCCGGCGAACATGTTCGACACGGCCAACCGGCAGACTTGCTCCGTGCGGGCGAGCCGCACGAGCACGCCGCTGCACGCCCTGACCACCCTGAACGACCCCACGTGGGTCGAGGCCGCGCGGGTGCTCGCGGAGAAGAGCATGCAGCGGGCCGCCGATCTCGACGGCCGGCTTGCCCACGCCTTCCGCCGCGTCGTCTGCCGACCGCCGACGGCCGCCGACCTCGACCGCCTGCGGCGGATGCACGCCCGGCAGCTCGGCGTCTACGCGGCGGCACCGGATGCGGCGCAGCAGCTGCTCGCGGTCGGCGAAAGCCCGCGCGACCGCTCACTCGATCCGGCCGAGCACGCCGCTCTGGCGAGCGTCTGCCTCGCGATCTTCAACCTCGACGAAGCGCTGACCAGGGAGTGAGAAAAAGGTGCCAGCCACCAAATCTGGGCCATCGAGGTGGGCGTTGGGCGGTGGTAAAGGCAATGTAAACACCCAGATGTGGTGGCTGGGCCCGTTTTCTGCATCGCGAGAACCTTGCCCGGGTGACCCGCCGCCAGTTGTTCGGCTCGGCCGGCTTGGGCATCGGCTCGGTAGCGCTGGCGTCGTTGCTCCAGCGTGACACGCAGGGGGCGGCAGAAGCCACCTCGCCTCGGGGGGGGGCGGGGGGGGCCGGCCGGCCGCCCCCCCCCCCGCCCGCCCA
>JBJTIE010000254.1:0-12774 GCA_046094845.1 Planctomycetaceae bacterium | reverse complement strand
CGGCGGCATGACGATGTCGGCGATCAAGCGCGACCGCGGCGTGAAGGACTACGGCACGCTCGTGGTGGGGCACGGCGGCGTGCTCGACCGGATCGACTCGATGTGCTTCGCCGCGCCGGTCTTCTACCACATCACGCTGCTGGTGACGGGCGTCCGCCCGTAGTGCCGTTCACGTGACGGGCAGCCAGTTGCGGAGCAACGGGCCTCCGGCTACCGCTGCGGGTCGCTGCCCGAGCGACGGGCCTGCATCGCGTAGATCGACGTGCGGCGCGGCGTGGCCGCCACCGCGGCCGGCGCCGGTGCGGCGGCGACGGGATCGGGACTCTGCCCGCGCGACGTCGCCGCCCAGCCCGACTGCGCGGCGGGGGCGACGGCGGCGATCGTGGCCGGCGGCGCCGGACAGCCCTGCTTCACCCAGTCGAGCCACACGCCTTGCATCTGGGCCACCGTCTGCACGCCGTAGTGCCGCTTCAGGGCCGTCGACCAGTCGTCGCTGGCCAGCCCCTCGGTCAGAAAGGCGACGTACTTGTGCCGGCCGCCGCGGTCGATCAGGTAGCGGGCCAACGAGTAGCCCTGCGCGTAGAGCGGCAGCACGTCGGCCGGATACTCCCGCATCGCGAACATGTCGGGGAAGGCGATGCCCCGCTGCGTGGTCAGGAATTCGATCAGGAGCCGGTGCTGCCGCGCCCGCTCGACGGGATGCTCGACGGTGGTGCAGGCCCCCTCGTCGGCCCACCGGGGCAGCGGCCGGCGGAAGTGGCTGGCGAAGATCGTGTGCGTCACCTCGTGGGGCAGCACGGAATCGAGGATCCGCTCCTCGCTCCCCTGGATCGTCATCGTCCAGTTGAACACCTCGCCCCGATCGAAGACGAAGCTCGTCGCGCCGCCGGCGCCGAGATGCGGCGCCACCTCGGCCTTGATCGGACAGGGACGGCTCCACCGCGGCAGCGGGCTGCCGAGCCATTCGAGGGCGAGGGTGTGGCGGTATTGCTCGGCCGCATCGCCGATCCTGCGGGCCAGAGCCTCGGTCGGGGCATCGACGAGAAAGTTCGCCGTCCGGTATCCGGCGGCCTGAGCGGGGGCCGCTGACCACGCCACCCCGCTGACGACCGCCACCAGCAGGGCGATGCTCGCCCGACCACGCCTCGATGTGCACCCGATCCGCATGCGTGCCTGCCTCCATGCCCGGCGACGGAAGGCGAACGACATCCCTGTCGTTGCCGGAATCCGGCCGTGAGGGGGCGGACACTAGCGGTGGTCGACAGCGCGGGCCAGATCGCTTTCGCCTTGCCTGCGTCGCCCCGCTTTCCACGTCGCGAGCCTCCAGGCAAGCCCGGCGGCCACCACGACGCCGCAGGTGGCCCAGGCACGGCCGGGCGTGGTGGCATCCGGCCGACGTACCACCCGCAGCGTCAGGTCGGCCGCCCCCGCCGTGACGGCGAAGGCTGCATCCGGTCCCGCGGTACCCGGCGTCGGCCAACCCATCGCCTGTTGCCAGGCGGCTTCGGGGCTCGTGGCGCCGCCGTCGCGCCGCAGGTCGACGAGCTTGCGCAGCCGCTTCTGCTGCCGCACGTCGATGCTCGAGGCCGCGGCGTCGAAGCGCTCGGCGATCCGCCGCTGTGCCGCCCGCCGCGCCGCTGCATGTTCAGCCCGCTCGAGTGGGCGGGCCGGCTCGGCGAGCCGGCCCTCGAACCCCGGGGGAGGCAGGATGGTCCAGAAAACGTCCCCCGCCGTCAGCCCCAGCAGCGCTGGTGGCGGCAGGCTGATCGGCCGACCGGCCACGAATTCGGGCCCGACGTCGCCGGCGAAGATGGCGAGAATAGTCCGCGGCCACGCCACGCCATGCAGCCTCATCTCCCATGTGTCGGCGGCCCGCGGCACCGTCGGAACCTGCGCACCGTCGACCATGAGGTCGTAGAGCCGCATGCCGCGAGGCAGCCGCAGCAGCAGCGTGGGGTCGTTCGTGGCCACGTCGAACCGCACGGCCCCGCGGCCCCGGCCGCGGACGTCGATCGCCAGGAACACGTCGGTGAGTTCCACGCGGCTATCGCCCGCCGCAGCCCCGGTGACGGCCGGTGCATCGGCCGCAGCCGCGGCATCGGGTGCGGCGGGAGCGACCTCGACGGGCTCGAGCAGATACTCTGGCCCCGGCTCGCCGGCGAACACCTCGGCCCGTTCGACGAGGACGGGATTCGAGTCGCTCCCGGTTCCCCGCACGGCAGCCACGTCGGGCAGCCGCACCGCCATTCCTGCCGTGGCCTCGGCGGAGCATGACACCATCAGCGGGCCGCCGCCGGCGATCTCCGCCCGCATGAGCGGCACGCGGCCGCGTGCCGGAGGCCGGATCCGCAGCCGCGCGTCGATCACGAGCCGAAACCGACCGGCGCGAGGCTGCTGCACGACGATCACGACACGATCCGTCGCCTTGCGGGTCCAGACGATATCCACGGCCGGCTGCGGCCGCCCCCCGGCGGGTACCAAGTCGTCTTCGAGAAGCGAGACCCGGTCGATGATGCATCCGGGCGGCACCTGCACCGGCAGTTCGGTGAACGCGAGCGTGGTCGCATCGATCTGGGCCCGTAGTGCGACCGCGATGCGATCGGCCCCGAACGTCACGGCCAGATTCTGTGCACCACGCGGCTGCTGGCGGCGGCGGCGAACCGTCACCTGGGGAGCCGGCCCAGCCTCGAACTCCGCGGCCGTGACGCCGCTGCCGACCGGCGGATCGACCACGATGTCGAGATCGGCCGCCGCGGCCACCTGCACCGTCCGCACCTCGCCGGCCACACCATCGAGCCAAACCGTCGGCACGCGAAACCGGCCGACTGGATCGGCCAACGGCATCCGCGACGTGAGCCTGACCTCCACCTTCCCGCGAACGGCCCGGGGCAATTCAAGCAGCCACCGACCGGGGCCGAGCGCCTGGATGACGGCCGCGTCGCCCTCCGCGACCCTCACGCTCTCGAGCCGCTCATCGGCACGGAGCACCACCGCATGGAGCAGATCGGGGGAGTCGAGACTCACTCGCGTCTGCACGGTGCAGGCCGAGAGTCCCCATTGGACCTCGTTCACCGTCGCGGCGGCCGATGGCTCGGCAGCGATCCGATCCCGCGGATCGAGCGGCCGCACCAGCCGCACCACCTCCGCGCCCGACACGTCGAACACCCTTGCCGCTGACGCGGGCACCACGACGGGGGCGGGGAGGAACGGCTGGCCTCCCAGCGACCGCTCGCAGACCACCGCGTTGGCCGGCAGTGGGTCGCCGACGAGATGCATCGCCGCGGCCGGCGCGGCCGGCAGCCGCACCTCGGCGATCTCCACGCCGCCGCGACGTTCCATCCGCGGAGCCACCTCCACCACCACCCGATGTCGGCCGGCCGTCGCCGCGGTCAGCCGCAGCCCATTGCCCACCGACCGGGCGAGCACGCCGGCTCCGACGGCAGCCTCGGCCACTCGCCACTCGGCACCGGCCGGCTCAGCCAGCAGCAGCGCCCCACCGGCATCCGCGTCGAGTTCGAACTCGACCCGCCATGGCTCGGCGGTCGCGTCGGTGGAGGACCTGGCGAACAGGTCGCACCGCACCACGCGGATCGTCGCTGCGGACTGGCCGGCCACCGCGAGCTGACGAAACAAGGCCTCGGGAACGAGCGCCATGTCGCCGCTGCCGCCGGGCGTGATGAACACGCGAAACGACTGCGGCTCCTCGGCCGTCACGGGGTCTGCAGCGAGGGCTGCTGCGACGAGCACCGCGGCGGCCCCGCGGCGGCGAGTCATGAGGCCGCATCCGCTGCCGGCCAGGGCGGCCCACCACGCTGATCTCGCCACCTCGTAGAGCGGAATTGGCGCCCAGATGGCGGCGAGCGCGGCCATCAGGCAGAGCGCGACCGCGGTGGACCAGCTCCGCGACGCCATGAACAGAGCCAGGCTCCCCACGACCAGCGCGGCGAGCAGGGATGCGGCAGCGAGCAGCCGACGCCGAATGACGATGATGCCGCCTCCGTCTCGGCTGCCACGGGCCGCGAAGGCCTCGACCCGAAACCCGGCTTCCAGCGGCGGCGCCTCGCTGGCTTGCGTTGACTCACCGGGACGACGTGCGGCGGGTGTGATCCCGAACAGCCGATCGGCCCAGCCCGTGGCGACCGGATCGGGAGGCCGGTAGCCGCCGTCCACGACGAAGGCCTCGAGTTCCGGAGGCAGAAGCAGACGGATGGACCGCTCGAGGATCGGCAGGTCGGTGCCGCAGCCCTGCGGCGCGACCCACCACCAGCCGGCCGCAGGGTCACGGGTGAGCGTCGAGCGAACCACGATCTCGACCCGCCGCTCCGCCACCGGGAGCGGGACTCGCAGCGTCGCGCCTGCCGCGGCCACCATGTCCCCGGGCAGGGCCCTGCCATCGACGCTGACACCCTGCAGTCGCTGGCCCGCCGGGATCGTGACGCTGACGGCATCCCGCCCCTCGTTCTCGATCGCGAATCGGGACTCGCATTCGACGACCCCTGATTCCTCGCATCGGCAGCTGACGTCCTCGCGCCAGGCCCACGCACGGGCATCGACGACGCCGCCGGTGGGCCACACTTCGGCCGCGGCACCGGCGACCGGCGCCGGCGGGCCATACGCGAATTCCAGTGATCGCGCGCCAGCCGCGCGGGCGTCGGGCCGCGCAGGCAACTCGAGCAGCCGCTCGTTCCGCACCTCGGGCAGCAGGCGTCCGACCGCTGCGATCGTCACCACGCCGCCTGCCTCGCTCGCCTCGCGCACCCAGGCCAGCGGCACGGCCAGAGCCGTCGTGAACGGGGTCGTCCGCGTCGCGCGGATGAGGACCTGCTGCTGGACGGCAGGCCGAAATTCGAGCAGCCAGGATTCGGAGATCGACTCGGGCCGCCTGGCAGGCCGGCCGGTCGCGTCGCCGGTCGGCAGCAGCCGCGCCGTGACCGCGATGCCCTCGGGGCTGGTGACCAGCCACTCGAGGCCCTCCCCGATCGGTGCGGATACGTCGACGACCAGCGACTCCAGCCCCCCCGCCTCCGGCCGGCAGTCGAAGAGGAACGTCTCGGTCAGCCGCTCGTCACGGGCCTCCAGCCGCACGGCGACGTCCGCGTCGACCGGCGGGCGTCTCGTCACGAGCCGAGCGCGACGATTGACCGCCAGCTCACCGCCGGGGATTCGGCCGCGGATCGTGCCCGCTTCCACGAGTCGCGCGAGCCGTCCTTCCGCCGGCAGCATGCCGACGGGCGTGTCGTCGATCTCCATGAACGAGTCGGCGACCGTCTTGATGTCGATCATCGCCATGCCCGCCCGCTCGCCATCGAACTGCACCATGTCGATGTCGCTCGTCATGAAGTCCGCATCGCGTTGAATGCCGGCACGATGCCCCACGATCCGCAGGCCGAGGCCGCGGGCCGGCGTGGCGCCGAGCGGCAGAGGGATGCGGAGCGAATCCCCCCCCGGCGACTGGACGAATCGCCAGTCGATGGGCAAGGCATTCGCGACCGTCTTGAGCGGCTGCTGCTCGCCGCCGGGGGTCTCCTCGCCCCACTCCAGCAGCTCGACCGAGTCGGGGATCCAACCGGGGGCCAGTCGCGCCGTGATCTCGAAGGCTTCGCCATCGACGACGCGGATGTCACAGATGGCGCGACCGAGCAACGCCCGGGGCGAGATCTCCACGGTCGTGACGCGGGCGACGTCGAAGGTGGGAGCGCGGGGCCGCAGCGATACCTGGCACGCCGCCGCGAACGACTGCTCCTCGACGTTGAACAAGGCTGGCCGCGCGGTCGCCTCGTCAGCCCCGAAAGGAATGTCGCCGTGGATGCGCGGCACCGGCCAGCGGCCCGCCACCGCCGCGGTGACGATGCGACAGCCCTCGAGATCGAGAGCCGCCACGCCGAAGGCGGGATCGATCCTGACGACGCTGCCCCCGCCGACCCAGCGGCGCTGCGTCGCCGTCAACAGCGGCAGTCTCCAGCGCGGCCCCACCGCCGGCACGACGCCCTGCACGGTGAGGTCGCCGCGGCCGCCTGCCAGCCAGGCGGGCACCCTGACGACGATCTGCCCGCCATCCGCCGCATCGTCCCACTCGAGCGGCTCGCCGCCTCCGGCCGCGTGCACGGACGTGATGCGCGCCGCCGCATCCTTGTCGAGCACCACCTCCCCGGGTCGCCAGGCACCGGACGGCCGCACCGTCGCCGCGAACGCCGCCTGCTGGCCGCGAATCTCCACCGCCGACCAGACGGCCAGGCCGACGTCGTCGTCGCGCTCCGGGCGGATGGCCAGCGTCAATTCCGCGGCCGGACCGGCCTCGATCCGCCACGGCTTCTCCGGTTCGGACGGCGGCACGGCGACGGCGTGACGGGCCGCTCCCCCCACCAGTTCGAGCACGGCTCCCTTGGGAATCTGGAGTTCCATCGTCGTCGCCAGCGACGCCACGAGCGGCAGTCTGAACGTGGTCGAGCCGGGCACGACCGGCGGGCAGACGAACTCGAATCCGTAGGTGCCCCCCGCGAGCGTTTGCAGGAAGCTGCCGCCGCCCGGTGTGCCGAAGATGACGGCATCGCGACCGCCGGCCGCGCTCACGAACGTGCCGTGGCGGGCGGCGATCGCGCCGAGGGGCAACGCCCTCGCGATCGCGGCCGCGGCCGGCGACACCACGCAGTTCACGAGGCCGAAGATCGCGCCGTCGTCGTCGAGGCGGGCTGCATAGGTCACCGTGTCAGCGACCGCACGGGGCATGACGCCGGCGGCCTGATTTCGCCCGTCCGCGGCCCGGGCCACGGCAGCCTCGAACTCCGCGATCGACATCGGCACGTAGCGTTCGTCGTCGAGCTGCACGTCGGCGAGCCGGCCGGCCGGCACATGCACGCGATGAAACTCGAGCGGTGGTGCGGCCTGCGGCTCGCCCGCCACGACGCCGGCTCTCACCGGGACGAGCAGCAGCGCGGCGAGCAGCCCCGTCACCAGCGACGTGTTCGATCCCCGCATGCTCGTGCTCACGGCTGCTGTTTCGTGATCGCGGTCAGGCTGTCCTCGCGGCGCAGCGACGAGCCGGCGACGACGAGGGAGGGTGACTCGCCAAGGGAACGCGTCATCGAGCTCGGCGAAACCAAGGCCGGCAGCGGCCGCAGGTTCACGCCGTGCGGTCGATCGAGCAGCCCGCGGAGCGCCCAGGCGACAAGCGTCAACGCGATGCCCGGCACGGCCGCCTGGCCGAGCAGGGCCGCCAGTTCGGGCGCCGCGGCCGCCGCCAGCACCAGCCCGGCGACCACCGGCAGGATCAGTGCCATGCGCCGCAGCCACGGCCGGTAGGCCACGGCGAGCCCCGCCGCCAGCGTGACGCCCGACGCGGCGAGGACGAGGCACCACGTGGGCACGACCCAGACCGTCGCCGCTCCCGGCGCCCCGACACCGGAATAGACCAGTCGCCGCTCGACGACGGTCGGCTCCGGCACGGGCGCCGCGGACCTCGGCGGCCCCGCCCCTCCGATGCTGGCCTCGATCCACGCAGCGAGCGCCTCGCGGGAGACGACCGGCTGCCGCTGAAACGTCGAGCCCCGCCACCGCCACCGCTGCTGGGACGTCCACGTAGCAGGTGTGCCGAGCAGATGTTCGTCGGGGCGGGCGGTGATCTCCCAGTAGAACCTCCGCTGCACGATGCCGTCGGGAAACACTGCCGCGGCCAGGTCCACCCGCACCGGCAGGCCGATCGCAGCGGCCCAGGCAGCGCCGGCCGCGGCTCGCGTGGAAGACCGACGGATCTCGAGCAGCCGCGGCCGGTCGTCGCTGGCTGCCGACACCTCGACGACGACGGTGCCGTCCTTCCGCTCGACGGTGGGAATCGTGCCGCCGTCGAGCCTCGCAATGCAGGATCCCGGGCGTGGCCCGCCTGCCGGCGGCAGCGACACGGTGAGGGCGGCTCCACTGCCGCCGATCACATACACCGCGACGTCTTCGCGCTGGTCGGCGACGAGCCGTGTCTGCAGCCAGGCCGCCTCGATCACGGTGCCCGCCGCATCCGAACGCTGACGGCCCGCGACGGCAAGGGGCAGCACCTGCTGGGGCTTGCCCGCGGCCCACACCCGGGGCGTGTCCGCCGCGCCGGTCTCCGGCCGCCAGGCATCGCCGCGGACATCGACTGCCAGCGCGTCGGAGGCCTGTACGACCGCCAGTTGCCGACCGATCCGCCCCACGGCCGGGAGGACCAGCGGCACATCGACAGCCACGGTCGATTCCTCGGGAACGGCCTGGGCAGGCAGTCGGTATGAGACCGCGAGATCACCGGCACCCAGCAACGGCTCGAAGAGAATGGCCCGCAGGCAGACCGCCGCCCCCCCTTCGGCCGGCGGCTCCGGACCGGAATCCGGCACCGCGAACGGATCGAGCAGGGTCTCCCCCTGCCGCACCTCGAGGGTTCCTGATTCATTGACGGCCTCGGGCACCCACAGCTCCACGTACTGCAGGGGCACGTGCACCACGTCAAGCCGCAGGGTCTGCGTGACCCCGATGTCGGTCTCGTCGACCTGCACCCGCGTGGAAACAGCCGCCGTGACCCGGCGATCGAGGAACCGTCGCGTCGCGGCGAAGGTGCCCTGGGGCAGATCGAGCCGGTAGACGAGCGCTGATGCGTCGGAGCCGGCGCGGGGCGCGACGGCGGCCGATTGCCGCACGAGACCGATGCTGGCGGCGGTATCGGGCAGGATCTCGATGTCGGCATCGGCATCCACGATGACCGCCGCGGGCGTCACGAGGTTGGCCTGCGGCACGGGCAGCTTCCACTCGATACGGGTGGCGTTGCGATCGATGAGCCGACTCGCCCGCAGTTCGACGACCATGTCGCCCGTGACCGCCTGCGTGAAGGGGATCGTGACGGTGCCGCGATCGATGGTCACGCCGCCGACGTCCACCACACCTGCCGGCCCCGCCTCGTCGACGGTCCAGGCGGGATCGAGCGCCACGGCGACCGACGTCGCGGGCCCGCCGCTGGCAGTCACCCGCAGCCGAGCCGTGAGCTCGAGCCGCGCGGCTCCGACGGTGTAGCGATACTCCGGCTCGATCACGACTCGGCTTTGCCGCGGCTTCACTCGCACGGGCAGCGAGGCGGGCTGTGCGTCGTAGGCAAAGGCGGCCACGAACCCTTGCCGGCGGGCGGAGGCCGGAGGATCGACCCGGCGAACGCCCGGCCCGGGCGACCACTCGGCCCGCCACTCCCCTTCGATCACGAGGCTCACGCGGCCCCACTGCCGCCACGTCTCGACCTGCTCGACCGCGAAGCCGGCCGCCTCGAACGGCTGCGCGTCCGAGGGATCGAGGGGTCGCTCGCACTGCAACTCCACGACGGCCTGACCGTCGCTGCCGGGATCGATCGCCACGTCGACCGTCGGAGCGGCGACGGTGCCCCCCCGCGCTGCGACTGCCGCCGGTGCCCGCACACCGCGGAGCACGGTCCGCGGCGGCAGGGCGATCCTGACCAGCCGCAGTCCGGGGGGCAGATTGGCGAGCCGCACGGTGGCGTCGGTGTAGGCATGCCGGCCGTCAAGCCGCACGAGGCTCTCGACCGCGGCCTCCGGCACACCGTTCCATGCCGGCACGGCCGAGTTCGGATCCGCCACCCGCAACCGCACGTCGCCGACGAGTCCGGCGATCACCGTGAGACTGCCGTCGGCGACCACCGAGGTGGTGACGCGCTGCTGCGGTGGCGCCGGCTGGATGGTCACGGCCGGCGCTGCGCGGGTGGACTCGATCTCGACCGTCGAAGCAACGGCGGGTGGCAGGCGGAGCATCAAGGCCTGGGCATCGGCGGTCGTATCGACCGTGACGCTCCCCTCGAGGACGACGGAGTGCGTCGCGTCGGCCCCCTTGTCGGCAGCGTGATCGAACCAGAGCCGATAGCCACCGCGGCCGGGATCGGAATCGACGACCATCCGGCCCGGGCCCTCGTGCCGCGTCGTGCCCGAGAGCAAGAGGCCGTGCAGATCGATCGGCAGGTGCACCCAGCCTCCGCGGGTCTGCCGGACGGTGCACTCCACCACCGCCGGACAGGTCGATCCGCCCACGGCGGTCGCCGGCCGCAGGTCGAGTTGCACGCGGAGCCGTTCGAGCACGACGGCCGGGGGCTGCAGGGCGGCGGGCAGCCCCTCCTGCATGCGGAACAGTTCGACGAAATCCCGGTAGCTGAATCCGGGCACCGGCACGAGCCGGCCGCCCTCCCCCTCGAGGTAGAAGATCTCCGGCCCGACCTCGTCGATGCGGAGGGGCGCGGCCTCTGGCGGCTGCGCTACCGCCACCCCGGGGGCGACGATGCCCATCACGAGCACGATGATGCGAAAAAGAAGGGTCGCGTCGCGGGCCATCACACACTCCGATGCGCAAGCCTACCGCGCCCCCGCGAGACCCTTCCCAGAACGCGCGTCCCGCCCGCTTTTCGCAGCCCGCATAACCGCTACGACCCCGACACTCGGCCACGGGCTCTCCGTCCGGTCACGACGCGACCAGGCCGCCGTGCAGCATCGTGCGGATCGCGACGAACAGATACGGCGTGCTGGCAGCGATCAGCCCCGGTGAATCGAGCGGGATATGGTCGCCTGCTCGTGCCTCCTCGGTGCACGGCCCCACCGCCACCCCCGCCTCGCGGGCGATGAGCAGGCCGGCGGCCACGTCCCAGCAGGCGATCCGCCGAACCCAAAACGCATGCAGTCGTCCGCAGGCGACGTAGGCGAGATTCAACGCCGTCGAACCGGTCCGCCGCACGGTGTGCACATGGGGCAGCACGGCGAGGAAGTCGGCGACGGCGGGGGAGTCGATGGCGACGTGCGGCGGAAAGCTGACGGCTGCCATGGCCGCGGCGGGATCGGTCACGTCGGGCGCACGCAGCGGGCGGCCGTCGAGAAAGGCCCCGCTTCCCTTCCGCGCCGTGAAGCACTCGTCCCGCACCGGATCGTAGATCGCCCCCACGATCAGATCGTCGCCGTCTGCCAGGGCCACCGACACGCAGTAGGCGGGGAAGTCGTGCACGTAGTTCGACGTGCCGTCGAGCGGATCGACGATCCATCGCAGACCGCTCCCGGCATGCCCGCGGTCGCCGGATGCCGGCTGACCGCCGCCGGCGTCGGCCTCCTCGCCGACGAAACCGTGCGCTGGAAACGCGGCGGCGACGATCCGCCGTATCTCGGCCTGAGCCGCGAAATCTGCCTCGGTCACGAAGTCGCGTGGTCCCTTGCGTGAGACCGCGAACCTGCCCCGCCACTCCCGGAGCACGCGGCCTCCCTCTCGTGCCGCCTCGATGCACACCGCGAGCGGGTCGGGCGAAGAACCTGTGGGCATCGACATGCGATTCTCCGGGGACGGGGCACGGCGGAGCGAGCCTCCGACTATTCATCTCGGGCCCCGACGTTTTTAATGGATGAGTCCGCGTTCCGTCTGCCCGTTCGTCTCCCACTCGCGAAAGCTCCCATGCCCGCCGCCACCGACCACTGGACGCTCGACGGACGCCGGAGCCACACCCGCTGCGGCAGCCTCGAGGTGTCGCTCGACCTAGACCGGCCTGCTGCGGGGCTGGTGATCGCTGCGGCCACGCAGCCGGCGAGCGTCGATCATCTGCTCGGGCTCGACCTCACCGCATCCTGCCCACCGAGTGACCACTGGCTCCGCGGCAGCGACATCACCGCCATCTATGAGCCGTCCGATTCACGGAGCCTGCGGGCGACGGCGCTGTGGCGACGGCGCGCCTGCGACGCCGCGACCGCGGCGTGGGAACTGATCGCGTCGGCGCAGACGGCGATCCTCGACAGCGATCCGGCGGTGTCGGTGGTGGCCGACGTCGCAGCCACCGACGTGCGATGGCTGGAAGCGACGGCCCCAGGCAGCGGCTGGTCGGCCCTCGCTCCGACCGCGACGCTCCCGGCTCGCACGGCGGCCGTCCTCGCGATTCGTCCCACTGGTTCGGCCGTGCTCTTCGCGCCGCATCCGGATGATGCGACGCAGGTGGATGCGTCGTGGGATCAGGGCCGGCTGCGGCTTTCCTGTCGGCTGTTCACCCGGCAGCTGGAAAAGGGCGTTCTGCTCCGCAGCCGCGTGCTCGCCGCGTGCGGGACCGCACGCGACACGGCCTGGGCCGATCGACTGCTCGTCGATTTTTTCGCATCGCCACCGCCGCTTTCGACCTGAACCGGTTTCTCGACGGCCTTTTTGGCGTGGCGGAAATCGCCTGCGAGGCGTTACATTGCCCCCATCTTGCCTGGGCTACGGCGCGTCGGCGGGCCACGTCCTGCCGCCGGTTTCGGATCGCCGCCCCTGGCGTTGGCCAACCACGGATGGGGTGCATCCCATGGCAGACATTCTGTTCGCCTTCGACCCGGCGCTCGACCGTCCCGTTCCGGTTCCTGACGCTGCGCCCCCCGAGGTCGTCGAGGCGGTCTCGCGAGCCGCGGCCGAGGCCTTCGATGCCGCAGTCGAGGCGGCCCGATCCGCCAGCAGCATCGCCCTCGTGCTCTGCGGCAGGGTGCTCGACCCGCGCCGCGGCAGTCCTGCCCAGGCGGCCCACCTGCGGCGGCAGATCACGACCCTGGCGGCGCGTGGCTGCAGCACCGTCCTCATGACGGACGACCCGGCCGATCCCGTTGAACTGGTTCGCATGCTGGGCGAGCCGGCCGGCCTGCTGCGGCGTCGTCCCAGCGTTCGTTGTGCCAGTAGGCGGCGTCCCAGCCGACGACGATCCGCCGGTGGAGCGGGGCGGTGCCCGCGGCCATCGGCTCGGCGGCTCCCCTGCCGCACGCCAGGGCGAGTTCC
>JBJTIE010000253.1:0-4186 GCA_046094845.1 Planctomycetaceae bacterium | reverse complement strand
GCGGCAGAGCCGGGCCGTCCAGTCCACGAGCTCGAGGTAGCTCGACAGCGAAAACCCGGGCAGCATGCCTTCGCGGGCTGCGCCGGCGCGACCGGTGCCGGACGTCTTGCGATCCTGGAGCGGGCAGAGCCAGTGGGATTGCTCGAGGTCGGCTTCGATTCGGGCGGCGGGGACGGATGTGGCCGCTGCGGCGGCCTGGAGGGTTTCGAGGTCGCCGCTCTTGCGGACGTGATCGACCCGCTGCTTGATCGAGGTGTGTGGGGCGTCTTCGGGGGTTGTGGCGATGCCGGCGGCGAAGGGGTTCAGGTCGATGTAGGCGCAGGTCGCGAGCAGGGCTTGTTCATCGAGGATGGCGATCGACTTGTAGCGGGCTTCCCAGAACGTGCCCTTGCAGTCGTCTTCCTTGTTGGCGAGTCGTGCCAGCGGTTCCTTGAGGGCCTTCATAAACCAGCCGAGATCCTGGAGCCGCTCGCGGTAGCGGGCCACGCGGGCGGTGTCTTGGCACTGGTTGTCGATCCAGGCCTGAACGGTCGCCGGGGTATCGACGTCGAGGCAGGAGGGGCGGTAGACGGCGATCCAGCGGCGGACGACGTCTTCATCGCTCCAGCCGTCGGCAATGCCGGGGTCGAGGCGGCAGAGGACGTGGAGGTGGTTGTCGAGGATCGCGAAGCCGCAGACGGAGATGGCGAAGTGCTTGGTGAGGAGTTCGAGCCGGGCTTCGATCCAGGCCTTGCGGTGCGTCACGCCCTCGCCGCAGAGGAAGGCCCGCCTGACGCAGCGGGAAATGCAGTGGTAGTAGCGGGTGACCGCGACGTCCACCAGTTGCCGCCTGGGCATTGTCATCGCGGGGGTTCCTGCAGGACTTGGGGGTACTGAACGCCCGTATCCTACGGCTCCCGCCGCCGGTCGTCAAGGATTATGCCTGTCCTTTGGTTTTTGCCTTGGTTTTTCTTTGGTTTTTTTTGGTTTTTTATCACGGGTTAATGCCGCCTTCCTCCCAAGGTGGAGGCGGTCCCGGCTGATTGGCCTTCGCGATATCCTCGTCGGTGATGAGGCCGCGTTTCTTCAGTTCAGCGACAACCTTCCTGAAGTGGGGAGCCTCTTGGACGGTGACCCCCCGATCGCCAAACATCTTGAGGCAGCCTGCGAGATCATGCCCTGAGCGAGCCTTGATGCATGGATCGGCGCCACGCCCCAGAAGAAACACAACCATCTCGTAGTACCGCATTCCCGCTGCCAGCATGATTGCTGACTCGTTATTAGCGTCGACATGATCTATGTCCGCACCGGCATCGAGCAGGATTGCCGCGTTGTCGATTGCATGGGTCCACACCGCCCGAAACAGAAGGGATTCATTCATGCCTGGATCGGGAACATAGTCTGGGTCGAAGCCGTGTTTCAATGACGCGCGCAAAAACTCTGAGTTAAATGCCGACACGACTAGCTCGATCACTTGCCTGGTGCGCTCACCATTCCGGGTAAACGCCGGATCGTTTGCCAAGGCTGTGAGGTCTGCCCCGTGAGCCAACAATGCGTCGAAACCTTCCGCGCTGTCTTTTGCCATCGCCCACACGAGGAGCGGAAGTCCTTCTTTGCCCCTTAGGTTCACGTCGGCTCCCTCGTGAACGAGCGAATCGATGCCGGAGCGGTTGCCGGCGGCAACGGCCTCTGCCAACCGAACACCTAGTGGATCGCTGGAAAACTCGGCTGCTCGCCAGCGCTTCATGTGAGACTGGGCAGCCATCCGTGGATCTCCAATGCAGGATGAAAAACAGGCGATGAATGCCAGAACGACAAGTCCGATAGAGAAGCGGCGCGGCATGAATGAGTATCAGTGTCGGGGGAAATTATCCATCGAATGCGTATTCCACACCAATGGCGGATGCACGATGACGGTGCCGGGCAGTCGCCGATGCCAGACAATCGGTCCGAATCGGGACACGTGCAGGCAGGTGCGTCCGGCGCTCAGGGGATCAGCGAACACGACGTGCGACCGGATGTTGCCCGGCTGGCCTTGTGATCGATAGTACGCATTCACGGAGGCCGCATTGAACGTGATCGCGTCAGCGCCCGTTGCATAGGCTGCGGCGGTGGCCAAGCCGCCACCGAGCGAATGTCCGGTCAGAATCAGCCTGGAACCGGGTGGCAAGTTTCTCTTGACAGCGCCAGCAAGGCTGACCGCCTGCTCATATTGGCTCGTCCGGAATCCGAGTCCTTGGGCTACGTTGGCCCAGCCATCTTCGGGTCCGAAAAAGTCCTCCGTGCCGCGAAAAGCCAGATAGTAGGTGCCACTCGGCGCTCGCGTAAGAGTGGCGCTGAAACCATCTTGAAACTGTGTTCGCACTCCTATTGCTGCCAGGCCGCCATGTGTGTCGTACGTCCATTCGGCTCGCCATGCAGCCTCGTTGTCAAAGACGGTCCACCGATTCGCACTTGGACGTGGAGCCGGTGAGGGAATCAGTTGGGGGTCACCACACGGCGGAGTCACCGTGATCGTGGAGTTGCACCCGGAGGTTGTAATCCCGCCGGAGCAGGCATTGCTCCAATCCAGCCCACTCGGATCCGTCTTTCCCGTCGGCCCGTTGGCGACGAACCGATACCAGTTGTTATCCCCCGCACTGAACCCGATCGGGTCCAGCTCGATGAATCGGCCTAGGCTCGCCGAGTAGTCACGGTGGCGGACGTAGGCGAGGCCCGTCACGTCGGTGAACTCGAGGCCTTGGAAGAGGTGGGACCACGGGACGGCGGGGGTGGAGCCGGCCGGCGGCACGGCCCATGAGGCCGTCAGCGTTTGCACTTCGCCGTAGGGCGTGTACGCGAAGCGGTTGATGACGGTGCCGGCGGTGACGCCTGGCACACCCGTGGCCGCGATGATCGCGGTCGTGTTCCAGTTGGCGTCTTGCAGGGCGTACACCCGCTGCTCCAGGCCGCCGGTGCCGGTGGTGGCATTGTTGTCGGCGTTGCGGTCTCTCGCGACCATCGCGTCGACGTAGACCGGGCTCCAGATGAACCGGGTGTCGGCGGTGGTCGCGACCTGGCTCGGGCTCGTGCGGACGCGCTCTTCGAGGGCTTGCCAGTCTTGCGAGTAGTAGACGTCGCGGACGGCGGCGGTCGCGGCAGCCGGGGACGCGAGCGTGCCGACCTGCTCGACGATGCGGCGGTTGAGGCCGTCGTATTCATAGCGGGCGACTTCGGTGCCGGCGGCGTTCTTGACTGAGACGAGGCGATTCCAGGCGTCATACGCGAGCGTGCGGCCCTGGGCGTCGGTGGTGAGGTTGCCGGTGCGGGAATAGGCGAGCGCCGAGCCGCCGACCTGCGTGACTTCATTCTGGGCGTTGGCCGTGCGGGCCTGGGCGACGCCGTTGGTGGTCACGGTCGTCCAGTTGCCCAGGGCGTCGAACTGCCACTGCTGGCTCGTGGTCGTGCCACCAGCGCGGCTGAAGCTTTGGAGCTGGTTCAGGGCGTCGTAGGCGTAGGTCTCGCTGAACGTGGCGGCGAGGGCATTCGTGCGGGTGAGCCGGTTACTATTGCGGTCGTACGTGTAGCCGTAGCGGTCGAGGACCGGGCTTGTGGCCGTCGTGCCCTGCGTCCAGCGCTGATCGACCACGCGGCCGAACCGGTCGCGCCCGGTGTACTTGTCGCCGGCGGAGCCGGTGGCCCCGGAGAAGTTCACCATCGAGAGGGTGACGTTCACTTCCGGACGGGATCGCTCGATCACGGTGCCGGCGCCGAGATACTTGAAGGCTTCGAGCGTGTTGGAGCTCGTGGAGCCGGCACGCAGGCCCGTGAGGCTCGTCGGGCGACTGACCGCGGCGTCGACGCCGCTGTAGGTGTAGTTGACCTGATAGCCGTCGGGATACGTGACCCGCGTGAGCCGGCTGTGGTTGCCGCCGCTGCCCTGGGAGTAGGCGTATTGGACTCGCGGGGTCGTGGACGTGTTGACGAGGCCCGTGTGGGACTGCCACTCGGAGGCAAGCTGGCCAAAACCGTTGTAGGCCCTGGTGACCTGGTTGGTGACTGTGCCAGCCGCGGCGGCACTGAACGAGGTCACCCCCGTGACACGGCCGAGCACGTCGTAGGCCGATTCGATCCGGCGGACGGCGCCGTTGACGCTCGTGCCAAGCGCGGTGATCGCGTCGGCCGTCTGGCGGCCCGTGACGTCGTAGGCGTAGGTGTGGGTCGTGCC
>JBJTIE010000252.1:0-2171 GCA_046094845.1 Planctomycetaceae bacterium | reverse complement strand
CGCCTCCACGCTCCGGGCGTAGACGCCCACGGCGGCGGCTGCCTGCTCGCGGCGCTGCTGCTCTATCCCCACGGCGGAATGATGCGGGCCGACGGCCTTGTCGGCGGGTGGCTGGGCGAACTCCGGGAACCAATCGCCTGGGTCAGCTTCGCCAGCCTGCTGCTCGGTTCCGTGGGCGCGATCATCTGGGCCCTCATCGGCTTCTGCTCGCCGCCGACGGCCCGCATCCCGCGGCTCGCCCCCAATGCCCGCGTCGGCGCCGGCCCCTATCGCACCTACGCCTGCGGCCCGACGCCGGCGCGGATCGAGGGCATCGTCGCCAGCGTCGAGTCCGCGGCCGATGGCCTCGACGACGCCACCCGCACGCATGTCCTCGGCCATGTGCGCCGCAGCCGAGAAGCCGCCCGCGACGGCGATGTCGCCACGGCGATCACGGCGGCGGCCGACGCCGTGGGCGTCTACGCCCGGAGCGTGGAGGCGGCCCGGCGATGAAGATCATCACCCGCTACGTGCTGCTGGAGCTCCTCCAGGTGTTTCTCGTCGCCCTGGCGGCGCTGACGCTCTTCATGCTCGTCGTGGGGCTCGTGAAGGAGGCCCAGCAGCAGGGGCTCGGGCTCGTGCAGATCATGCTGCTCGTGCCCTACGTGCTCCCCGAGGCGATGCGGTTCGCCGTGCCGGGCACGATGCTCTTCGCCACGGCGAGCGTGTTCGGGCGGATGTCGGCCAGCAACGAGATCACGGCCCTCAAGGCGGCCGGCGTCACGCCGATGTCGGCGATGTGGCCCGCCTTCGGCCTGGCGCTCGTGGTGAGCTTCGTGTCGGTGTGGCTCAACGACGTCGCCGTGTCGTGGGGCCGTGACGGCATCCGCCGCGTCGTGGTCGAGAGCGTCGAGCAGATCATCTACGGCAAGCTGCGGCAGCAGCGGTCCTACAGCACGCCCCAGGTGTCGATCAACGTGAAGGGCGTCGAGGGACGGACGCTGATCCGGCCCACGCTCTCGTTCTCGTCCGGCCCTGCCGGCGCACCGGCCACCGTGTCGGCCGCCGAGGCGGAGCTCCGCGCCAACGCCGCGGCCGGCACGCTGACCGTGATCTTTCGCGACGGCACGCTCCACATGGGCGACGTGACCGCCTCGTTTCCGGACGAGATCGTCCGCGAGGTGCCGCTCGACGCCGTGAGCCGCAAGGGCACCACGGCCACGAGCCCGTCGGAGATCGCGATGGCCGAGTTCGCCAAGGCCCGGGCCGACGAGGAGACCCGGATCGACCAGATCGAGCAGGTGGCGGCGGGCAAGCAGGCGATGGGCAGCGTCACGGGCCGCCTCGAGCACACGATTCCGGCGGCGGTGGCCCACGAGCGGGCGTTGATCGACTGGGAAACGACGCGGCTCAATCGGATCGTGATGGAGCCCTGGCGGCGCTGGGCCAACGGGTTCAGCTGCCTCTGCTTCGTGCTCGTCGGCGCCCCGATGGCCATCCGCATGCGCAACGCCGACTTCCTCACGAGCTTCTTCCTCTGCTTCCTGCCGATTCTGATCGTCTACTACCCCGTGTTCATCCTCGGGGTCGATCAGGCCAAGGCGGGCAAGGTGCCGCCGATCGCCGTGTGGGCGGGCAATCTGCTGATGCTGCTCTGGGGCTGGTGGCTCATGCGCCGCGTCGTCCGCCAGTAGGTCGCGTGGGTCGGCGGCTTGGTTGGCGACCGTAGTCCGCGGACCGCAAATCTGGCAGAATCCGTTCTCATCTGTTCCGGAAATCCTTCAGTCGCATGCCAGGAGTGATGCACATGCCCCGTCCCGTCACGCTGTTCACCGGCCAGTGGGCCGACCTGCCGATGGAAGACCTCGCCCGCAAGGCCCGGGAGTTCGGCTACCAGGGACTCGAACTCGCCTGCTGGGGCGACCACTTCGACGTCACGCGGGCCCTGAACGAGAGCGGCTACTGCGCGGCGAAGCGCGACGCGCTCGAGCGGCACGATCTCTCCGTCTACGCGATCTCGAGTCATCTCGTCGGCCAGGCCATCTGCGACCGGATCGACGAGCGTCACAAGTCGATCCTGCCGCCGCACGTCTGGGGCGATGGCAAGCCCGACGGCGTCAACAAGCGGGCGGCGGAAGAGATGAAGAACACGGCGCGAGCCGCGCAGAAGCTCGGGGTCTCGGTGGTCAACG
>JBJTIE010000251.1:0-2480 GCA_046094845.1 Planctomycetaceae bacterium | reverse complement strand
ATTCCGACGCAGAGCCAGAAGGCGGTCCGCGGCCGCCGCGTCTTCGGCGGCACGCGTCAATACCTTCCGCTGCGGGTCAATCAGGCCGGCGTGATGCCGCTCATCTTCGCCAGTTCGTTGCTCCTGTTCCCGCAGCTGCTTTTCCAGTACCTGGGCAGCGTGTTCCCGGGCAACGCCGTGCTGGCGTCCCTGCACGATTCCTTCCAGCGCGGCCAGTCGTACCTCTACAACATCTGCTACGTGGCGCTGATCTACTTCTTCTGCTACTTCTGGACGGCCATCACCTTCAACCCCAAGGAAATGGCCGACAACCTCAAGAACTTCGGCGCCTTCATCCCCGGGTATCGCCCCGGCAAGCGGACGGCCGACTATCTCGAGCGGGTCATGGAGCGGATCACCTATGTCGGTGCCGGATTCCTGGCCCTCGTGGCCGTGATTCCCACGATCGTTGGGGGTGCGCTCGGCATCCCCGCCCAGATCGCCAGTTTCTACGGCGGCACCGGCCTGCTCATCGCGGTCAGCGTCGCCTTCGATCTCGTCCAGAAGATCGACAGTCATCTGGTGATGCGGAATTACACCGGTCTGCTGGAGAAGGGCTGATTGCCCGGGCTCTTCTTCCACGTGGGCGCGTCATGCGGCTGATCCTGATCGGACCTCCCGGAGCGGGAAAGGGCACCCAGTGCCAACGGCTGGCTGGCATGCTGCGGGTGCCCCACCTCTCGACCGGCGAGATGCTGCGAACCGCGGTTCGTGAAGGTACGCCGGCGGGCCGTCAGGCCGCCAGCTACATGGAACAAGGGCAGCTCGTCCCCGACTCGCTCATCGTCGGCATGGTCAATCAGCGGCTCCAGTCGCCCGACTGTCGCGACGGATGCCTGCTCGACGGGTTCCCCAGGACGCTGGCGCAGGCCGCCACGCTCGACGATCTGCTCGAACGACGGGCGATGAGCCTGGACGGGGTGATCGAGCTCGCCGTGCCGCGGGACGAGCTCGTGCGGCGGATGCTGGCTCGAAAGCGGGAGGACGACGATCCGGAGATCTTCTCGCGACGCATCGTGAGCTTCGAGGAGCAAACGGCCCCGCTGCTCGATTACTACGCCCGACAGGGCAAGCTCGCCAGCATCGACGGCCTGGGTTCGGCCGATGAGATCTTCGGTCGTGTCGGGCTTGCGGTGGAGCAGTTTCGAGCACGATCGCGGCGGCGCTGAAGCCGATATACTCGGTGGATTGGCGGCGGCTCGGTGCCGGTCCCCAGTCGCGGTTTTCCAGGAGGTTCGAGTCGTCGTGGTGAATTTGCGTTCGGCTCGTGAAATGGCGCTGATGCGTCGCGCCGGTCTGGTCGTCTGGGGGGCTCATCAGGTCGCCGGGTCGCTCGTCAGGCCCGGAGTCACGACCGGCGAGATCGACGCCGCTGTCGAGTCGTTTTTCATCGAGCACGGAGCCGTGCCGCTTTTCAAGGGCGTGCCCGGGAAGGTGCCGTTTCCGGCAAGTTGTTGCATCTCGGTGAACGACGAGGTGGTGCACGGCATTCCCGGCTCTCGGGTGCTGGTCGCGGGCGACGTGGTCAGCATCGACACCGGCTGCAGCGTGGGAGGCTGGTGCGGTGATTCCGCGGTCACCCATCCGGTGGGCGACGTCGAGCCCCGCGTGCGGCAACTGCTCGATTGCACCAGCGGGGTGCTTGCGCTCGCCATCGAGTTGATGGCCACGCGAAATCGCTGGAGTGACGTGGCCACGGAGATGGCCAAGTACGTTCGTGACCACGGCTTTTCCGTGGTCGAGAATTTCGTCGGGCATGGCATCGGGCGATCGATGCACGAGGATCCCCAGGTGCCGAACTTTTGCACCCCGGCGTTTCGGCGGAATCACGATTTCGAGCTCGAGTCCGGTCTCGTGATCGCGGTGGAGCCCATGGTGAACATGGGCTCCAAGAAAGTCCGGGTGCTTGCCGACCACTGGACGCAATCGACGATCGACGGCATGCCGAGCGCTCATTTCGAGCACACGGTGGCCATCACCGACGGCGGTCCGGTGGTGCTGACCGCCCCGCCCGCGGCAGGGGAATCCGTGGGAGAAACCGCGTGAGAGGGGCGCAGTCGGGCGGTCTCGGCCGCCCTGAACCGGGAAAAAAGGCCCCCCCTTGTGAACGCCCCGCGTCGTGATCTATAGTTTTGGACTCCCGCCATCACCTCCAACCCTGCCATTGGCCGCAGTCACGAGCGTTTTTATGAAGGTTCGCGCCAGCGTCCGTCGCATGTGTGAGAAATGCAAGATCGTGCGTCGCCGTGGCGTCGTGTTCGTCGTGTGCACGGATCCGCGCCACAAGCAGCGGCAGGGCTGACGACGACAGCTCACGACATGCACCGCGGGCCCCCTCAAGGGTTCGCAGACCAACCTCCCGACCAGAGACCTGAACCATGCCACGACTGATGGGCGTTGATCTGCCCTCGGAAAAAAAGACGGTCTATTCGCTGCAGTAC
>JBJTIE010000250.1:0-5772 GCA_046094845.1 Planctomycetaceae bacterium | reverse complement strand
AACGCGCTGCTCAAGACGCTCGAGGAGCCCCCCGCCCACGTGAAGTTCGTGCTCTGCACGACCGAGCCGGAGAAGCTCCCGATCACGATCCTGTCGCGGTGCCAGCGGTTCGATTTCACGACGGTCGCGCCGGCGGCGATCGCGCGGCGGCTCGCCCAGATCGTGGAGGCCGAAGGGGCTGATGTGTCGGCCGAGGCGCTGACGCTGATCGCGCGGCGGGCCGCGGGCAGCATGCGGGACAGCCAGTCGCTGCTGGAGCAGCTGCTCGGCGGCGCGGGGGGGCCGATCGGGATCGACGAGGTGCATGCGCTCATCGGCACCGGCCGCGAGGCGCGGGTGGGGGCAATCGTCACGGCGATCGTGGCCCGCGCTCCGCCGGCGGCACTGGCCGCGCTCGACGCGGCGTTGCACGGCGGCGCGGACCCGGGCGGCGTACTCGACCAGCTCGTGGCGGCGCTCCGCGACGGCCTGCTGGCCAGCGTCGGCTGTGGACCCGAGTTGATGACGCCGCAGACAGGCCTCGGTGTCGACCTGGCCGCCGCAGGTCGGCAGCTGGGCACGGCCACCGTGCTGGCCATGCTGCAGATTCTCGATCAGACGCTCTCCCGAATGGCGACCAGCAGCCATGCGGCCGCGCCCCCGCGCGAAAAAAAAACTCCCGACCTGACGCCGCGGGCCGTTGAACCGGCTGCTGCGCAGCCGGAGGCACCGCGACCGCCGGAGCCGCCACGGCAGTCCGAGCCATCCCCGGCGGCTGATCAGCCGGCGCCAGCTCTCCCGGCCGATCCGCTGATGGCCTGGCTGACGGCCAGCGAGCAAGTGGGAGGACTGGCCCACGACTTCGCGGCGATGGCCGTGGCTGCGACCTGGAAGGACGAGGCGCTCGAGGTGCAGATGCCCGCCACGGCCGCGGCGGCCACGGCGTTTCTCTCCCGGCCGGAGATGGCGTCCGGCATCGGCCGCGTTCTCGCCGAGATGGCCGGTCGCACGGCGGTGGTTCGGCTGGTGACCGTCGCGGCCCCGCGCGACGAGCCTGCGGCGGAGCCGGGTCAGCCTGGCCGCCCGGCGGAGTCGCCGCCGCGCGGCACGCCCGCCGTGTCTCAGGCCGCGCTCGTTCGCGAGGCCTCGGAGCATCCGCTCGTGGCGAAGGTGCGCACTGTCTTCGACGCGGCGATCCGGCGGGTCGAGCCGCCTCGCCGCCGCCTCGATGCGGAGCCCGTGGACGCCAGCGGTGGCGGCGTGGCCGTCGAGCCGTCGGTCTCCGCCGACGACGGGTTTGCATCGACCACCGGAGAGGACGACTGATGGCCAACGCCCGCAACGCGATCGGCCGGCTCGTGGATTCCTTCGCCGGGTTGCCCGGCATCGGCCGCAAGACCGCCGAGCGGCTCGCCCACCACGTGCTGCGGATGCCGCCGGCCGAGGCCCTCGCCTTCGCCGACGCGATCCATGCCGTCAAGGAGAACCTTCGGCCCTGCAAGGTGTGCTTCAACCTCGCCGAAGCCGATCTCTGCGACATCTGCCGCGACCCGCGGCGCGACCGCTCCCTCCTGTGCGTCGTGGAGCAGGTTCGCGATCTGCTCGCAATCGAGCAGGCGGGAAACTACCGTGGCGTCTATCACGTGCTGCAGGGCAAGGTGGCACCGCTGGAGGGCAAAGGTCCCGAGTCGCTCACGCTCGATCCGCTCCTGGCGCGGGTCAAGCAGGGCGACATTCGCGAGGTGATCATGGGAACCACGCCCAACGTGGAGGGGGATGCCACGGCCCTCGTCGTCGCCCAGCGGCTCGCCGGCCTACCCGTCGAGCTCACCCGGCTCGCCCGCGGCCTCACGGTGGGCGCATCGCTCGAACAGGCCAACCGCGACATGCTCGCCGACGCCATCGCCACCCGCCAACGGCTCCCGTAATACGGCCCCCGGCGGTTTCGGACAAAAGGCGGTATCCTTAGGGTCGTGAAAGGGCCGCGGTGAGTCGGCCCGATTTTTGCAGGGATCGTTCCGATGCGGATGTCGTTCGGCCAGGAAATGCGGATGGCGCAAAAGCAGGTGCTTGCGCCGCGCATGATCCAGTCGATGGAGATTCTGCAGCTGCCGGTGATGGCGCTCGAGGAGCGGATCGAGCAGGAAATCCAGAACAACGAGACGCTGGAGGTGGACGAGGCGGGGCAGGAGGCCGGGCCCGGCGAACCGGCCCCGGTCGGCGCGGAGTCGGAGCCGGCTGTGCCCGAGCGACCCGTCGACGAGCGGCCGCTCATCGTCGATCAGGAGCATGCGAATCAGGCCGACTTCGAGCGGTCGTACGACTGGTCGGCGGAGTATCCCGACAGCGATGACGATCGAAGCCGGCCGTCGGCCGGGCAGATCGAGCAGGCGGGCGACCGCTATCTCGACGTGATGGCCAACATGGTCGAACGGCCCGAGACGCTCTCCGACCACCTGCACGAGCAGCTCTCGAACTACGATCTCGACCAGGCCATGCGGCAGGCCGCCGACAAGATCATCTACAACCTCGACGCCAACGGCTATCTCCAGTTGCCGCTGGATGAGTTGGTCGATCCGGACGCCCCCGAGGGCCAACCGGCACAGCGTGCCCACCTGGAGGCGGCCCTGCGGATCGTGCAGAGCATGGATCCGACCGGCGTCGGCGCCCGAGACCTGCGGGAGTGCCTGCTGCTGCAGATTCCAACCTCGTCACCGCATGCCGGCCGGCTGCGGCGGCTCGTGAGCGATCACCTCGAGGATCTCGCCGCGAATCGGCTGCCGCTCATCGAGCGGCGGACCGGCTTCTCGTTCGAGGAGATCGAGCGGCTGCGGGAGGAACTGCACGGCCTGCAGCCGAAGCCCGGTGCCGTGTTCACCGCGCCGATCGTGCCCTCCGTCAAGCCCGACGTGTTCGTCGATCAGGCCCCCGACGGTGCGTGGAAGATCCGGCTCGAAGAGATCGATCTGCCGAGCCTGCGGATCAGTCCCATCTACAGGCACATGCTCCTGTCTCCCGACACGGAGCCGGCCACTCGTGAGTACATCAAGCGGAAGGTCAATGCCGCCCAGTGGCTGATCGAGGCGATCGAGCAGCGGCGGAGCACGCTGCTGAAGACCGCCCAGGCAATCGTCGATCATCAGACCCGGTTTCTCACCGAGGGGCCCGAGGCGATCGAGCCGTTGAAGATGCAGCAGATCGCCGACCGCATCGGCATGCATGTCACCACCGTGAGTCGGGCCGTCGATGACAAATGGCTCCAGACTCCCCGCGGCCTCTACCCGCTACGGCGGTTCTTCGTGGGGGGCACGGTGAGCGCCGACGGTGAGGAGGTGGCCTGGGATGCCGTGCGGCTCAAGCTGCAGGAGATCGTCGATGCCGAGCCGAAGGACAGGCCCTACAGCGACGACGACCTCGTGGACAAGCTGGCCAAGCAGGGCATCACGCTCGCCCGCCGGACGGTGACGAAGTATCGCAAGGCGATGAAGATCCCCAGCTCCCGCCAGCGCCGCGACTGGAAGCTGGCCCGGGCGACGCAGGAGGCCGAACTCCAGGCGGCGCCCGGCGAATCGGATGACGATGGCGCTGAAGCGTAGTTCGTGCCCGTGGGGGGTGTCGCCGGCTCGGGGGCGGCAGAAGTCTCGTCGCAGGACCTCGAAGACTCGGTCCACATGCTCCTCGAGCTTCCGCCGACCCCCTTGCCTCTCCTGTCGTGGTTCAAGGGATTGACCTCGATGTTCGGGAGGCGTCGTAGCGATCCGGCACGCCGACTTGTCGGTTTTGACTGCGGCCTCGTAGGCTGCTCGCCATGCGTTGCCCCTTTTGCCGTGCCGATAACGACCGTGTGACTGATTCCCGTGCCGGGGATGACGGCGCCACGATTCGGCGGCGGCGTGAATGCCTCGCGTGTCGCCGCCGCTTCACGACCTACGAGCGGGTGGAGCGGCAGCTTCTCGTGGTGTCGAAGAAGGGGGGAGTCCGGGAGCCGTTCGACCGCGACAAGATCAAGCGGGGGCTCGCGAAGGCCTGCTGGAAGCGGCCGGTCACCGAGGACGACATCGAGGGCGTCGTGACGGCGCTCGAGGGGGAGCTCTATGGCACCTACGACGCCGACGTGCCCAGCCGTGTGATCGGCGAGCGGCTGATGGAGCTCCTGCGAACGCTCGACCAGGTGGCCTTCGTGCGGTTCGCAAGCGTCTACCGCGAGTTCAAGGACGTCCGTGATTTCGTCGACGAGCTTGAGCCGATCCTCGCGGAATCGAATCGCCTCGAAGGCTGACGATTACTCGCGACGATAGTCGCCGCGGGTGCCGCCGGTCTTCTCCTCGAGGCGGACGGCCGCGACGGTCATGCCCTGGTCGATCGACTTGCACATGTCGTAGATCGTGAGCGCCGCGGCACTGGCGGCGACGAGTGCCTCCATCTCCACGCCCGTCCGCGCGGTGGCCCGCACGACGACCTCCACGAGCACCGCATCGGCCGCAAAGCCGATCGCGACCTCGACGTTGTCGAGCGGCAGCGGATGGCAGAGCGGCACGATGTCGCTCGTCCGCTTGGCGGCCATGATCGCGGCCACCCGGGCCGTCGCCACGGCGTCCCCCTTTTCGAGCCCGCCGGCCTTGATGCGGCGGATCGTCTCAGGCCGGGCCGCCAGCCGGGCCGAGGCCCGCGCCGTGCGGAGCGTGACCGGCTTGCCGCCCACGTCGATCATCCGGATACCGTGCAGAGAGGTTGTCATCTCGTTCAGCATAATCAATCAACTCGGATGGCCCGGCTCGGGGGCGGTGCAAGTCGCGTCGCGGGACCTCGAAGACTCGGTCCAAATGCTCCTCGAGCTTGCACCGACCCCCTCGCCTACCGTGTGCGACTCTCTCCACATCCACGCATCACGGGCCGGCACGCGCGCGGCGGGCCGGCCCGTGGCTGGGTTCCGGTCGGGGTCAGCGACTGACTACACGAGCTCCTTCTTCGCACCGATCAGGGTGCGGAGCCGCTCGGCGAGCAGGGCCGCGTCGAAGGGCTTCTTGAAGCTCTCGTTGACATGGGCCCGATCGATCGTGATCAGCGAGCCGTCGTCCGGCAGCAGGGCGAGCACGATCGTGTCGGCATACTCCGCGTTGCGGCGGAGGTTCTGGCAGATCTGCTGGGCATCGATCCGGCCGATCGAGTAGTCCACCACGATGCAGTCGGGGTGGAAGCTCTCGGCCTGGATGCCCGCCTCGAAGCCGCTGGCGGCCACCTGGATCTTGAACGACCGCTCGATCGGCAGCTGCTTCTTGAGGTTCTCGATCAGGACCTGGTCCTGACCGACGAGCAGCACCTTGGCCATCGCCTCGTCCTCGAGGTCGCCCAGCGGCATGCCGTGTTCCTTGAGGAACTTGATCAGGTACTCCCGCGGGATGCGCCGGTCTTGGCTGCCGGGGATCCGGTAGCCCTTGAGCCGGCCCGAGTCGAACCACTTGCTCACCGTCCGTGGCGCGACTTTACAGATTTTGGCGACCTGGCCTGTCGTGAAAACCTTCATCACAAGACTCCCTATGGATCTTTTGTGTCCGGAAACGTTTTGGCCAGTCCGCACCGAACACGGTGGAACGAAGCCCCCCCGACGCGCTCAGCCGGCCATCGTGGGGCACGACGACGCGGTCGTCCCTGTGATCGTGATCGAACCGCGTCGGGGGGGCTTCGTTCCACCGCGTTGCGGCGGAGGTTCTGGCAGATCTGCTGGGCATCGATCCGGCCGATCGAGTAGTCCACCACGATGCAGTCGGGGTGGAAGCTCTCGGCCTGGATGCC
>JBJTIE010000249.1:0-4820 GCA_046094845.1 Planctomycetaceae bacterium | reverse complement strand
AAACGTTCTCCGGAACACACTCAGCCATGCGTAATACCTCCTGTCCAAGACGAATCGTAAAACTGACATCCAAACCGGGAGGCGAAGGGGCTGCCCGTGCCCCGTCGCCGGACGCTCGCTACGGGCATCCTGCCCTCCGCTCGCTCGATGCTGACTGCGCTTCGCCATCCTGGCTACGCTTGTCAGCACACGCCGGCTCTCGGGGCACGGGCAGCCCCTTCGCCTCCCGGTTTGGATGTCAGTTTTACGATTCGTCTTGGACAGGAGGTATTACGCATGGCTGAGTGTGTTCCGGAGAACGTTTCCTCTCACGGCCGCCGGCGGACTCGGCTGGTGGTGGGGTGTGGATATCTCGGGGAACGCGTGGCGCGGCGGTGGGTGGGCGAAGGCGCGCGGGTGCTCGGGGTAACGCGGCGGGAGGCGAGAGCACGGGAGTTGGCGGCGGTCGGGGTCGAGCCGATCGTGGCCGATGTAACCGATGCAGAAGCGACGGGGTGGCTGGAGGAGTTGCCGCCGCTCGACACCGTGTTCTGGGGGGTGGGGTTCGATCGGGCTGCAGGCCGGACGCATCGCGATGTGCACGTCGGGGGCTTTGGGCGGCTACTGGATGCACTCGGGCGGCGTGGTGCGGAAAGCGTCCGGCCGCGGGTGATTCTTTCGAGTTCGACCGGCGTGTGGGGGGACGAGGCCGGTGGAATCGTGGACGAACAGACACCGCCGAATCCTGGCCGCGAGGCGGGGGCCGTGCTCGTCGAGGCAGAGCAGTTGCTTCGTGGCCATACAGTTGGGCCGGGCGTGGCGCTGCGGTTCGCCGGACTCTACGGCCCCGGCCGGCTGCCGCGGCTCGATGATCTGCGGGCCGGCCGCCCGATCGCCGCCGACCCGGATACCTGGCTGAATCTGATCCACGTCGACGACGCGGCGCGGATCGTATGCGCCGTCGCCGACGCCCTGGCGCCAGAGCCGCTCTACGTCGTGTCGGATGGCAGGCCCGTGCTCCGCCGCGACTGGTATGGCAGGCTCGCGGCGGTGGCCGGCTGTCCCACGCCGACCTGGGATCCATCCGCCCCGCGGATCCGCGGGGCCGACAAGCGGGTGAACCCGGAGTTGGCCTTCCGCGACCTGGGAATCACGCTCGACCACCCGGACTCACTCGCGATCCGACCGTAGCGCCCGTTCCCATAAAAGCCCCCAGGCGCAAGCCGAGGGATCCCCTCGCTCGCGCTCAGGGCTTGTATTGTGCCGGGCCTACGGCGTCACCACTGCGGGCCGCACGACCTCGGCGCTCTGGCGGGGGGCGATCGCGTTGGCCGGCGCCGGCACGGCGATCCCCGGCGCGCCGGCGGCCTGCAGGAAATCGACCGTGACGTTCATCGCCTCGTCGAAGTAGTAGTCTCGACGGACGACGGGCCTCTTCTGTGCCTCCAGTTCCTCGAGCTTCTTCTCTTCCTCGTCCTCGGCGGCCTTGCCCTCGTTCCACTGCTTCTCGAACTCGCTCTCGACCAGCGAGATCGTCTTCTCGTCCTTCCGCTTCTTGTAGCGGGCGACGTCGTTCGCGAGCTTGCCGAATTCGGCGTTGCCACCGACCCGCTCGGCCGACCGGGCCCGCAGTTGGGTGAGCAGGGCGTCGCTGATCCGGCCCGTCGACTGGTAGCCTGCCTGCGGCACCTTGTCGAATGGAATCGCATGGTCGAGATCGGCCTCGCCCACCGGCAGGTGCGTGGTCAGGCTCGGCAGAACGATGTCGCTCTTCACCCCCTCGAGCTGCGTGCTCGCGCCGCTCGGCCGGTAGAACTGCTGCATCGTGATCTTGATCGCGCCAAGCGACGGCGAGTTGTCATACCGCTGGAACAGCTGCCGGCCGAGGTCGAGCAGGCTCTGCACCGTGCCTTTTCCGTGGGTCGCCTCATCGCCGATGATCAGGCCGCGGTGATAATCCTGGATCGCTCCGGCGAGGATCTCACTGGCGCTGGCGCTGAACTTGTTGGTGAGCACCACGAGCGGGCCGTCCCAGGCCACCCCCGGATCGACGTCGTCGTAGGGTCGCACCTGCTTGTCGGCGTCCTTGATCTGCACCACCGGTCCCTTGTCGATGAACAGGCCGGTGAGCTTGATGGCCTCGGGAAGCGATCCGCCCCCGTTGTGCCGCAGGTCGAGCGCCACGCAATCGACGCCCTTCTGCCGAAACTCGTCGAGCAGCCGCTTGCAGTCACGGGTGCTGCTCTTGTAATCAGCCTGCCCCTGCTGGGCGGCGGCCATGTCCATGTAGAAGCTCGGCAGGTTGATCACACCGATCCGATAGGGCGAGCCGTCGGCCTTCGTGCCGTGCTCGATCACCTCCCCGCGGGCCTCGGCGTCCTTGAGCTCGATCTTGGCCCGTGTGATGTCGTAGATCTTCGGGACGGTCTCGCCCGCGGAAATCACCTTCAGCCGCACGAGCGTGCCCCGCTTGCCGCGGATCAGCTTCACCACCTCGTTGAGGTTCATGTCGACGGTATCGACGACCTCACCGTCGGCACCCTGCCCCACGCCCACGATCCGATCCTTCGCCTTGAGCCGGCCGTCCTTGTCGGCGGCACCGCCCGGCGTGAGCTCCATGATCGTCGTGTAGCCGTCCTCGCCCTTGAGCTGGGCGCCGATCCCGTCGAGCTGGAGCTTCATTCCGATCTCGAAGTTCTCGAGCGTGCCCGGCGACATGAAGCTCGTGTGCGGATCGAAGCTGCCGGTGAGCGACGAGAGATAGGTCTCGAGCAGCTCATCCCCCGTCATCTGGTGCATCCGCTTGGCAAAGCTGCGGTAGCGGCGGAGGAGCTTTTCCTTGGCCTCCTCGGGGGGCGTTTTCTCCATCTTCTGCACGAGCAGCTCATACTTGATTCGTCTGCGCCAGAGATCCTCGGCCTCGGCCTCGGTCTTCGCCCATTGGGTCGCCTTGCGGTCGATGACGAGCGCCTCCTGCTGGGTGAAGTCCTGGGGCGATTCGAGCAGCCGCTCGATCAGCGGCAGCCGGGCATCGACCCGCTGCAGGAAGCGATCGCAGACCTGGTAGGCAAAGCTCACGTCGCCCCGCTTCACGAGATCGTCGAGCGAGTCCCGTTGCTGCATGAACGAATCGACGTCGCCCTGCATCAAATAGATCTTCATCGGATCGAGCGCTTCCAGGAAGGCGTCGAACCAGCGGCGGGCCATCGCGTCGTTGATCGGTTGCTTGAGGAAATGCTCGCTCTCGAGATGCCGGCGGACCGCCTTGGCGATGTGGGGATCGTTCGTGCCGGGCTTCGGTCCGCCCGTGGGGGGCTGCTCGGCCGCCACCGGCCAGCCAGCCAGCGTCAGCATCGCCACGGCGATCACCGCCGAGACACGCCCGGCCCGATGCCGCGACGCGGCTGCCCCGATTCCCACCGCCTGGACGTTGCAATTCACGGTCTGGCACCTCCTGGAACGACGCGACCTCAGCCTTGGCATTGTGACGACTCGGCTCGCGCTTGGCGAGACAGGCTCTCCAGCCCGGCTTGCGCGGAATTCCCAGCTTCCGCGGCCCGGTCCATGACCGCCCGTGCCACAGCCTCATCGGCACCGAGCCGCTCGACCTGCAGCCATTCCAGGTGCGGCGCGAGTCGCCGGCCCCGGTCGATGGCGGCGGCGACCTGACGTTCTACGTGACCACGGAACAAAAGGTGCGGCTGCACGACGACCAGCCGCGCACCGAGGGCGACGGCCCGTTCAGCCGCCATGGCCACCGCCTCGTCGAGCGGCGGCCTGGCGGCGGCAACGAACCCCTGCTCCACCGCCACGAACCGGCCGGCGTCCGCCCCGTCGAGCGTCGCAGCCGTGAAGGCTCGCAACTGCGCGGGTGTCTCCGGGTCGCTCGCCCCCCGCCCCACCATCAAGAGCACCGCCCGCTCTCCAGCGTCACGGGCCGTGCCGGCGAGCGCCTCCTCGCGCCTCCGGCGCGAAAGGGACACTATCTCGGGATGGAGCCCGAACGGCTCGGCCATCCGAAACGCGATCCCCGCAGCCTCAGCGGCGGCCGTGAGCGCCTCGGGCACGTCCCGCCGTGCATGCCCTGCGGTGAAGAGCAACAGCGGCATCGCCACGAGATCACGGCAGCCACGGGCCACGAGCCGGTTCACGGCAACCGCGATCGAGGGCTCGATTACCTCCAGGTAGCCGAGTTCCACCGGCACGTCGGGCAGCATGGCGGCGACGTGTTTCGTGACCGTCTCCGCCTCGCCTGCCCCGACCGGATCGGCCGTACCATGCCCGACGACCAGCAGCCCACATCCGCCGCCCAGGCAAGACACGGCGGCAGATGAGCTGGGCGAGCATGACATGCGGGCATTGTAGACGAGTTCCTCCCCCACAGTCCGCATGCGGCCCGCGGCGGAATAGTGCGGGCCTGCGGTTTTCAGACCGGGCGCCACATGCGGAGCATGTGGACTACGGCGCGAGCAGTCGCGCAGCAATACGCCGTGAGGGGTTGCCCATGCCCCGAGAGCCGGACGCTCGCTACGAACATCCTGTTCGTCGCTCGCTCGGATGCCGCCTTCGCTTCGCCATCCTGGCTGCGCTCGGCGGCATACGCCGGCTCCCGGGGCGTGGGGCACCCCCCACCGCGGCGGGGTTTGCGGCCAACAGACCGTGGGCCGCATGCGGAGCATGCGGACTACGGCGCACGCGGGTGGACTACGGCGCCAACCACTACGCCGTGAGGGGCTGCCCGTGCCCCGGGAGCCGGCGTATGCCGCCGAGCGCAGGCAGGATGCCGAAGCGAAGGCGGCATCCGAGCGAGCGAAGAACAGGATGTTCGTAGCGAGCGTCCG
>JBJTIE010000248.1:0-35311 GCA_046094845.1 Planctomycetaceae bacterium | reverse complement strand
CTCGTGCTGCACGAGGCTCCCCTTGTTGCAGCTCGTGATGGCGTCGTCAGCTTCGGCCCAGGGCTCCGGCGAGCGGAGTTTCGTATCCCTGAACGGCCTGGTGCGGCACTGCCGCGGCCGCTCCTCGTAGGCCGTGCACTTCCGCGTCGTCTCGTCGAGCAGGACGCAGTCGCCGCCGCGCCGCTCCTTGAGCGACCGCCGCACGCCCACCTGCTTCACGTAGGCGGCCTCGAAGGCGGCGGTCGTCATCCCCTTCCGCGCGGCCATCGCGTCGATCTCGGCCTGGTTCACCCAGACATAGCCCTCGGCCCCGGAGCAGCAGTCACCACACTGCGTGCACTTGAATCGCAGCCCGCCCGCATACCACACGTCCTTCGGAATGCCCGCCATGGCTCATGCGCCTCCTGTGATCGTCTCGATCGCGCCGACGAGGGCGCTGACATCGTCCTCGGTGTTGAACGGCCCGAAGCTCGCCCGCACGGTGCCGCCCGCCGCCGTGCCCAGATGCTCGTGGATCCGCGCGGCGCAGTGATGGCCCGACCGCACCTGCACGCCTGCAATCTGCTCGACGAGCACGGCCACGTCGGCCGGATCATAGCCCTCGACCGTGAAGCTCACAATCGGCCCGCCGTCCGGAACACCGATCACCCGTGCGCCGCGAATAGCGGCCAGACGCATGGCGCAGGACGCCGCGAGCCCCCGGCATCGCGTGCCAACCGCCGCGATGCCCTGCTCCTCGAGCCACGCGATGCCGGCCGCCATGGCCGCGAGCCCGGGCACGTCGGGCGTTCCCGCTTCCATGCGTTCGGTGAACGCCTCCGGCATATCGAGCGAGTCGCTCGCACTTCCCGTCCCCCCCTGCACCAACGGTTCGAGGTCGAGCCCCGGCCGCACCCAGAGCAGTCCCGCACCTCCGGTGCCGAGCAGCCACTTGTGGCCGGCCGCGGCGACGACGTCGGCCCCGAGTTCCGCAACGCGGCAGTCAACCAGTCCGAGCGCCTGTGCCGCATCGACGACCACGAGGCCACCCCGCTCATGGGCGACCGCCGCGATCTCCGCTACCGGCTGCGCAATGCCGGTCACATTCGACACCTGCGACACCGCGACCAGCCGCGTGTCAGTCCGCCAGGCGGCGGCGATCGCTTCCAGCTCCACCCGCCCCTGGCCGTCGCAGGGCACGATCGTGAGCTCGATCACGCCGCGGCGGGCGAGCCCGTGCAGCGGCCGCAGCGTGGCGTTGTGGTCGGCCGCCGTGGCGATCGCATGGCCACCCTGCCGGAGCAGCGAGTGGATCGCCATGTTGAGGGCGAGCGTGCAGCCGCCGGGCAGAGCCACCCGCACGGGATCGACGCCACCGAGCAACCGGGCCACCGCCGCGCGGGCCCGGCCACGGATCGCATCGGCCTCCACCGCCTCGCGATAGGCCGCCCGGCCGGCGGTCGCACCGACGTCGCGGGCCGCATGCAGCCAGGCGTCGAGCACCTGCGGCGGCTTCGGCCAGGTGGTGGCCGCGTTGTCGAGATAGCGGCGCGGCGGCGCGGTGTCCGGCATCGTCAGCCTCCGATCTGATACATCGCCCGCGCGGGCCGCTCGAACCCCGGCGTGTCGATGCCATGGGCCGCCTTCTTCGCCGCCACGCAGGCCCGCAGGAGCGTTGCGATCTCCTCGTCACTGCCTCCGCCCCGCACGACCCCTCGCACGTCCCACTCGGTCGTCGAAAACAGGCAGTTGCGGAACTGCCCGTCGGCCGTGAGCCGCAGCCGGTCGCACCGGCCGCAAAACGGCTGCGTGACCGGGTCGATGAACCCCACGCGGCCGCCACCGTCGGCCCATGCGTAATCGATCGCCGGCTGGCCCGGGTCGCCCGCCGCCAGCGGCACGAGCGGGCCGATCTCGCGCTCGAGCAGCTCACGCACTTCGCGGCCGGAGAGCACCTGCGTCTTCGACCAGCCCTCCTCGGCATCGAGCGGCATGAATTCGATGAACCGCAGATGAAACTGTTCGTGGCGGCAGAACTCGGCGAGCGGCACGATTTCCGATTCGGTGAGGCCGCGGATCGAGACGGCGTTGATTCGGATCGCCGCCGCCCCCTGCCCCGGCTCGAAGCCGGCCCGCTTGGCCGCGGCCAGCCCCGCGAGCACCTGATCGAGCCCGCGCCGGCGGGCGAGCGTTTCGAATACGTCCTCATGCAGGGCGTCGAGGCTCACGTTGAGCCGGGCGAGCCCAGACTGTCGCAGGGCCGCGGCCTGCTCGGCCACGAGCAGGCCGTTGGTCGTGAGGGCCACCTCGTCGATCCCCTTGATCGCCACGAGCTGCTTCACGAGCTCGGGCACATCGCGGCGGACGAGCGGCTCACCGCCGGTGAGCCGGATCGTGCGGATGCCGAACCGGGCCGCCACGCGGGCCACGCGGGCGATCTCCTCGAACGAGAGCAGTTCCTCCCGCGGCTTGAACGTCACCTCCAGCGGCATGCAGTAGGTGCAGCGGAGGTTGCAGCGGTCGGTGACGCTGATCCGCAGGTCGGTGTGCACGCGGCCGAACAAATCGCGCAGCGGGCCCGCCCCGGTCATCTCCGTCGCCCCCGCCCGCGCGACCTCCGCCGTCCGGCATCGACCGGGCCATCGCCCCGCTCATGCCCTTCGTCGCCGCCGCGGTCCGCGGCTGCCGGCTGGGCATGCACCCAGGCCCGCCGGCCGTCGGCCCACTCCTCACACTTCCAGATCGGCACCTCCCGCTTGATCCGCTCCATCAGCCACTCGGCCGCCTCGAAGGCGGCGCGGCGATGCGCCGCGCTGGTGGCGATCGCCACCGCCGCCTCGCCGATGGCGATCCGACCGAGCCGATGCTCGACCGCACAGGCGAGCAGCGAAAATCGATCGACCGCCGTCGTGCACAGCCGTTCGAGCGCCTCGGTGGCCATCGAGTCGTGGGCCTCGTACTCGAGCCCCGTCGTCTCGACGCCGTTGGTGAAGCCACGGGCCGTGCCCACGAAGAGCACGTTGGCTCCGGCCTCTGGTGAGGCGACGGCGGCCGATCGACCCGCAGCGGCTCGTCGCCGCCGCACGAGGGCGCCGTCGGCATCGGGCCTGATCTGATCTCGCTCGCCGCGGTGTGTCTGTTGCATCCGTTCGTCTATTCCTTGTCGTTGCATGTCGTCAGCCTCCGCTCACCGGGGGCAGGATCGCCACGTCGGCACCAGCCTGGACGGGCACATCGTCATCGGCATACCGGCCACCGATCGCGACGGCACTCCGCTCGAGCAGGCCCGCGACGGCGGGCCGGGCAGTGGCGATGGCCTGCCGCAGGTCGCCGACGCTGCCGCCGGCCCACGGGATCTCAAGCGACCGGGTGCCCGCCAATTCGGCGAGCCCCGCGAAGAGCGCGAGCCGCAGCTGGCCGCCCGCAGAAGAAGATGCGTGATGCACGATGGAACCGCCTCGGGGATGAAGACTCGTGAGCGTGCCAGATCAGCTCGTCGTCAGCCGGCCGCTCGTCGCGGTCAGGAGGCCGTCGAGCCCGTCGGGAGCCGGCCCGGGCAAGAGGCCGTAGGCCTTGGCGAGCAGCTTGATCGGGTGCACGGTGGGCTTCGTGGTGCCCTGCTCCATTTGTATCCGGCAGGCGCTGCACTCGGTAGCGCCGGCAGCCACGTCGCCGCGCAGCGCTGAAACCAGGCCCAGGCCGGCCCGCAGGCTGGCACGGTAATGCTCCCGGGCGAGGCCGAACGTGCCGGCCATGCCCGAGCAGCCCCGGTCGGCCGGCAACACGCTCAAGGCCGGGATGAGCCGAAGCAGGTGCTCGGCCGGACTCGCCCCGCCCGCCGACCGCGAGTGGCAGGGCGTGTGGTAGAGCACCCGCGCCGGCAGCGGCTGAAAGTCGAGCCGTAGTTTGCCCTCGCGATGCAACTCCCAGAGGAAGGCGGTCGCCTCGCAGGTGGCGGCGGCCACCCGCCCCATGTCGTCATCGTCGATCAGCAGCGGGTAGTCGTGGGTCAGGCAGGTCACGGCGGTCGGCTCCGTGCACACGATCCGGTGCCCCAGCCGCACCGCGTCGGCGAGCACCCGCACGTTGATCCGCGCGAGCCGGCGGGCGGCGTCGAGATCCCCCTCCGAAACCAACGGCATGCCGGCCGCCACCTGCCGCGGATCGATGAACACACCGATGCCATGTCGCTCCAGCACCGACACGAACGCCTGGCCGAGGAGCGGGTCGTGCCGGCGGGCGTAGGTATCGAGGAAGTAGAGCACCCGTGGCCCGCTGCGACGCGACGGCTTCGTGAGGCCCCGCTTCGCCGCCCACCGCATGAACTGGTTGCCGCTCGCCGCCGGCAGCTTGCGGCCGCGGGCGATGCCGATGGTCTTCTCGAGCAGCCACCGCGCCTGCGGATTGCCGATCGCCCGGTTGGCCAGCGGCCGCACCGTGCCGGCGATCGCCGACAGGGCATCGATGCGGCTCATGAGCCAGCGGCCCAGCGGCAGGCTGTTGGCCGCGACGTGCGCGGCCTTGAGCTCCATGACGAGGGCCGGGATGTCCACCCCCGCGGCGCAGTCGATGCGGCACTGATGACAGTTGAAGCAGGTGTCGGCGATCGCGTGGACCGCCTCGGCGGTGAGCAGCCGCGACTCCAGCCGGCCAGAGAGCACTGCGGCCGCGAGCGTCGCCTTGGCTCGTGGCGATGCCTCCTCGGCCGGGCTCTCGCGAAACCGTGGGCACATGCGGGCCGGACCCGCCTGCGTGCGGCAGCTCGCGCAGCCATTGCAGGCATCGACTTCGGCGGTGATCCGCTCGCTGGTCCACGTGAGCACGGGGAGCGGGATCGGCTTCACCGCCTCCCCGGCCGCGGCTGCCAGGGTCCCGGCCAGCGGCGGGCGGAACGCCGGCGCCGCGGCGACCGGCTCCTCGCTGGGCACGGGAAACCGGCCCGGATTGAGCAGATCGGCAGGGTCGAAGAGCCGCTTCACCTCGCCGAACACGGCCGACAATTCAGGAAACAAGCGCGGAAAGAACGGCCCCCGCGAGAGCCCCAGCCCGAGCTCGCCGCCGATCGTGCCACCGAATGCGACGACTTCCGCGTACACGGTCTCGGCCAACGACTCCAGCCGCATGCGGTCCACCGGATCCTGCGGGTTGGCGTGCGGCCGCACGTGCAGCTGACCCTGCCCGGCGTGGCCGAAGATGAGGGCCGTGAACTGGCTCTCGCGCAGCACCTCCTGAAGTCGGTGGAGAAAATCGGGCATGGCCGCCGGCGGCACGACGATGTCTTCGAGGAATGGCACCGGCCGCACGACGGCCCGCACGCCGGCGAGCGTGGAGAGCACGTTGCGGGAGAGCTCCCAGAAGAAGGCGGCGTCGGTCGGGTCGTCGGCCCGCCGCACGTCGAGGCAGGCGCGACGGCCGCGCTGGGCCGCGGCGAAGGCATCGTCGAGCCGGGCGTTGCACTCCCGCGGCTCGTCGCTCGTGAACTCCACGAGCAGCCCCGCCTCCGCGACCGACGGAATGAGCAGGTCGAACGCCGGCTTCGCCCCGCGGGCGAGCGCGAGATGCCGCTTGTCGAAGAGGTCGCAGCCGCTCGGCCCGAGCGGCCGGATGCGGAGCGCCGCCTCGGCGGCCTTCTCCAGTGAATCGAAGAACAGCAGCCCCACCGCCGTCGCGCCGTCGGCGGGCACGACCCGCAGCGTCGCCTCCGTGACGACGGCGAGGGTGCCCTCGGCGCCGCACAGGAGCCGAGGCAGATCGATCAGGCCGTCGCGGACCAGATCATGGAGACCGTAGCCGCCGTGCGAGAGCCGCGTGGCGGGCTGAAAGCGGGCGATCGTCGCTCGGCCGGCGTCGATGATCGACGCCACGCCGCGGGCGAGGTCGCCGACCCGCTCGGCCCGGGCATCTGCGGGCGTGGGAACGAGTTCCACCACCGCGCCGCTGGCGAGCACTCCCTGCACCGCGACGATCCTGCCACGCACGGCGCCATGCCGAAGGAACCGACTGCCCGAGGCGTTGCGACCGATCATGCCGCCGATCGTCGAGACCGCACTGCTCGCAGGATCGGGCCCGAACATCAGCCCGAATCGGCCGAGATGCCGCTCGAGCTGGGCGAGCACGACGCCCGGCTGCACGCGGACGGTGCCCGCCGCGCGATCGGTGTGGACGACCCGCCGCAGGAACCGCGAGCAGTCGATCACGATTCCCGGGCCGAGTGGGCCGCCGCAGACGCTCGAGGCGGCTCCTCGGGCATGCACGGGAATGCCCCGCTCGGCGGCCCATCGGATCGACGCCGCGACGTCGTCCACCGATCGCGGCCGCACCACCGCCAGCGGCGACACCTCGAACAGGCTGCCGTCGGTGGCATACAGGCTCCGTCTCGCGTCGTCGCACAGCACCTCGCCGGCCACGATGCCGCGGAGATCCTCCTCGATCCGGCTGCGTTCGGCATCCATGCGTCGCCCTCGCCTCCGTGTCAGGGCATCCGCTCGGCCGGCTTCGCCGCCGCCAATTCCCGGCCCCGGGCCAGCCCCTGCCGATGCTTTTCGTGTGTTTCCAGGTCGAAGCCGCCGTGATCATCGGTCACGCCGTCACCCCGGTAGCGGGCGCCGCAGCGGTAGCAGGTGAGGCACTCTGGCATGAGCAGATAGAGCAGCACGTCGATGAGCGCCGTGGCGAAGAGGATCGCGAACGTGGGCACGAGCAGCCGCATGCCCCACGTGACGCAGCTGGCCGCGAAGCCCACCACGACGATGCCGACGCCCAGCCGCTGCGGGAAGTCCTTGCGGGCGAAGAGCTCGCTGCTCGGGCACACGAGGCAGCGGGCCAGCCGGGCCCGGCCCTCACCCGGTCGGGCCGCGGTGCCATCGGGAGCCAGCCACGTGACGGCATGCTCCGGCACCGGCAGTCCGGCCGCACAATGCGGGCAGTCGAGCGCCGCCAGGGCCTCGACGCGGTCGAGGCTCACGGTGGCGGAGCAGGCGGGGCAGGCGTACGTGATGCGCATGATGCTGTTCAGGGAGTGGCGGCGAGGAGCTGGGCGGTCAACTCACCAAGGATCGCGGCCAGACAGGCGACGTACAGAATACCCGTGGCACTCTGCGTGTTGGGAATGTCGAGCGTCTTGCGGCTCATGACGAGAAGCACGGGCAGCCCCACGAGCCCAGCGAGCCAGCGGAGCGAGAGGAGCGCGAGGCTGGTGGCGTCGGATCGCTCGCCGAGCGATGCCAGGCCCGGCGCGGCCGCCACCCGGGCGAAGACGAGCCGGGCCGCCCAGGCGGCCAGCGCCACGTCGATCGCCCGCCGCAGGGCATCGACCCGCATGCCGGGGGCGTTGAGATACCAGTGGCCGAGAAGCATCGCGTGCACCGTGAGGCCGGTGACGAGTCCCGAAAGGAGCGTTACCGCGGCCGTGAGCGGCGCGGTAGTCGGCGGCACGACCGTCGCCGCTCCGAGGATGGCGGCACATGCCACGCAGAAGCCGATGCCGGCCCGCCGCTTCTCGCCGAGCCAGGCCACGCTGCCCATCCAGGCGCTCACGGCTGCCGCGGCCGCGAGCGGCCACACTCCGGCAGGGCCGGCCGTATGGGCGAGCAGTGCGGCGAAGGTGGCAAGCCCCATGATCACCAGCATGTTGACGCGAAAGAAACCGGCCGGCACGATCGCCGCCGGGGTGAGCAGGAGCCCGACGGCGAGGCCCCAGCCGAATCGCGTCAGAAAGTCGATCAGGAGCCGCACTCGCCGCGAAGCCTCAAGCGGGGCGATGGCCGTAGATCAGCGACAGCACCTCGGCCCGGCTCGACACGTTCGAGCGAAACAGGCCCTTCATCGCCGACGTCACGCAGAGGCTGCCGGGCTTCCGCACGCCGCGAATCGTCATGCAGGTGTGGGTGGCCTCCACCACCACGGCCACGCCCTTGGCACCGAGATCCTTCTCCAGCAGGTCGGCGATCTCCTCGGTCATCCGCTCCTGCACCTGCGGCCGGTGCGACACCACTTCGACGACGCGGGCGAGCTTGCTCAAGCCGAGCACCTTGCCGTCGGGGAGGTAGCCGATGTGGGCCTGCCCCATGAACGGCAGCAGGTGGTGCTCGCACATGCTGTTGAAGGCGATGTCGCGGACGAGCACGATCTCGTCGTACTTCTCGGTGAAGGCCTTGCGGAGGTGCTGCTTCGGATCCTGCCGCAGGCCGCCGAACATCTCGGCATACATCCGGGCCACGCGGGCGGGCGTCTCCTGCAGCCCCTCACGGTCAGGATCTTCACCGACGGCGACGAGGATTTCACGGACCGCCCGCTCGATGCGGGCGTGATCGACGGGGTGGGCATGGCTCATGCCCCAACCTTAATTGATGGAGAAATCGGGAGGAAATACCCGCGTTGCCACGGCCGCGGGACGGCGGGCGAGGGCGTCGAGCAGGAGCCGCGTGCGGCGAACGACGTCGCATTCCGCGAGCAGCCGCACCTTGTCCTCGATGCCGAGATCGACCGTGTAGGAGACGATGTCGGCGAGCATGCCGAGCGTGATCTGGCTGCCGAGCAGCTGGTCGAGCTGCTCGTAGGCATGGGGAATTTGCGGCATCGACTGCTTGAAGGCGGTCAGGAGCTCCTGTTGCAGGGCGGCCGCCGCGGCTGGATCCGCGTCGGGTTCGACCTCGTCGAGCAGCTCCGACTCGACCAGGCGAAAGAGCTTCTTGGCCGGCAGCTCGTGGACCAGCCGGATCCGCCGCACGCCGAGCACCAGGGCGTTGTAGGTGCCCTGCTTCGTCCGCTGGTGCGTGGCGATCCGGCAGAGGCAGGCGGTCGATCGCAGCGGTGGCCGCCCTTCGTAGTCCCCCTCCCAGCCCTTCGCCAGCACCCCGAGGGCCACGAGCCGGTCCCCCTCGATCGCCTCCTCGAACAGCGCGCGATACCGCGGCTCGAACACGTGCAGCGCCTGCATCACGTGCGGAAACATCACGAGGTTCGGCAGCGGAAAGACCCGGGCGACCCCCGAAAACTGGTCGGGCGAGAAGGCGAGTGGTTCGTCAGACATACGCAGGATCCAGAACGTCGGGGCGGGAGCGATGTGTCGGCGCAGGGAAAATGTATCGGGGCGAAGGTCAGGCGGACGCTGCCGGCGGCGGATCGAGGTGAATCTCGGGCAAGAGCTCGGGATCGAGCTCGATCGGCCCCGTGTCGTCGGTGCTGGCTGCGACCTCCTTGAGGCAGGCGTCGAACGCCCCCAGGAATCCGGTCAGGTCGAGGCCCAGATGCGCTGGCGCGTAGGGCTCCAGGTAGCCATGCACGCTGCCGTGCAGCTTTCGGGCCCCGCGGATGTTGCCGTTGCCGAAGTGGTACAGGGCGACGGCCGCCTGGATGAGCCCCTGGTAGAACTTACGGGACGGGCCTCGGTATTCGGTCCAGAGCTCCTCCCAGAGCTCGTGGCTTTCGTAATAATCGCACTCGTTGAACTTCTCGATCCCCGCCAGATAGAGCGGTTCGTAATCGGCAGGATCGAGCGCTTCGTCGCCAGCCATCGTGCGTGGATTCTCCTCCGCCGCGGGAAACACCCATGAATCGTAGCACGACAGCCTCACGGGCGGAGTCTCCGGCGGCCGTGCCACGGCGGGAGGGGGTCGGTGCCCGGCAAACGCGGGTCACGGCGATCGCCGAAACACTCGCGCGGGCCTACCCCGAGGCCGAGTGCTCGCTGCGGTTCTCGAGCCCGTTCCAGCTGCTGATCGCCACGATCCTCTCGGCCCAGTGCACCGACAAGCGGGTGAACATGGTCACGGGCGAGCTGTTCGCCCGTTGGCCGACGCCGGCCGACCTCGCGGCGGCGAAGCCCCGGGATCTCGAGGCAGTGATCCGCAGCACGGGCTTCTTTCGGGCCAAGGCCAAGAGCATTCTGGGGTGCTGCCGGGCTCTGGTGGAGCGGCATGGCGGCGACGTGCCGCAGCGGCTCGACGATCTGGTGAAACTGCCGGGCGTGGGCCGCAAGACCGCCAACGTCGTCCTCGGATCGGCCTTCGGGCAGGCCTGCGGCGTCGTGGTCGACACGCACGTCGGCCGGATTTCCCGACGCCTCGGCCTCACCCGTCACGCCGACGCCGTGCGGGCGGAACGGGATCTCGTGAAGCTGCTGCCCCAGGAACACTGGATCGCCTTCAGCCACCGCCTCATCGAGCATGGCCGCACGATCTGCAGTGCGCGGGCCCCCCGGTGCGGCGACTGCTGCCTGGCCTCGCTCTGCCCGCGGATCGGCCTGCCGGCCGTAAAACGGCGCTGACGCAAGCAGAATTTCGCCGCTGCGGTACAATCCGCCCGCCGTCCTCCCCGTTCGTCCGCCGCCACCGCACGGGACCTCCGCCATGATTCTCTCGGGCAACGAGATCAAGCAGCAGTTCGGTCGCAACATCCTGATCGAGCCGTTCGACGAGAGTCGGCTCAACCCCAACAGCTACAACCTCTCGCTCCACGACGAACTGCTCGTCTACGAGGAGGTCGTACTCGACATGCGCAAGAGCAATCGCGTCGAGCGGATCCGCATCCCCGAGGACGGCCTCGTGCTCACGCCGAATCAGCTCTACCTCGGCCGCACGGTCGAACGAACGGAGACGCACAATCTCGTGCCGATGATCGAGGGCCGCAGCTCGATCGGCCGGCTCGGCCTGTTCGTGCACGTGACCGCGGGCTTCGGCGACGTCGGCTTCTGCGGCTACTGGACGCTCGAGATGTTCGCCGTGCAGCCGGTGAAGATCTATCCCGGCGTGCCGATCTGCCAGATCTTCTTTCACCAGATCCACGGGGCGATCACCGAGTACGCGAGCGAGAAGTACCAACACAATCGCGACATTCAGCCGAGCCTGCTCTATCGCGAGCTGTCCGGCGGTGCGGGCGGCCAGATGCAGCTCGAATTCGATGCCGAAGCCGAGCGGCTCGCCTCGGCGGCGGCGAGGTAGGTGGGCCGCATGCTGTCGAAGGTTCTCGCCTGGTCGTCGTTCGCCACTGCCCTGCTGTTCGTGATCCTGGGTGTCACCGGGCTCTTCGCCTGGGACGCACTCGGCGACACGGCCCCGCTGCTCGTCTGGTTCGGGGCGATCCCGCTCCTGGCGATCTCGATCCTGCTGGCCATCGCGTTGCTCGTGTGCGCGGCCCTGTTTCCCGATGCCTGAATCCGTTTCCTGACGCCTGAACTCGAAAGGTCGGTCCCTTGCTTCGAACACACACCTGTGGCGAACTCCGCAGCGGTCATATCGGCACGCACGTCCAGCTCTGCGGCTGGGTGGATCGGGTCCGCGACCACAAGGGTGTGATCTTCATCGACCTGCGGGATCGCTGGGGGCGCACGCAGGTGGTGATCGGCCCGGAGAGCCCCGCCGAGACGCTCGCCGCCGCCCGTGCCGTGCGGGCCGAGTGGGTGCTCCGCGCCCGCGGCACGGTGGGGCCGCGGCCGACCGGCACCGCCAACCCGAAGCTCGCCACGGGCGAGGTCGAGCTCGTCTGCAGCACGCTCGAGGTGCTCAATGAGGCCGAAACGCCGGTCTTCCAGCCTGGTGCGACGGAGCTGCCCGGCGAGGAGGTGCGGCTGACCAACCGCTGGCTCGACCTGCGACGGCCGGCGATGCAGGAGAACATGTTTCTCCGCAGCCGGATCGTGAAGATCATGCGAGACCACTTCGACGAGCTCGGCTTCATCGACGTCGAGACCCCGATGCTCGGCCGGAGCACACCGGAGGGGGCACGCGACTATCTCGTGCCCAGCCGGCTCGACCACGGCGCGTTCTTCGCCCTGCCGCAGTCGCCGCAGCTCTACAAGCAGCTCCTGATGATGGCGGGCTTCGACCGCTACGTGCAGGTGGCGAAGTGCTTCCGCGACGAAGACCTGCGGGCCGACCGGCAGCCCGAGTTCACGCAGCTCGACGTCGAGATGTCGTTCGTCGAGGCCGACGACGTGATCGGGGTGATCGAGGGGCTCGTGAAGCGGACATCCCGAGAGATTCTCGGGCTCGACGTCGCGCTGCCGCTGCCGCGGCTGACCTGGGACGAGTGCATGGAGCGGTTCGGGCACGACGCCCCCGACCTTCGCTATGGCCTCGAGATCACCGACCTCACGGCGATCGCCGGCGAGAGCGACTTCCGCGTGTTTCGCGGGGCGGTCGAGAGCGGCGGCCGCGTGCGGGGCATCCGCGTGCCCGGCGCCGCGACGAAGTTCTCGCGCAAGGATCTCGACGACCTCACGGCCGTGGCCGTGGAAGGAGGCGCGAAGGGGCTCGTGTGGTTGAAGGTCGAGGCCGACGGCGGCTGGTCGGGTCCCGTCGCCAAAAACCTCACGACGATCGCCGACCGGCTCAAGGCCGGGCTCGGCTGCGAGCCGGGTGATCTCGCTCTCGTCGTGGCAGACTCGTTCGACGTCACCTGCAAGGCACTGCACATGCTTCGAAAGCGGCTGGGCACGCAGCTCGGCCTCTTCGATCCGCATGCGATGCACTTTTCGTGGGTGGTCGATTTCCCGATGTTCGCCCGCGACACCGAGAGCGGCGGCTGGGCCTCGATGCACCATCCGTTCACGGCACCGCGGCCGAGCGATCTGGACCTTCTGGAGAGCGACCCGGCCGCCTGCCGGGCCGTCGCCTACGACCTCGTGATCAATGGCTCGGAGGCCGGCGGTGGCACGATCCGGATCCACGACGGCGCGACGCAGGAGAAGGTCTTCAAGCTGCTCGGCATCTCGCCGGAGACGGCCCGGGAGCGGTTCGGCTTCCTGCTCGACGCCCTGCGGAGCGGCGCGCCGCCGCACGGCGGCATCGCCCTGGGCATCGACCGCTGGGTGATGCTGTTCGGCAAGCTCGACAGCATCCGCGACGTGATCGCCTTCCCGAAGACGCAGAAGGCGAGCGACCTCATGACCGGCGCCCCGTCGCCGGTGGAAACGAAACAGCTGGTGGAACTCGGCGTCCGCGTGGTGGTGCCGCCGAAACCGGAGGGCCAGAAGACATAGGGTTCGGGCGACTAGCTCAATTGGTCAGAGCACCTCGTTTACACCGAGGGGGTTGGGGGTTCGAGTCCCTCGTCGCCCACTTCCGCTCACCCGCGGCGATCGCCGGCCTGGACCAGCCGTTCGGTCAGGCGGCCTATCGTTTCCAACGGCGAAAGGGATCCCAGCGGCGGAATGGATCATAGATCCGGAGCGAGAACATCAACTCGCTCGCGGAGAAGCCGTGCTGCGAGCTGCCGATGGGTTCCGTCGTCACGCCGTCCGACACGAAGATCGTGGTGTCGGCGGGCTGCAGCGAATAGAACCGATAGCCCACGTCGAACGTGATCCGGTCCGAGATCGCCCACACACCGCCGCCACCGACCTGCCAGGCGAAGCTGCCCACCTGGCTCGATCCGCCGAACGTGTCGGTGAGAAACCCGTCGCTGAGCGATCCCGACGCGGAGTAGGTGTAGCCGCCGGCACCGATGCCGCCGCCGAGGTAGACGCCACAGCGGTCGTTGATCATCAGGTCTCGCCACACGTTGGCCATCGTCGACCAGCCGTTGCCGGCCGACCAGCCGAGCTGACCGTCAAGCCCCGGCACGGAAGCCTCGCCGTTCAGGGTGCCGCGGGCACGTCCCTCGACCTCGAACCGCAACGCACCGGCGGGCCGGGCGATGGCCAGCCCCACCGCACCGCCCCCCGAGAGAATCGTGCTCTCGACCGATCCACCCGTGACATCGGCGTGAAAGTCGTCGGTCAGCGTGGCGAACGACGGCCCAATGATGCCGCTCACATACCACCGCCGCGGCGCCGCCACGACCTGGTCGGCCATGGCGGTGAACGGCACGTCGCCCAGACTTGCCGGCATGTCAGCCTGCATCGTCACGTCGGCCGCGGCAGCCTCGGCCACGGTCGAGTCGAGGAGTTCGGCCGCGCTGACCGACGCGCTCCATGCAAGGCTCGACAGCACCAGGCACACAGCGGCGACAGGCAGGCGGTTCATGCGATACTCCTCTCCTCGATCATGGCACTGTTCACGGCACTCGTGGTCAGCGAATCGCGGCGGCGGACAGTCGCGCGAATCGGGCGGTGATCTGGCGGCTGAAGTGACCGGCCGGTTGAGGCTGCCGAGACACCGGCAGCGACGTGGCCTGAACGTCGTTGGTCCGTCGCGGGCGTGCAGTCTGCTGGGGCGCCGGGGCGATCCGCGGCTGGCCACCGAGCCGCTGGGACACGATCGCGGCCGGACGCACGCCCGCCGTGTTCGTCCGCTGGACGGCGGTCGTCATGAAGATCACGTTCTCGCCGCCAGCATCCGGACCTCCCGTCACCGCAGGATTCCCGTCCCAGGGCAGGCCGTCGGGCCCGGGGAAAACGCAGATCACCACGCCCGGCTCACCAGACACGCTGCCGGAGCCAGTCCAGACGCCGGGGAAGCCCGGGGACGACGCCCCGCCGTCGCCGACGATCACGAACGGCATCGGCATCGGCTTCACGACCATGCCGTCCGGGCCGGCAGGCACCGGCTCACATGAAATCGAAATCGGCGCGATCGCCGTCACCACGTCGGCCGCGAGCGGCACCCGCTGCTCGAGCGACTCGACGGCCAACCGGCTCCGCCGGCATTGGCTCTTCGCACCGCGGTCATCGAGGAAATGCTGCGGGGCCATGGCGCTGTTCTCCTGGGGGGACTGTGACAGATCTACCGGTCGTATCGACAGATAAACTGGTAAACTGGAGTGACTTTTCCGGGAAATATCCCGCTCTGCCCCCCCTACCGCCCCCTCGCAGACGCCACTCGCAGACGCCACTCGCATGCGCCCGAAGCCCGGGAAGCCCCGGTACACTGGAGGCTTGAGGCAAGACGTCCGTATCCCCCGGCCCCCTATGCACTGGCTCTACCTGGCAATCGCGATCCTCGCCGAGGTGACGGCGACCAGCTTTCTGCGGGCGAGCGAGGGCTTCACGAGGCTGCTGCCGAGCATCGTCGTCGTGGTCGGCTATGGAATCGCCTTCTTCTTTCTCTCGCTCACGCTCAAGGACATCCCGATGGGCGTCGGCTATGCCATCTGGTCGGGTGTCGGCGTGCTGTTCATCGCCGCCATTGGCTGGCTCTTTTTCAACCAGAAACTCGACGCCGCGGCGATCATCGGAATGGCGCTGATCGTGGCCGGCGTCGTCGTGATGAACCTGTTTTCGCGGACGGTCACCCACTGAATTCCGGAGCCAGCATGACCGCCCGCATCGATCGTTGGTCGTCGCACGTCGGCCGGGCCGGCTGGCTGATCGTCGCGATGCTCGTGGCATCGGCCGATCAGGCCTCGGGCCAGGAGCGGCCCGTGGCCTTCGTCGGCGGCCGCGTGCTGCCGATCACCGGACCCGTCATCGAACAGGGAACCGTCGTCGTGGCCGCGGGCACGATCGTGGCCGTCGGACCGGCAGCGACGACGGCCGTGCCGCCCGACGCCGACCGCATCGATGCGACGGGCAAGGTGATCATGCCCGGGCTCGTGGATACCCACAGCCATGCGGGGGGCGGTTGGGCAGGCGATGGATCGAGCCCGATCCAGCCCGACGTGCGGATTCTCGACTCGATCAATGTTCGCGACGCGGGCTTCCGCAAGTGCCAGGCCGGCGGCCTGACCACGCTCAACATCATGCCGGGCTCGGGCCATCTGCTCAGCGGCCAGACGATCTACGCCAAGCTGCGGAAGGCCGACACGATTGACGACATGCTGTATCGCGACGCCGCGGGCCGCATTCTCGGCGGTATGAAGATGGCCAATGGCACCAACTCGCAGAAGGAGCCGCCGTTTCCGGGCACGCGGTCGAAGTCGGCCGCGCTCGTGCGGCAGAAGTTTCTCAAGGCGGTCGACTATCGGCGGAAGCTCGAAGCGGCCGGCGACGATGCCGCCAAGCGGCCCGACCGCGACCTCGAGATGGAAGGCCTGCTCGACGTGCTCGACGGCCGGGTGATCGTGCACCATCATGCGCATCGGGCCGACGACCTGCTGACCGTGCTCCGACTCCGCGATGAGTTTGGCTTCAAGGTGGTGCTCCACCATGCGAGCGAGGCCTGGAAGGTGGCGGGCGAGCTGGCCAAGGCCCAGGCCCCTTGCTCGGTGATCGTGGTCGATGCCCCAGGCGGCAAGATCGAGGCCATGGACATGTCGCTCGCCACGGGCGCCGTCCTCGAGCAGGCGGGCGTGCCCTGCGCCTTCCACACCGACGACCCGGTCACCGACTCGCGGCTCTTCCTGCGGACGGCCGCCCTGGCCGTGCGGGCGGGCATGTCCCGCGAGAAGGCCCTCGAGGCCCTCACGCTCGCAGGGGCGAGGATGCTCGAACTCGACGGCCGCATCGGATCGCTCGAGCCCGGCAAGGACGCCGACCTGATCCTGCTCTCGGGCGATCCGCTCGCCCTGCGAACGAAGGTGCTGCAGACCTGGGTGGAGGGCCGGAAGGTGTTCGACCGCGACGACCCGGACGATCGATTGTTTGCAGTGGGCGGCTACGGTGCCAGCCGTGATCAGACGGCCCACGCCTGCTGCACCGACAATCGGATGGCGGAGACCCGCTGATGCCGCGCATGCCCCGACAGCCCGCCCTCGTGCACGCATGGATGCTCCTCGTCACGGGCCTGACGGTCGCCCGTGGTGACGAGCCGGTGCCGCCCCTGGCCATCCGCGGCGGAGTCGTGCACACGATGGCTGGGCCGGCGATCACCGACGTCGTGGTGTTGATCAATGGAGGAAAAATCAAAGCCGTCGGTCCTGCGGCCGAGGTGGCCATCCCGGCGGGCACCCGCACGCTTCAGGCCGCCGTCGTCACGCCGGGCCTGATCGACGCCCACACGGTCGTCGGCCTCACCGGCTGGATCAACCAGCCGCAGGATCAGGACCAGCTCGACACGACCGAGCCGATGCAGCCGGAGCTGCGTGCCATCGACTCCTACAACCCGCGGGAGCGGCTGATCGAATGGCTGCGCGGGTTCGGAATCACGACGCTCCACACCGGCCACGCCCCCGGCGCGCTCGTTTCGGGACAGACGATGATCGTGAAGACGACGGGCGACTCCGTGGATGCAGCCACCCTCGTGCCGACCGCGATGGTGGCCGTGACGCTCGGCGACGATGCCCGTCCCGGCGGGGCCGACGCCGAGAAGAAGTCGCCCGGCACCCGCAGCAAGGCCGTGGCCATGCTCCGCGGCGAGCTGGTGAAGGCTGGCGAGTATGCCCGCCGCCGAGCGGCAGCCGGCGCCGATCCCCCCGACCGCGACCTGCGTCGCGACATCTTCGCCGACGTGCTCGCCCGCCGGCTCCCCCTGCTCGTCACCGTGAACCGGGCCACCGACATCGACGCGGCCCTGCGGATCGCCGCCGAGTTCGACATCCGGATCGTGATCGACTCGGGGGCCGAGGCCTATCTCTGCCTCGATCGACTGAAGGCGGCCGGCGTGCCCGTGATCCTCCATCCCAGCATGCGGCGGGCTGGCATGGGCGAGACGGAGAACATCGGCTTCGAGACGGCGGCGCAGCTCCGCGCCGCCGGCATCCCCTTCGCGCTGCAAAGCGGCTTCGAGGGCTACGTGCCCAAGACCCGCGTGGCCCTCTTCGAGGCCGCGATCGCCGCCGCCAACGGACTCACCACCGAACAGGCACTGGCCGCGATCACCCGCGACGCCGCCACGATCCTGGGCATCGCCGACCGGGTCGGCTCGCTCGTGCCGGGCCTCGACGGCGACGTGGCGCTCTTCGACGGCGACCCCTTCGAATACACGACGCATTGCACGGGCGTGGTGATCGACGGCCGCGTCGTGAGCAGCGACACACGGTGAACCTGGAGGCCGCATCCGCGTGCGCCGTAGTCCACATGCTCCGCATGTGGCCCACGGCATGAACACCACAGGCCCGACCTATTCCCCTCCGGCACCGCGAACCTCCGGCGGAATAGCCGTGCCCTTCGGCTTCCACACCTCAAACCGCACACGGAGTGTGCGGACTACGGCGCCGATCAAGCAGCACACGGAGTGTGCTGACTGCGCCCCCGTCACCCGAGCATCCAGTCCGGCAGCCGGCGGACGCGGCCTTCACGATCGACGCATACGACCGTCGTCGTGCCCGTGACGATGATCGTCGTGCCGCGGACGACCTCGTAGGCATGCTTGATGTGGGCCGCACCGATCTTTTCCACCCGGGTGCGGAGCGTGAGCAGGTCGTCGTACTCGGCCGGGGCTCGATAGGTGCAGGTCGCCTCCGAGACCACCATGAAGAGCCCCTCGTCCTCGAACGCCCGGTAGGTCGTGCCGTGCGCCCGGAGCATCTCGGTGCGGCCCATCTCGAAGTAGGTGAGAAAATTGGCGTGGTGCACCCGCCGCTGGCCGTCGGTTTCCTGGTAGCGAACCCGGATCTGCATCTCATGGGTGTCGGACATGGCGGGGCTCCCGGGCGGATGCTGGCGGTGGCTTCATTGACCGTACCGTGTGGCAGACTCTATCTTTTTGCGTCCCACGCGGGCAGTGGCACCCTGAACGACCGGAGGCACGCAACGTGAGCCTGGGCAACGCAGACGAGGGGGGCGGCATCGGCTTTGCGACGGCCCGCGGCCGAAACTGGCCCACGCTCCGCCAATTCACGGTCTTCCTGGAAAACCGCGTGGGCCAGCTCCTGGAGGTGGTCCGCCGGTTCGACGGATCGCGGGTCCGGATCGTCGCCCTGTCGATCAACGATTCGGGCGAATGCGCCTTCGTGCGGTTTCTCGTCAGCCACCCTGAACAGGGCCGCGAGATCCTCGAACGGGCGGGGCTGGCGCTGATCGAGAGCGATCTGATCGGCGTGGAACTGCCGGACGGCAATCAGCCGCTGCTGCGAATCTGCACGGCGCTGCTGCAGGCGGAGGTGAACATCATCCAGGCCTATCCGATTCTCGTGCGGCCCCGCGGGCGGCCGGCCGTCGCTCTCATGGTCGACAACACCGAGATGGGCCTCGAAACCTTGAGTGCGAAAGGTTTCACGATGATCAGCGAAGGGGATCTCGACGAGGACGGCTGAGCCAGATTCCTGCCGCGCCCCGCCTGTCATCCCGGCCCTACTCGAACATCCCGTCGGGCAGCCCCTGCACCTGCCGGACGACCACCTTCTGGATCGCCTCCCAGGCCACTGCGGTCAGCGTGATGCTGCCGTCGGCCGCCTGGCTCGCGAACAGTCCGTGGGTGCCTCGCGACCACCGCGACTCATACCACTCGGGCAGGATCACGCTGCCGCCAGAGAGGTGAAGCTCCACCACGCCGCCATGGTTGCGTTCCACCCACAGCCGGGCGACGAGGCGGGCGGTGGGATTGTCGAACGCATCCCCTTCCGGCTCGACACCGTCGAAGCCGTTCCAGGCGGCAGCCGGCGCTGGCTCCTCGCCAGCCACCGCATCGACCCCGGTCGAGTTCTGCCAATCGACGGCCGCATCGGCCGGCTCGTCCTCGGGGGCCTCCGCCGCCGCTTCCTCCGCAGCGGAAAGCTCGGCGTCTCGCCCCGCCTCGTCCGCTTCAGCTTCCGAGCCGGCGGATGCATCGGCCGTCGGCCCATCCAGGGCCGTTTCGATGCCGGCGAATCCCGTTTGTTCGGCGCGGGGAGGCGTCGGGATCACCACGGGCACGCCGCAGCCCGCCTTGTCGCACCGCCCCCGCTTGCCGGCATGGACGTCGGCCACGACCAAACGGTGGCCGTTGGGGCAGAAAAACACGATCTTCCCGTCGGTGAACTGCGGCGGCTCCACCGCGAGCCCGGCCGCTTCGACCGCCGTCAGCACCCTCGTCTTTTCATCCGCCACGATCCGACTCCCCTGCTGCGACCTGGCCGGGACGTCATCCCGCCTGCCCCTTCAGTCTACCTTACGGTCGGCGACTTGACGCCGCGGGCGACCGCTCTGAAACTGCCTCCCATGCCCATCCAAGTCCTCTGCGCCGGCTGCGGTTCACGCTTCTCCGTCAGCGACAAGTTCGCGGGCAAGACCGGTCCCTGCCCCAAGTGCAAGAAGCCGATCACGATCCCCACGCCGGCGGTGCAGGCCGTCACGATCCACGAGCCGGAGCCGGTCGCGGCAGCCGGGCCGACGGGCCATGGCTCCACGATCCCGTTCCGCCGGATCGAGAAGCCGATCCCGGCCGTCGCCTGGGCTGCGATCGGGGCCGGCTTCGTCGTCGCCATGCTGGCCGCCTGGCTGACGGGCTTCATCGTCCGCCCCGGCACGCCTCCCGAATGGCTGCTCCTGGCCGCCGCCTTCGTGCTGGCGGTGCCCTGCGTGCTGCTGGGCTATGCGGCCGTGCGCGAACGGGAACTGGAGCCCTACCGGGGCCGCACGCTCTGGCTGCGGGCGGTGATCTGTGCGGCGGTATATGCCGGACTCTGGGCCGCGAAGGGGGCGCTGCCCCCGGAGGCGACCGCTGAGATGTGGCAGTGGATCTACCTCGGTCCGCTGTTCATCCTGCCCGGTGCGCTCGCGGCTTTGGCGACGCTCGACCTCGACTGGGGCGCGGCCGTGGCCCATTTTTCGTTCTACGTGTTGTTCACGGCGCTCCTGCGGTGGTTCGCAGGCCTGCCGCCACTGTGACCCCGGCCCGACTGGATCGCCCATGACCCGATCGCTGCTGCCGGAGCTCGAGGCCCTGGGCTCGTCCGGCGGGGGCGTTCGGGTGCCTCCCGATACGACGGTGCCCCTCACGCCCCGCGTGCGCAGCCTCATCGACTCGCCCGAGTTGCGACGGCTCGCCCGCATCAGCCAGCTCGGGCTCGTGGCGCTCGTCTACCCGGGGGCCACCCACTCCCGGCTCGAGCATTCCCTCGGAACCTATCGGCTCGCCCTCGAGTTTCTGGGCCGTCTTCAGCATGACGACCGGTTCCTCGCCACGATCACGCCTCCCGACGCGGCCGCCTTTCTCGCCGCCGCCCTGCTGCACGACGTCGGGCACTGGCCCTACTGCCACCCGCTCGAAGACATGTCGCTGCCCGAGCTGCCGCGACACGAATCGCTCGTGCGATCGCTGCTGGAGAACGGCCCGGCGGGCCGGGTGATCACCGACCAGTGGAATCTCGATCCGAACCGCGTGGCCGACCTGATCGAAGGCTCCGCCACCGACCCCGCCGGCCGGATTCTTTGCTCGCTGCTCTCGGGGCCGATCGACGTCGACAAGATGGACTACCTCGCCCGCGACAGCCTGCATGCCGGCGTGCCGTACGGCCGCCATTTCGACCAGGAGCGGCTGCTCGCGAGCCTTTGCCTCGACGCCACTGGCACGACACTCGCCATCACCGACAAGGGACGCACGGCCGCTGAATTGATGGTTTTCGCCCGCTACGTCATGTTCAGCGAGGTCTACTGGCACCACGCCGTCCGCTCGGCCACCGCGATGCTGCAGCGAGCGGTCTGGCTCGTGCGGGAAACGATCGATCCGGCCTGGCTCGTCCGCAGCGACGACGCCGGGTTCACCGGCTGGCTTCTGGACGCCTCCGCAGGCACGGCAGCCGAACCGCTCGCGCAGGGCCTGTGGGGCGACATCCGGCGGCTCTACAAGCGGGCCGCCACCTACGATGCCGTGCACCATCCCGCGGTGCATCGTGCCCTCGCCGGCCGCCCCTACGCCGAGTCGGTCGCCATCTCGACGCGCCTGGCCTCCGCGCTCTCCCGAACGCTCCGCACCACGATCCCGCCGGATGCGATTCTCGTCGACGCGCCTCCGGCGGAACGCGAAGTCGAGTTCCGCATCCAGGTGCGGGAGAAGCGGCCCCACGGAACCGGCCATGTCTGGCGCGGTCTCGAAACGCTCTCGCCGGTCGTGCGCAGCCTGGCCCGCGAGCAGTTCGACGACCTCGTCAAACGGGTGCGGATCTTGTGCGCGCCGGAATTCGCGGCCGAGATCGCCCGTTGCCCGGAACTCGAATCGATCGTTCTGGAATCCGCCGGCTAGCCGCTCACTCGGCGTTGCCGCCGGGCAGTTTGCCCTCTTTGATCAACGCGCCGAAGGTCGGCGAATCGGCCTTCGCCGGATCACTCGGCAGGGCTTCCACGTCCTCGAGCGCCTTCCGGATTTTCTCGACGTTCTTGGCGTCTTCCTTCTTGTCGAGCTTCTCGGCCAGCGCATTGCCATAGGCATTGCGATCCTTCTTGCTCTTGCCCAGGTGGCAGACGTTGCACTTGGCCGTCTCCACGGCGGCCGCCAGGGGTGTGCCATCCTTCACGTAGACGGTCTTGAACTCGTCGAAGAACTGCTTGATCGCGAAGGCCTCGCGGGCGGACGAGCCCGCGGCGACCGCCAGCACGACCCCGACGACACATGCAAACCTGCTGCCGTGAATCATGAAAAAGCTCCGTTGGTGCGCGACATGACTGCAGCCCGAGCGTGGGGCCACCGACGACGTAACTAGATCGACAACTTCCGTCGGCGTCAAGAAATGGAGCCGTTTTTCAGGTGGCGGGGGCGGCAGTGCCCCCCCAATCGTTTCAGCCGCCACCGTCTTCCCACCCCGACACCCAGATCGCCGCCGCCGGCCATGCCGCGTCCCGGGGCAGAAGCCGCATCGCCATCGGCTGATCGCGAAACATGAACTCCATCCGCTCGGCCGCCCCGTCGACTCGTCGGAGGATGTCGCCGCCGGCGTAGCGGCTTCCCTGATCCCGCCAGGTGACGGCGAGCCCGTAGTCAACGGGTTCGCGAATGCCGCTTTGGACGATCAGCGGTGCGTTGTCCAGCAGAAAATCGCAGGCCTTGGCGGTCGCCAGAAGTCGCGTCGGCGCGGGCCGTGCCGGAGAGTCGTACAACGAGAAGGTCGCGGCCCGACAGGCCACCACCGCGTCCGAGAGCGTGGCCTCGACCGCGAGGCCTGCCCCTGACTCGCGGCCTCCCTCGCTCACGAGGAGCGACCGCGGTGTGAGCAGTCCTCCACTCGCCCATGAGATCTCGACACGGCCGCTGCCGGCGGCGGCCGTGTCGAGAAAGACCGCATCGCCACAGGCCCATGACCGCTGCAGGCTCACCCCGCAGTCGACGTCTCCCTCGGCGGCTTCCTCTTGAACGGCGACGAACGCCGCCACCGCATCGGCCGCGACGGCAGCCGATTCATCCGGATCACCGGGCATGACGAGCAACGTGTCGATGCAGGCGATGCTTCCCGTGGAAAGCACGAACAGCGATGGCCGTTGGCCGCCCGACGCAGCGGCGGTGAGCCGGAGGGCCACCCCCTTCAGGCTCAAGCGGCCCGCCCCGACATGACATGCGGTCGCGAGTCCGCCGCCGACGTCCGTGAGCGTTGCGAACCGCAGCGTGGGCCGCACTCCGGGCGCGGCCCGCAGTGTCAGCCGCCGCTCCCGCAGCACGATCGGCGGCACGTCCACCGCGCCGCTGAAGGCCAACTCGACGACGTCGCCGTCGCCCGCCGTTTCGAGGGCTGCCTGCAACGCGGCGGCGACCGCGGAGGATGGAGCCTCACCCGGGTCGCCGATCCGGACGACCGTCGACTCGGTCGATCCTGCGTTCGTGGACGTGGACAGTCCCACGACCGCCGGCGGCAGGAGGCTGCGGGTGGCGGCGGCCTGCTGCCAGAGAAACGCGACCGTGGCCGCCAGCCCGAGCAGGGGCACCAGCCATGGCAGGCGGGCGGCGGGCCGTTGCGGAATGCCCGGGGGCGTCGACGCGACCGGCGGCCTCACGGCCGTGAGGCCGTTGCCGTCGGCGAAGGCGAGCAGATCGGCCACCAGATCGGCGGGGCGTTGATAGCGGGCTGCGGGGTCCTTCTCCATGAGCCGCTCGAGGATCGCGCCGAACGGCCGTGGCACGTCGGCCCGAAGCGTCTCGATCGCCGGCGGTCGCTCCTGCTGATGCTGCAGCAGCTTCTGCACCATGCCACCTTCGGCGAACGGGGGCCGCCCGGTGAGCATGAAGAACATGGTGCACCCGAGCGAATAGAGGTCGCTCCGCACGTCGGCCGTCCGCGAGTCTCGGGCCTGCTCGGGCGAGATGTAATCGAACGTGCCGAGCGTGACACCGCTGACGGTGAGGTCGCGATCGCCTTCCAGGTGATGCAGGCGGGCAAGCCCCATATCGACGATGCGAGCCTTGCCCGCCGGTGTGATCACGATGTTGGAAGGCTTGATGTCGCGATGCACCACGTCCCGCTGCGAGGCGTGTTCCAGGGCGTCGGCCACCTGCACGGCCACGTCGATGGTTCGGCCGAGGTCGAAGGGCCCATGCTCGCGGACGAGATCCCGGACGTTCTGCCCCTCGATGAACTCGAACACGATGTAGTGCCAGCCGTCGTCGGAGCCGACGGCGAACACGCGGCCGATGTTCTCGTGGTCGAGGCGGGCGGCTGACTGGGCCTCGTTGCGGAAGCGGCGGAGCATCTCCTCGTCGTCGGCCTGCCCCCCGGCGAGCACCTTCACGGCCACGGTCCGGTCGAGCGTGGTATCGAGGGCCCTGAACACGGCCCCCATGCCACCGCCGCCGATGAAGCTGTCGAGTCGGTAGGGCCCCAGCATGGTGCCCTGCAGCCGCAGGCCGATCTCGGCGGAGGTTCGCGGCGCGGCCGCCGCGGCCGACGGGGCGGAGATCACCGTCGCGTCGTCAGGAGGCTCGAGCCGACTGGTCGAGCCGTCGCGGGCCGACCGGGCGGACTCCGATCTGGCCTGCACGCCGGACTGGGATACGGATCGGTCTTCGGGAGCGGTCATGCTTCGACCCTACCACAGAATGCGAAACCCCGCCCCTCGGCATGCGAGGGGCGGGGCTCGGAAAAACTCGCGATCGAGGAGCGGTCGGATCAGCCGGCGATGGCTTCAGCCGCGGCGAGCAGCTGGGCCTGCCGCTTCCGCCGCTTCAGCCAGCCCGCACCGACCATTCCCATCAGGCCCGAGCCGGCCAGGGCGATGGTGCCCGGCTCCGGAACCGGGGCGATCGTGCTGCCCACGCGGAATCCGATGGTGTCGTTCGCATTCGTCGTCAGCCGGAGCTGGGCCGCCCCGTTGGCACCCCAGTTCGCCACGTTCGCCAGGGCGATCGTGTACGCACCGGAGAAAACCCGGGTCTGTGTCGAGCTCCCGGCGGTGTCGGTCCACTCGGTGACGTTGCCAAGCATGTCGTACATGCCGTAGGACGAGACCGTGGTGGAGTAGCTGCCGACGTCGGTCGAGGTGCTGGCCGCGACGAGGTTGTAGTTGGCCGCGGGAGCAGAACCCACCGGCACGGAGGCGGAGGGAGTCGTCGTGCCGGATCCGGCCGTCGAGGCCCACGTGCCGTAGCTGGTCGAGGTCGGCCGATAGAAGGCCGCCTTGTACCACTCGTTCGCACTCGGCAGGAAGTAGGTGGCTCCGGGCTGACGCTGGAAGGCAGCCGAGCCGGACAGGGCGAGGTTGTACGCACCGGCCTCGGTGGTCGTGCCGGTCATGAGCCAGTTGACGTAGCGAGCCGCGTCATACCAGCTCACATAGGTCACCGGCTTCAGATTGAATGCGGTGGAACTGGTGTAGACGTAGGTCCCCGGGCTGCCCGACCGGGTGATGCCGATCAAGGACATGTTCGTATCGTACAAGCCGTTCGGGTCGGCCTTCGCCGCCTGATTCAGAAAGCTGGTGTACTGGGCGACGGTCGTCTCGGTGGACGACATGTAGAACGTGTTGGCGACCGCTCCGAGCCCGGCGTTGACGCCGGACGACTGGGCTGCGTTCCCGGGGTCGCCGACCTCCTTGAACGTCAACGGAGAGGCGACCGCCTGGGATGCCACTCCGGCGAGGGCGATCGCCAGGCAGCCGGCGAAAGCCCGGAGATTCTGCATGCGGGCGCCACGGCCGCTGCCCCACGTCCATCGCTTGTTGCGGCGGCAGTGCATGCCGCTGACCCGGCCCGGGGAGCCGCCCGACCGCCGGTATTCCGGAAAGCGGCTCCGCTTCTTGATTGGCTCGCGATCCCGACCGAAGTCGGCCGCGTAGCTCGCGTCCGTCTCGCCACGATAAGACCCCACGAATGCGCTCATGACACTGCTCCTTTGAATAAGGTCCCGAGTGGGACGTCGTGAAAAATGCGAAAGAAACGAAAAACGAAGAAAGGACCGATCGAATCGCGTCGAACCCCGAACTAGACGAACTGGCAGACGCCGCGACGATCGGCGACCCGCCGGGCGTCGGAGAACACCGAAACCAACGCATCGCCGCTGGACACGCCGGGCAGATAGACCCAGGCTCCGAGCTGACGCGCCCACAGCTCCTCATCGACGTTGTCGTCGGAGCCGCACACCACCAGGAGCGTGCCGGGACGTCCGGCGAACTCCTCGGCGATTTCGATCGAGTCGTTGACGCGATCACCCAGCGGATGGGCGATATCGACGACGACCAGCTGATAATCACCCTCGACGGCCGAGCTCAATTCGATGGAGTCGACGGGCGTGTCGCACGCCGTCCAGCCACTCAACTCCGAAACGGCCTCGAGGCGATTGCGGAGACCGCGATCTCCGGAGACCACCAGGCTCTTCATGACGCCCGGGCCGCGCACCGCACGGGTCGCCGGCGTGCCGGCGAGCGACCGCACCGCCTCGGACGTGATTCCCACAGCCACGACCATCATCGAACACCTCCTGTTCAAGTCGGATTGACGTCGTCGTTCGTGGCTGCCTTCCGACCATCTCGGAGCGGCTTCCACGTCTCGACGGCGAAAAGGAAATGCACGCGCCGTGCCAAAACTCGCGAAACGGTCGCGCAGTGCTGAAAAGCAGGCACAAACAGCGGCCGATGGCATGCCAACCGCCGCGCGAGCCGGGCCAGCCCCGATCACCAAGCCGGTGATCGAGAAAGGGTCACGAGCCGGGCGATCGCATCCGAAAGCCGATTTTTTCCCGTGCTAGATCGCACTTTCACCGATCCGGTGACCGCCTCACCGATCCGTTAAGAGCCGCCCTCGCCCGCTGCTCGGGCACGCTGTAGGCTCCGGCCGACGCGATCGGCCCCTGGATGACAGACGCATGCGGCTCGTGCGAATCGACGATCCCGAGACGTGGCGGCGATTCTTCGCCGACACCGGCGCGACCGTCGGCGTGGAGATGGCGTTGCCGTGGATCGAGAGACGGGGCGAGCTGTCCGGAGTCATCTCGCAGTTCGTGAAGTCGCTGCTCTTCGCGCTGGGGACGCTGGGGGCACGCATCACGCCCCGCCATGTGCGAATGCACGAGGACTTTACGCCCCGCGTCGTCGATCCCGACGCATTTCTGTTCTCGCACCACTCCATCGGCGAAGCTGGTCGCATCTGTCGCTTCAAGCACTCGTATCGCCGCGGCTACTTCAGCCTCGATCCGCTCGGCTATGGCGGCTTCTCCCGCCTGGCCCGCGATCCGGCCGCGTTGCAGGCCGCCTGGTCGATCTCGGCACCGGAAGCCTTCGCCTACGCCAAGGCGTTGAGAACGCACATGACGGAGTCGAATGAAAGCAAGTTCGCACAGCCATGCCGCACGAGCAGTCCGCCACGCCCCGGCTACGTCCTGCTCGTGTTGCAGGTTCCGGGCGACACGGTGCTTCGGCTTGCACGAGCCGAGCCGCTCGTGTTCTACCGTCGGGTGATCAAGGAGACCGGACGACTCGGGATCCGCTGCGTCGTGAAACGCCACCCAAAATGCACGACGCCAGCCGTGACGGAGCTGCTGTCGGAGCTCGCGACACGGCCCCATGTCGAACTTCGCCCCGACTCCATCCACGATCTGCTCCCCACCGCCGACCGCGTGGTGGTGATCAACTCCGGCGTCGGGCTCGAGTCACTCGTGCATGGGCGGCCGACCCTCACGTTCGGCGACTGCGACTATGCTCCATTGACCACCTGCATCCCGAGCCTCGACGAGGTCGCGGCGGCCCTGACATCGCCGCCGGTGTTCGACGAACTGGCCGTGTCGCGATTCCTGCTTCATTACTTCGAGCACTGCTGCGTCCGCGCTGACGACGAGGCCGGCATGCTGCGGCAGGTCTCGGCGTGGCTCGCCGACCTGCCCAGGGCGCGGGGTTGGGACGTGTCCGGGGCCGCCCTGCCGGCGACCGATGCAGCGTTCCGCCAGGGGGACTAGCCATGCCACCGTGGTTCGACGACGCGGCGACGGGCCGGCGACTGGATCTGGCCACGGCGCCCGACGGCCGTCTGCTCGCCAGGGCCGAACGGGGGCCCTGGCCGTCGCGGGCCATCGTGATCAGCCTGCCCAAGGCCGGCACCTACATGCTCGGACGATTGCTCGACCGCCTCGGATACGTCGATACCGAGTGGCACGTCTCCGAATTCCTGCTTACCGACTACCGCGGTCTCTCCACCGAGCAGAAGCGGGGCCCACTGTTCCGTGAGCGCGTCTTTCATCTTCCCATCGGCGTTGCGGCGGGCCTCGTGGCCGATGGGCAGTTTCTCGTCGGACACCTTCCGCTCACGCCGTACGTAAGAACGTCGCTCGTGGCGTTTCGCAAGCTTTTCATGTACCGCAACCTCGTCGATGCGATCTTTTCCCGCATGCGGTTCCGCATCGACAGCGGTCGGGAGCCGCGGTCGATCCCGTGGGTCTCGATGCAGCCCGGCCCCGCGCAGGCGGTCGCCTACCTCGAGGCCGTGGGCAGGCAACGGCTTTACGATGGCCTGGCGCCGTTGATCGGCTGGGCCTCGGAGCCCGGAGTCGTTCCGATCGCCTACGAGGAACTCGCCGGCGACCGCGGCGATCAGGAGCGAGACTCGTGCGTCAGGCGGATCGCCACAGCGATCGGCGTCCCTTGCGATCAGGCCCTGCACACCTTCGGCGCTGACGTGCTGGGGCAGCCCACGCCCACTTTCTCGGGGCGTCGCACGGATGCCGCCCAGTACCTCGACCGTGAGGTTGAAAAGCGGCTCGACGACTGGGGCATCGTGGAACTGAATCGGCGGCTCGGCTACGCCTGACGCCAGTCCCGCCCACGCCCCTCGCCGGGCGGTTCCGATCGGCCGAGAAAGGAAGCCAGTTCCCGCTCCCATGCGGCGGTGAACCTGTCCCTGCTGAACTCGGCAGCGGTCTTCATGCCGGAGGAGGCGAGCCTTTCGGCGACCACATCCTCGATCAGAACGGTTCGCAGCAGCCGGGCCAGGGCCTCGAAATCACCGTATCGGGCCACCAGGGCATTCCGTCCGTTTCGGGCGTACTCGCCGCACCCGCCGGAATCCCATCCGGCGACGGCACAGCCGCATGCCATCGCCTCGAGCATCGGCAGGCCAAACCCCTCCATGACATCGAGCCCGAGAAACACCCGAGACTGCCGGAACCGCTCCGCGAGTTCCTGCTGCGGCAGAACGGGCACTATCTCGACGGGCAGCCGCTCTCCCCCGTGCAACCGCTCGTAGGTGCGGCACAGTCTCTCGAACACCAACGGCTCGTGCTTGCGCTCCAACACCGCGCACACGGGCCGCCGCCGACGCACGGGGGACGCGGCGTTGGTCTGGAAGGTGTCGGTGTCGATGAAGGCAGGAATGATGGGCCCGTCGAGGCCGTAATGCTGGTTGACGAACCGCCGCGCGAACTTCGACACGAAGACGTATCGATCGAAAAACACGTCGAGCACGCGAAACGTCCGCACCCCCTGCACGTACGAGATCTTTCGGCACGGCAGCCGCAGGCCGAACATGCGGTCGGAGAACGACGGGTTGCAGATCAGCAGGTCGGCGGCGGACGCCGTGGCGAGCATCGTGTCTTCGTCTATGGTGGGCAGGTCCACCGGGTAGCGGAATAGTCCGGGCTCGGGCTCCGCACCGACCGCGATCACCTCGAGCCCGAACCGCTGCTGGAGGATGCAGCCGATGTGGTAGGCCATGTGGGTGCCGCCGGCCTGGAGGAACGCCTGATACACGAACACCCGCATGCGACGTCAGCTCCGGCCTACGGAAGAAGGGGCCGAGGTGTCGTAGCCGAAGCGGGCTGCGACATCCCCGCAGACCTCACGGATCGCCGTGATCTCGTCCATCGAGAGGCCCGCCGCTCGCTCGGTTCGCACGGCCGACGGCACGAACGGCTGCACGGGCACGAACGGCGGTGCCGCCGGAATCGAGACGAACAAATCACGGAGGGTGCGCTCGGGGTCCATGACCAGCCGTTCGTAGCGAATCACGGCCGTGATGAAGGTCGTCGCCTCCTCGACAAGCAGGGCGAGGTGTCGCCAGAGCAGCGCCCGCCTCCACTCGATTCGCGGCTCCGCCTCGATCTCCGCCAGTCGATCCAGGGCCGCCTGATGCAGCCGTTCGTCGCCGAGAAACCCCGCCCGGAAGTTCCGCACCGCCGCCGTGGAGAGGTGCCGGAACGTGCCTTTCCAGGAGGCCACCGTATCCACCGGATTGCGGATGCAGGCGACGCATGTCACGCCCGGCATCGATCGCTCGAGGAGCGGCAGCCGGGCGAGGTAGGCCAGCGTGTTCTTCGTCGCCAGCAGAAATGCCGGTCCCGAAACGGTCGGCACGTACTGCTCCTCGTGGATGCCAGCGGCGGTGTCCTCGATGAAGCGGCCGTCGCGCATTTTGTTCACGATGGCACGGCCCGCCACGATGTCGGCGCGGAGCTGGGCGTAATATCGAGGCATGCCCCAGGGTGGAGCTGTGTCGGACAGGTGCGTGAAGATCTCCTCCGGCTCGTTGATGGCAACGCAATCCCGCACGTTGTGCAGCGTGGTGCAGCAATAGCTCGTGCCGCTCCGCGGCAGGCCGGTGATCACGACGTTCGCACCGGGGGGTGTCCCGCTTGTCGGCCACCAGCGACGCCACGGCCATCCACCCATGCGTCGAATCTCCGTTCAGGCCGGCGCTGGCAACGCGGCCGGGCCCGAGAGGATACCCCGCAGCGGCTTCATGATGGAACCATCGTCGCCGCATAGCGAGTGAGTGACGGAAACCGGGCGATGCCGCTACGGACGGCGGCGGCATTGGTGTCGGACCACGGCACGGCCGCCCCGGTCCGCCGAGGCCGGGCGAACAAGACCCGCATGGCTGCGGCGACGTGCTCGTGATCCAGCGGCAGGCCGAGGAAGGTGCACAGCCGCTCGATCTCCGCGGCCGGGGTGGCGAGCAGGTCGTCGTGGTGACTCTCGATGAATCCGTCGTGTGGCATCCGCGCCGCGATCGCCGCCGCAGCGTCGCAGTGCATGAAGTACCAGCGGGTGCGATCGGCCAGTGATGCCCCGCTCCGGCGATGCATGGTCGCGATCGTGTCGAACGGATTTCGGATCGCGTGGATGATCCGCACTGGAACACCGACGCGATCCTCCAACGAGGGGATCAGCCCATGGTCGCCATGGAGCAGGAGCGTCGCGGGACTCCAGATCTTGTCGCCCGCCACTCTCACGTGCCGCTTGACATCGGGGCCCGGCCCGATCTGGTAGCTGTAACCCTCCGACAGCCGACCGTTGGCCGCGGCGCACGCGGCGTTCTCCCGAATGCCATCCAGGATCGCACCACGATCCAGGTCGCGCCAGAGGGTGGATGAGGCCCGCGTTTCGTTCGCCACGACCATCGCCGGGTGGGCGTCGAGCACGGCCCCGAGCATCGTCGAACCGCTGCGGGGATTTCCGACGACGAGCAGGAAGCCTTCGAGATTCGGAAAGATTCCCATGATTACGGTGCCGGCCCTGGCGGGGGACGCAGTATAGCGATCGACTGCGGCCCCGCACCCGCCGCGCTCACGCCAGCGGAGGCGCGGCGTATGCCGTCGGCATCCCGCGTGTCATGCGGCCGCCCTGAAAGACGAATATGACAATCGTTGCCGCTCGACCGCAGCCCTACTCCCCAGCTATCGCCCACCGCGCCAGCAATCCCGCAACGACCTCCGGCACGCCAACCGTCACAGGCTCGGCCACGACCTCGAAGCCCGCCACGGCCCGAAATGCCAGCCGTTGCCGACAGCGCCTCGGGCCCCTACCACAACGCCCCTCTCGCGCGGGGTCTCTGGTCTGTGCCGTTAGGACGTCCGTATGGCTGGGTTTCCCTTCAAGCAGCCCCCGCCGCCTCCGGAAGAGTCGGCCGCAATCTCCGACACGGAGTCGCGGCTGGAGCTGACCGGGTTTCTCGTCAGCTTCGTCGTCCACGTGGCGGCGCTTCTCTTGCTGGCGATGACGCTTCTTCCTGGGGAACGTCGCGGCGACGCAGTCGCGATCCTCTCGGAGCCGCCGACCGAAGATCTGGCCGAAGACACCGCGATGGTGATGCCGCTGCCGGAGCCAGAGGAACAGCCTGTCGGAAAGGCCGATGCCGTCGCCGTCTCCCACTCGGTCGAGAACGAGGTGACACTGGCCGGAGCGATCGACGAGTCGCTTCTGGCGGGAGATGATGCTGTCGGAGAAATCTCGCTACCGGCAATTCCCGACGCCGATTCTCTGTTCGGAGCCTTTGGCCATGGCGAGAAAGGAAACGGAATAGACGTCGGCGGTCTTGGCGGAATAGTCACGTTCTATGGCATCAAAGCCACTGGCAGGCGCTTTGTGTTTGTAACAGACTGCTCTGGGAGCATGCAGGGCGATCGGCTCCAGCGACTAAAGGAAGAACTGCGAGAGTCGATCAGCTTTCTGAACCCTCGCGTCGAGTTCTTCATCATGTTCTTCAATGACACCGCCGTTCCGATGCCATCGCAGCGATGCGTTAAAGCCACGCCCAAGTGGGTCGAGCAGTATCTGGACTGGGCTGACAGCGTCCCGAGTTCCGGCGGCACTGACCCGAGCGAAGCGCTGGCGATTGCCCTCCGGTTCCGGCCGTCGGCAGTGTTTCTGCTCACCGATGGTGTATTCGACACTGGCTCAACACTGGAAGTGATCGAACAGCTCAATAAGGGGCGTAGGATTCAGATCAACACAATTGCCTTCGGCGAGAAGGGTTCAGAGACCGTACTGCGAGAGATCGCCGAGCAGAATAAAGGCACGTACCGGTATGTGGCGGAGTGAGCGGGCGCAAGAAACTTTCTTGAACTCTTCGGAGCTGGGGGCGACTTCGACTCTCTTGGCGACCAATTCCCTTCATGCCGCAATTTCTTGCGATCACCGTGCTGTTCGGCGGCTGCATAGCGGCGGTCGGCCTTGGCGCTCGCGGAGTCAAGCGGGAAATGGAGCGGGTGCAGAAAGAAGCCGGCGAAGCCATGCGAGATGAGAATGAGGACGAGGACGAAGACTGGGAGAACGACTCCGACAAGGAGCCCACCGTCCCGTGCCCCTACTGCCGCCGTGACATCCTCGAAGACTCGCCGCGTTGCCCGTACTGCTAGCGGTACATCTCCGAGGAAGATCACGCCGGTTCGCAGAAGCCGCTCTGGGTGATCGTCACGGCTCTGGCCTGTCTGGCGGCTGCGCTGTGGTGGATGCTGGCGTTGCCGGGATGACGATCGCGAAATAGCATCGGCTCGAATCACTACGGCGGCGGAGGTGGTGGCTTGACCTGCCCCCGCCACTGCACAGACGACTTCGCCTTCCGCCCAGTCGGCTTCGCGAGCAGGACGGCGATCCCAGCCAGGATTGACAGCACGAGAATGAGCCAGAATCGGGCAGGCATCGTCACGCGACCTCCAGCGGCTCCACGCACTTCGCCGAGTCTTGCCGCACGTTGTTCACGAGCGTGCTGACCGGATAGGCCGTCATCTCGTCCGGATGAAACGGCCGCAGGAGCCGGGATAGTTTCGCTACGTCATACTCCGCGGGGTCGAGCCAGACGTCGAAGCTCTCCGGCGGGATCACGACTGGCATCCGCTCGTGGATCGTCATCATCGGATCGTTCGCATCGCAGGTCAGGATCGTGCAGGACTCGATCGGCTCGCCCTCTTTGTCCCAGCGATCCCACAGCCCGCCGATGCCGAACGGCTGCGCAGACTTGAGCCTGATGTAGTACGGCTGCTTCTTGCCGTTCCGGGTCTGCCACTCGTAGAAGCCGTCCGCGACGATCAAGCACCGGCGAGCCCGGAAGCTCGACCTGTAGGCTGGCTTGGTGGCGGCAGTTTCGGAGCGGGCATTCGCCATCCGGCGGCCGATCTCGGTGTCGTCTGCCCAAAACGGAACGAGCCCCCATCGCAGCGCTATGAGTTCCCGGACGGGCTTCTCTCGAACGGCCAAGACGAGTTGAGACGGGGCGATATTGAACCGCCCTGGGAGCGTCGGCGAGACTTGGACACCGAACGTCTTGGCGACAACGTCAGCACGAGACTTGAGCGTGTAGCGGCCGCACATGGGGGGTCTCCGCTCGTCATGTATACAAAAAGCCGAGGAGAGACTCACGAGCCTCACCGAGACCGCCTACGGCTACGACGTGGGGCACAACATCGCGAGTGAGATCCCCGGCAGTTTGAGGCCGCAGGAGCCAGTGTCCGGAAGCCAGGGCCGTCGCGAACGTCGCCAACGACGGTGGAAGAGGCGGTCGCCGCTCGATATGCCGACGAACCCGAGCTGGCCCGAAAAGTCCTGGCGTCGGTGCAAGCGTTCGTCGCCCTAGCTGAAGAGAAAAAACGCGAGACAGGGAAGCCCCGTACCGTTCGCTTGCTGGTTCTTGCCCTGCTTGAAGTCCGTGGGTTGTCGTACTTGGGTCTCGTCGCGGTCGTGGCGGGGGCTTCAGCTCAACACACTGTACCGGCGGCGTGGCTTGCGTCCTTGCCGTTCGTCGTCCGAGTTGTCGAGGTACCGATGTGTTCGTCTGACCAGTTCAGTATTCCCGCAGCCATAAGGACTCTATTCGTGAAGTCGGCATTCTCGATTGCCCCCGGCCGCATTGCAGGTAGCCTGCACTTGCTGACGAAATTCAGTGAACGATTCTGCCTTACGGGCCGTCAGCCCCGTAGTTCCGCGACGAGCTTCTCACCCGCCATGGGGATCATTTGTTTTATGGCGATCTTGCCTGCTGCATCGCAGGCTTTCGCAACGCCATTTACTGGTACGTACACGTTCGTCGGAACCACGGGCACCAACAATCCGTTTGCCTACAACGGAACCGACATTGCAGGCCTCACGGAAGGCGACCTCGGCAGGACAAACCTTCCTTCCTCAAGCACTTCGGGCAACTATCGCTCCAGTGGCTTCGCGCTGGATCTCGCCAGCGGTTCCCTGACGGGCTCCTACGATCCGGCACGTCTTTCCAAAATCTCTCCTCCGTCTCGTTCCGTTTGTACGGATGGAATAGCGAAAATGCTGGAGGAACTGGTGGCCTTCAAGGTCCTCTGTCCTTCTCCGGTTCGCTTGCTGTGGTGCCCGAACCATCGACGTGGGTGATGGGGGCGGCGGGCATCGCCTGCGCGGGTTGGGGAGCGTGGCGGCGGCGCAAGCGGGCCTAACGCGCATCAGCCAACGTGAACGAGCACGAGGGGAGCAGATCGCCATCACGGGCCTGCTCCCCTCGGTGTTTTC
>JBJTIE010000247.1:0-2439 GCA_046094845.1 Planctomycetaceae bacterium | reverse complement strand
GATCCTCGAATGCCTGCTCTTGGCACCCGAGCGGATGGATCTCGTGGAGACCTACGGCCTGCTCGAGAATCTGCGGACGCTGCGGCCCCAGGTGATGCAGTCACTCCTGGAGGCATGCTCCTCGGTCAAAGTGAAGAGGCTCTTCATGTTCTTGGCCGAGCGGGCTGGACTGCCGGTGGTGACCAAGCTTGCGCGGAACAGGGTCGACCTTGGCAAAGGCGCCCGGAGCATCGTCCCCAAAGGCGCCTACGTGGCGAAGTACGAGATCGTCGTGCCCCGATCACTGGTGCAAGAATGAACGAGGCGTATCGGGCCCAGGTGCGTCTGATGCTGGACCTGCTGCCTTCCGAGGGCCTGACGCGAATCAAAGCCCGGGCCGAGGACCTGCTGCCGGGGGCGCGCGCGACCCTCGTGCCCCAGGGCGACGACATGGAGGTCAAGGTGCACTGCCAGCGGGGCAGGGCACGGGTGAAGATTGAGGTTAATCCGCTGCAGCGGGGCTCGCTATGGCCCGTCCGACAGCTGGCCTGCACCGATGCTGTTCAGGAGGCGTTTGAGTCGTTCGTCGAGCTGCCCGTCGTGTCGCACGCCGACCTCTTTGGCGGCAAGGTGTCGGCGGCCCTGGACCGACAGCACCCCCGGGACTTATTCGACGTTCGGCACCTGCTCGACGCAGAGGAATTTAACGGCGACGTCCGAGCCGGCTTGCTCGTGAACCTCATCGGCCACCGCCGGCCGATCGTGGAACTCTTGGCGCCGGAGGCCAAGGATCAGCGGAAGACCTTCGAGGGCGAGTTTTCAGGCATGACGATGCTGCCCTTCGACTATGCAGCCCATGAAGACACCTTCGTAGAGCTGACCGGTCTGGTGCAGGCGTCGCTGACTGACGCGGATCGCCGCTTTCTCCTCAGCTTCGAGGCGGGCGATCCCGACTGGTCGCTGTTTCCGGTGACGGGGGCGGACCGGCTCCCGGCCCCGCGTTGGAAACTGCTCAACATCCAGAAGCTGCGGTCGGGAAACCCAGCGAAGCATGCGGCGGGGCTGCGGACCCTAACGCAGGTGCTCGGCATGCCCGCGGGATGACCGTTTGGAGCGCGGTGCATGTCGCGCCTGCCTCCGAAACCCTACTCCGAGATCGGGGGCCACCCAAAGTGGTCCGGAATGAATGTGTGGGACCGGCCGCGATGGCGTCAGCCACTCTGCCTGGAAGCCCGAATCGCGAGCTGAGCTGAGGGAATTCGCGGGGTCTCATGCGAGGTAGAGGCCATACTCTCGGCTCGCGCCACGGGCTTCACGGCGTGGCGGCCTCACCGCCCTTGCCGAGGGCGCCGGCCAGTTCGTGGGGCTCGGGCGCGAGCAGGTGTGGCTGTTCTCGGCATTCCGAAGATAGCCGGACGTGGGCAATCAGACGATATGCTCAACGCTGACCGAAGGTGGGCTGTCCGGCAGGGAAGCGAAAATGCCGCTTAAAACATACCCTGACTGGTGGAACTTCGAGCTGGAGTTGAGTCCGCACGTCGAGGAGCGGATGATAGATCGAGGTTTCTCGGAGATCGACCTGCGGCTGATGTTCGAAGCGACCGTTGCCATCCGTCCGAGCGTCGCCAGAGGCCGATGGATCCTGGAAACAGCCCACGACGGCGATGCTTGGGAAGTCGTCGTGGAACCGGATGAACACGATCTGGTGATCGTCGTTATTACCGCCTATCGGGTGACACAATGAAGCGGGTTTTTCTGAAAGTGACGTACCGGCACGGACGACCGATCGCCGCCTATTTTCACCTGCCGCGGCAGCCAGGTGATTCAGCCGTGCGCACCGACAGGATCGACGATGTGCTGCTCGTTGACCGTGCCGCCGATGGGCGACCTATCGGTGTCGAAATTACCGATCCTGCCCTGTTCGATCCCGATAGGTTCTTCACCCTGCTCGAATCGCTGGGGCAAACGGCCGTCGACCGTGACGAATTGCGGCCGCTTGTTGCCGCCTGAAGGCGCCGGCGGCGTGCCGCATGAGGCTCACGAGGGCTTGGCGTTGGCCATCCGGGAGATCCGCGAGGAGTCGAACCAGGTCTCCGAGATCGGGGGCCACCCAAAGTGGTCCGGAATTTTCCTCGACTGCGGTATCTCCCGAGGATTCTGCAATAATTCGACTCCCCGTGGGGGTGCTGAAACGGCCGTGTTATTCGCGAAACCGAGTGGCGCGGCCGTTTCGCTTTCCTGGTGCGAGTCGGTGCGGCTCTCTGCGTGCACTGACTGTGCCCTCAGGGTTGAGGTGCGACCGACCGCGATGCGGTCAGCCGCTCTGCCTGGAAGCCCGAAGCGCGAGCTGAGGGAATTCGCGGGGTCTCATGCGAGGCAGACCGCACACCCTCGGCTCGCGCCACGGGCTTCACGGCACCCTCGGAGGACCTGTGCAGGCCGATCGACACTGCCTGCCAG
>JBJTIE010000246.1:0-4951 GCA_046094845.1 Planctomycetaceae bacterium | reverse complement strand
GGCGACGAGGAGACGCTCTTTCAGACGCGATGGACGATGGCCTATCTCCGCGGGCCGCTCGTCCGCGAGGAGATTCGCCGGCTGATGGCGGCTGACGGCAGCACGCATGAGACGGCGGCGCGGCCCGCGGTCGAGGCTCCCGTCTTCGGCCGGCCGCAGGGGGGGCCACGGCCGATCCTGCCGCCGGGCGTGCGGGAGGTGTTCCTCGCACCGCGGGGTGCTGTCGGCCCCGACGCGGTGGTCCACTACGAGCCGATGATCCTCGGCCGGGCGCGGGTTCGCTATGCGAAGGCCGGCACGGGGATCGAGGTCGATCGTGAGGTGATCCAGATGGCGCCGGCGGGCGAGACACTCGGCGAATCGGCCTGGGAGAGCGGCGAGGCGTTCGCGGAAGCGCCAGAGGTGGAGCCGGCGCCGCGCACCGGATCCTTCTCGCCGGTGCCCGCGCCACTGACCGGCCCACGGGGTTACCAGACGCTGGCCACGTCGCTCAAGAGCTTCCTCGGACGTACCTCGAAGCTCTCGGCCTGGTCGGCTTCGGCGATCGACGCGGTGTCGCGGCCGGGCGAATCGGAAGGCGAGTTCCGCGCCCGGATCGCCCATCGGGTGAAGGAGCGTCGCGACGCCGAGATCGAGAAGGTGCGGGAGCGGCATGCCGCGAAGCTCGCGTCGCTCGCCGACCGGATCGAGCGGGCGCGGCAGAAGGTGGAACGGGAGCGGGCCGAGGCCAAGAACCAGTCGATGCAGACCTACGTTTCGATCGGCTCGGCCGTGCTCGCAGCGCTCCTCGGCCGCAAGAAGGCCTCCGCGACCAACATCGGCCGCGCGGCCACGTCGATGCGGTCGGCCAGCCGCGCCGCCCGCCAGCAGGCCGACGTGGTGCATGCCGAGGAGAGCCTCTCCACGCTCGAGGAGAAGCGGCTGCTCGTGGAGGAGGAGATCGAGGCCGAGCTCGACCGCATCCGGCTGGAGACGAGCCCGGAGCAGATCCGGCTCGAACCGCTCGAGATTCCCGCCAAGAAGACCGACATCGCCGTCGAGGACGTCGTGCTCGCCTGGGTGCCCGCTTCCCGATGACACCCTCGCAGCGAGAGATCGTCCTGGTCGCCTGCCCCGACGAGGTGGGCCTGATCCACCGGATCACGGGCGTGCTCCAGGCCCGTCGGCTCAACATCGAGAGCAACTCGGAGTTCGTCGATGCCGTGGCTCGGCAGTTTTTCTTCCGGGCCGAGGTGGCCCCGGCCGACGGGCCCGTGCCGGCGGAGACGCTGGAGGCCGATCTGCGGCGGGTGCTGCCGGCCGCGGCGCAGGTTCGCGTGACCCGTGAGGAGCGGCGTCCGATCGTCGTCTGCGCGACCCGCGAGCCGCACTGCCTCGGCGAATTGCTGCTGCTCGACGCGGTGGGCGACCTGCCGGGGCGGATTGTGGGCGTGGTGAGCAACCACGACGTCTTGCGGCCCTTGGTCGAGCGGTTCGGCGTGCCGTTCGCCCACGTGCCGCACGAGGGCGTGAGCCGTGAGGCGCACGAGGCCGCGGTGGCGGCGGCTATCGACGCCCACGCGCCCGAGTACGTCGTGCTGGCACGCTCCATGCGGGTGCTGTCGGAGCCGTTCGTGGCCCGCTATGCCAACCGGCTGGTCAACATCCACCACTCATTCCTGCCAGCCTTCGCCGGGGCGAGCCCGTATCGCCAGGCCTATGCACGGGGCGTGAAGCTGATCGGGGCCACGGCCCACTTCGTGACGGCGGATCTCGATGACGGCCCGATCATCGCCCAGGACGTGATCGCCGTGGACCACTCGTTCACGCCGGAGCGGATGGCCCAGGCGGGCCGCGACGTCGAGAAACTGGTCCTGGCTCGGGCGGTGCGGCTGGTGCTGGAGGAGCGGGTGTTTCTCCACGGGCGGCGGACGATCGTGTTTGGATAGCGGCGCGGAGCTTGACGATCACCCGGCTGCGGAGCCGCGACACCGTGCCGTCGCAGACGCCCAGTACATGGGCGATCACCGTCTGGCTCTTGCCCTCCAGCAGCAGCCGCACCAGCTCGCGCTCCCGTGGATCGAGCTGGCCCATCGCCTCCGTGATCGCACAGCCCGGAGGCTCGTCGTCCTCGCCACGGAACGACGTCACCTGCATGGCCATCCGGCCCTCCAGGCCGGCCGCGGCCGCATCCTCGAGCGCCGAAAACGATGCCACGCGGCGGGACTCGCGCCGAATGCGGCGGGCGACGTCGACCGCCCGGTCGTGGGCGAGCCGCTGCAGGTAGGCGCGGCCGTGATCGGCCGCGGTGCCGCGGATCGGATCGAAGGGGGTCACTGCGTGCTCTCCCGCCGCCGCGCCGGGCAGTCGGCGGAGATGGTTGAAGACCAGGGCGAGCGCGTCGTCGAGGGCGGCCGGATCGCGAATGCCTCGCTGTCCGAGCACGCGGCCGATGACCAGCGTCGCGACCGGCTCGACCGCATGGATGAGCTCTTCGAGAGCCGCGTGGCTGCCGGTGGACTGCCAGGCGCACAGCAGTGCCTCCAGATCGACGGCGCGATCGTCCGCCGTGATCCGTGACCTCGACTGCATCGAATCATGCCCTGGCATGATCAGCATCCGTGGCTTCCGTGGCAACGCGCCGGTGTGATGACGTTGCCCCACCGCGGGCAGAGTATGGAATGCGCAGCGGCACGCTTGGTCCCCCTCCGGCTGGAGCGACCACGCCACAATTTCCGGCTTTTCGCGCAACATTGTGGCCCGGCGAGCGTATACCTACACAGAGGGGGGCGTTCCTGCCAGTGTGTCGCAAGGAGTGCGCCCATGCCGATGACTTTGTCCCGTTGCGCGACCATCCTCGCCCAGGATGGCGTTCGTCATCATGTCGATCCCGACGAGGCCGTGATCCGTGCCGTGTTCGTGACCCGGCAGTATCGCAACCCGCGCGGAGAACGGCTCGCGATCGTGCGGATCGAAACGCCCGACGACGGCTTCCGGTGCCGCGTGTCGATCCAGCGGGCCTTCGCCGTGGGGCCGGATGCCGCCACGACCTGTCTCGCTCTCTGTCGGATCGCTGCCGACACGCCGCTGGTGGGCATCGAGTATGACGAGCCTTTGGAAGATTTCAGGATGGTGAGCGAGGCCGTCGTCGAGGACGGCGAACTGACCCGACTGCAACTGCTCTCGATGGTCGATCGGATCGTCGAGGCCGCCGAGACATGGCATGCCGCGGTCAACGCGTCCATCCCGCCGCTGGCCCGCGTTACAGGGGGGATACAGCGACGTCGGCGGGGCGCCGCGTGACCGAAACGACCGCCCCGGCACCTGACCAACGGTGCCGACATGGTCGGTGTTTGCTGGTGTTTATGGAATAATCGGCGGCATCTTCGGGGTGGCGGCGATCGTATCATGACTCCGGTTATGGACGAGCACCGACTGCTTCACCGCGGTGCCGCGGGGGTCAGCCACTCGGAGGAACATCTATGAATTCACATCATGCCTCGCAACTTCTCTCGCCATGAGCAATTTCTCCGCATCTTTGCCCTCCTTGAAACCCTGTCCACCACCCGGCACCCGCTCGACGACCAGACCCTGATCGCCACGCTGAAGGAGCGGCTCGGCCTCTCCCGGCTCTCGGCCCGAACGCTGCATCGCGACTGCGATTTTTTGATCTCCTGCGGGTATCCCGTGAACCATGTGCCGCTGCCGGAGGGCCGCCGGCATGGCTGGCGGCTCGACAAGGAGGCCCTCGCCGGAAGGGCCCTGCCGGCCGAGCCGATCACGCTGCTGGAGATGGTCGCCTTCATGGTCGGCCGCGAGCTGCTGCGGACGTTCGAGGGCACGGTCCTGTGGACCGGCATGGAGTCGCTGCGACACAAGATCGAGCGGGCGATTCCCCCGCAGCTCCTGGAGCGGCTGGAGCATGCCAAGAACGTGTTCCACGTGGCGGCGGTGGATCCGGCCCGCTACGCGTCTCGTCCCCGCCTGATCTCGGCCTTGAGCACAGCGATCACCGACTGCCGTGAAATCGAGATCTCCACAAAGCACGACGGACAGGCGGCGGCCCGCCATCGGCTGCAGCCGCTGCGGCTGATCATCAAGCCGCCCGCCGTGCAGCTGCTCGGGCTCGACGCCCGGCGACAAAGCGAGCCGCCGCTGCTCATCGACCTGGACCGGATCGAAGCCGTGCAGACGCTCGACACGACGTTCGCCCCCCCGCCCGTCGACGTCGCGCAGGTGCTCGAGCGTAGGCCCGTCAAGGAGTGAAGGGCAGCCCGTTGCGGGGCAACGGGCCTACCGCAGGCCCATCCCGATCACTTCCGCGCATCCGCTAATCCAAGCCCAGGTCTTCGTTGTATCCCTCCTGCACGACCGCATTTTCGTTCCTTTCATGGGCCGTCAGGTGATCTGCGAAGCATTCGAAGTCGCGGCCGGCCTGCTGCCACGCCAGGGGCGAAACATCGGCTGCGGCGACCGTTTCGATCAAGCGATCCAGTTCGGCCAGCAGCACGGGATGCTCGGCCAGCACGGCCTTGACGGCCGGAGAGAGCCGCGGCATTCGCGTCAGCGATTCCTCGAGAAACCCGCCGCATTCCTCCTGCACGAAATGCCGGTGCAGGTGGTCATGGAGACCGCGAAGGGCCGCCCGTGCGGCCACCACGTCCGCGCGCACGACGGGCGTCGGCACGGCGAGCGCCGCCCGCGCCCCGACGAGCTGATCGTGAAGCTCCCGATGCTGGGCGAGAATGTGCCCCATGATGACCGGATCAGCACGATCGAGCGACGCCATGCGAAACCTCCGTGGCTGAAGCGGGAGCGGCGGACGAATCCCTGTCGCCGCGGCAACGATAGGAGTCTCGGGCGGCGGCCTGCCGCGTGAGCCGTCGGGGCCGGGCGTGGAGGGGCCTGACAAAGAGACACTTGGTCTTCGTGGCCGTCGGAGGGCCCGTTGGGCGGAAACGGCCGTCGTCGG
>JBJTIE010000245.1:0-9052 GCA_046094845.1 Planctomycetaceae bacterium | reverse complement strand
GCGACGGTCGATCCGCGCGAAGCTCCGCCGCATGCGGCACGCCCTTCGTGAGCTCGACCGCGACGATCTTCTTCCGCGCGAGCGGGCCCAGCTCGAAGCCGACATCACGAGCGAGCTCGCCGTGATCTGGGAGACCGACTTCATCCGTCCGACACGTCCCACCGTGCTCGACGAGGTGGATCGCGGCCTCTCACTCATGCCGCGGCTCTGGGAGGCCGTGCCGCAGGTGCATGCGGCCCTGCGGCAGGGACTCACCGCATCGTATCCGGGGGAGCCCTTCCGCGTGCCGCCGTTCCTGCGGTTTGGCTCCTGGATGGGAGGCGACCGCGACGGCAATCCATTCGTCACCGCCGACATCACCGCCGAAACGCTCCTCCGACTCCGGCACGCCGCGATCGACCAGCACCTCGGCTGGTGCGACCGCTGCCACGACCTGCTCACGATCTCGCTCGCCAAGTCGCACGGCGCCGATCCGATGACCGAGCGGCTGGCAGCCCTGAAGGCCGAGATTCCCGACCTGGCGTCGGCACTCGCCCGCTACGCGCCGCACGAGATCTACCGCAACTGGGTCGGGATGATCCGCTTCCGGCTCGAACGGGCCCGCCGCATCTCGCTCGCCGCCGACGCCGTACCACCGGCCGGCGGCTACCGCGATGCGGCCGAACTGGAGGCCGACGTCGCGCTGCTCGTCGACTGCCTCGGCCGCGACGTGCGGCTCACCGACGATGCCCCGCCGCGGCATTGGCTCGACCTCGTCCGCACGTTCGGTCTCCACATGACCTGCCTCGACGTGCGGCAGGATGCCCGTGCCTACCGCGACATCATGGGGGACATTCTGGCCGCGGCCGGTCGCATCCAGAGCCCCGAGGCGTATCACGACCTCGACGACACCGACCGGGCCCGACTCCTCGTGGAATCGCTCGGCACGGCGGCCGACATCCCGCGCGGCGGCCTCCAACCGCTCGCCGCCGACACGCTCGCCCTCTTCGAACTGCTCCACGCAGCGATCGTGCGGTTTGGCTCGGCGGCCGTCGGCTGCTCGATCGTGAGTCTCACGCGGTGCCCGGCCGACGTGCTCTCGGTGCTCTGGCTCTGGCGGTGGGCCCAGGGGCGGGCCGCCGCCCGCAATGAGCCCGTCGCCACGAGCGACCTCGCGATCGTGCCACTGTTTGAGAAGATCCACGATCTCGCCCATGCCCACGAGACGCTCGCCGCGATCCTCGACGAGCCACGGTATCGCGAGCATCTCGCCGGCCGCGGCGATCGCCAGGTGGTGATGGTGGGCTATTCCGACAGCACGAAGGACGGCGGCTACTTCGCCGCCTGCTGCGGATTGCAGACGGCGCAGGAGCGGCTGCACCTGGCGGCCGAGGCCCGCGGCGTGAGGCTGACGTTCTTTCACGGCCGCGGCGGCTCGCTCGGCCGGGGCGGCGGCCCGGCCGCCCGCGGCATCCTCTCGCTGCCTTCCGAAACGCTCGACGGCTCGCTGCGGCTCACCGAGCAGGGAGAGGTGCTGGCCGAACGATATGACGACGCCGAGGTCGCGCGGCGGCACCTCGAGCAGGTGGCCTGGGCCACGCTCGTGGCGTCGAGCGTGCGGCGGGCCGAGCCGGCCCCCGAGTGGGCGGCGGTGGCGGCCACGATGGCCGAGCGGTCATGGGCCGTCTACCGCGACCTCGTGGACCAGCCAGGATTCATCGGCTACTTCGCCCAGACGACGCCGATCGACGACATCGAGAATCTTCCGATCGCCTCGCGGCCCTCGCGGCGCCGCGGTGAGCGAACCCTCGACGACCTGCGGGCCATCCCCTGGGTGTTCGCCTGGACGCAGAGCCGCTGCATGATCCCGGCCTGGTATGGGCTGGGCACGGCGCTGACGGAAGTGAAGTACGACGACCGGCGGGCCTGGCAGCATGTCTGCGAGATGTATCGCCAGTGGCCGTTCTTCCAGGCCACGATCGACAACGCCACGCTGGCGCTCGCCAAGGCCGACATGTACATCTCGCAGCGCTACTCGGAGCTGGCCGAGGAAGACGATGCCCGCCGCCGGATCTGGCAGCGGATCGCCGCGGAGCGGGACCGCACCCGGCAGGCGATCCTCGACATCGTGGGGGGCGGCGAACTCCTGGCGACCACGCCCTGGTTTCAGAAGTCGATCGAGGCCCGCAATCCACATGTCGATCCGCTCAATCTCATCCAGATCGAGTTCATGCGCCGGCGGCGTGCGCAGGCGGGGGAGTCGGGTGCCGAGCCGCCGTTCCGCGACCTCCTCCGACTCTGCCTCCAGGGCATCGCGGCCGGCATGCGAACGACGGGGTGAGCCACCCGTTACGGCAGCCGGGCGACGATTCGCAGCGGGCCGCCGCTGCCGCCGGCGATCTTCATCGGCAAAGCCGCGATGAACGCCCCCTGCTCCGGCAGCCGCTCGAGCGCTGCCACGTTCTCGAAGATCGGCACGTTGGCCGTGCAGAGCGTCACATGTGTGCCGAAGAGCGTCGATGGTCCGTGATCGATGCTCGCCGTGTCGATGCCCACGGCCTTCACCCGCCGATGCTCGACGAGCCACTTGGCAGCCTGGGGCGCGAGCCCCGGAAATCGCAACGCCTTTACTGCCTCGGGCCCCTTCGCGGCCGTGCCGAGATACCGCTCCCGGTCGGACCACCGGGTGGCCCAGCCGGTGCGGACGAGCACGACCACGTCGAGCAACTGCCGACCATGTCGCGATTCCCAGGCGACGAGGTCGTCGACCGTCGCCTCGTAGATCGGATTCGCGGCGCACTTCGCCGTCACGTCGACGACGGCCGCCTCGCCCACGAGCCGCTCCGGCTCGATCTGGTCGACCGTGTTCCTGCCCGCCGCGAAGTGCCGCGGCGCGTCGAGATGCGTGCCGCCGTGCTCCGCGGTGGCGAACCGATTGGCGGCGTAGTAGTAGCCCTTCGCCGTCAGCCCATTCTCGCCCGGCTCGAACTGAAACCCCGGCTGGGTGGGCCAGTAGATCGTTTCTGCATCGAAAGGATGCGTGAGATCGATCCACGTGCCCGCGGCGAACTGGCGGGCAGCCGACGCCGGAGCGGATGCCGACGGCTCTGCCACGACCGAGCTCCCGCACATCAGCACGACCGTAGCCGCCCGTGCCGCGGCCGCGAGCCTCACTGACCGATCTCGTCGCGGGCGACTGCGGCGTCGGGATGCTCGTCGGTGCGGGCCTCGTCGGCCACGCTCTCGCCCGTGACCCCTTCGCCCTGCAGCTGCGCGGCGACCGCCCTGCCGCCGGCATCATCCGCCGCGGTCCCGCCGCTCTTCGGGCCGGCCGCGGCCGCATCCGTCTGCTGGACCCTCACGAGCAGCATCTGCTCGACGCTGCCGCCGTCGCGGTGCACGAGCACCGTCGTCTGCTGCTGCGTGAGGTTGGCGAGGCCCGTCTCGTAGACGGGCGTCTTCTTGTCGCCGAGCGTCCAGGCGGCCCGCTGCGTCTTCTTGTCGACCTTGCCGGTCACGTTCGTCGTCGTGTCGGATACGGCGTCGTAGTAGCTGCCGCGGAGCAGGCCTTCCTTGTCGATCGCCAGGCTCACGAACGTGCTGGGATTCGTCTCTTCCGACCGGGCGAGGGCATACACGCCGAGCGGCCGCCACTCGTCCTTGTCGGAGATCTGTGCCTGTGGGCCGCCCTGCGTCGCGAGGGCCGAGGCCTGGGCCGCATACTCCTCGGCGGTGCCCACCCGCTCGCCCTGCACATACACGCCGTCGTCCTGATAGCAGACGTTCGAGCCGTAGTTGTAGGCCACCGGCGCCGAGGCATACCCGCCCCACGACGCCAGATCGCCCCAGGCCAGGCCGGTGAGCATGCCCACGCCGAAGCCCCAGCCGAAGCCGCCCCACCAGCCGCCCGGCCACCAGGCATTGAAGTGGCTGTTGTACCAGCCGCGGCCGCCATACCAGCCGCCGTTGTAGAAGTTGTTGCGGATGGTGTTGCCACGGCTGGCGAGGTTCGTGGCCGAGTAGGGCCGCACCGCGTCGCGGCCGATGCCGGCCCGGCCCGCGCCCGTCCCCGCGATCCGCTGGAAGTCGGCCTTCGAGAGATTGCCCGCGCCCGCGAAGTGTCCGGCGCCGAGATCACGATCACCGTCGAGCCTGCCACCGCCATCGAGGCTCCGGCCACCGTCGAACGACCGGCCGCCATCGAATCCGCCCATGTCTCGGCCGCCGCCGAAGTCTCGACCGCCCCCAAAATCACGGCCTCCGTCGAAGCCTCCCATGCCGCCACCGCCGTAGTGCATGCCACCGCCGCCCCCCATGTGGCCACCGCCACCGCCCATGTGGCCACCCCCGCCACCATGTGCATGCACGGCAGCCGGCGCGAGCACCTGGCAGGCGAGGGCCGCGAGAGCGGCTGTCGTGCCGAAACGATGCAGGGGCGAATGCGAACGGTTCATGTCTGGTATCTCCCTCGATCTCACCTGAAGGTCGTGCTTATTGAAACGTGATTCGTGACGTCATGCCGATCCCGCCGCTTGCGCTTAGGGCCTCTTCTTGAAATGCAGCGGCCGCTCGTCGGGCACAGGCACGCCGTCGAGCGAGCGGTCGATCGCGTGCAGGGTGAACCGGTCGCTGCCGGCCGGCGAGATCACCTGCACCCACCGGGCCACTCGGCCCACCGCCCCTTCGGCCGGCGTGCCCACGAGCGTCTGATGGAACGACGTGCCGTCGGATTCCAGCACACCTTCGGCCCGGGCACCGGTCGAGTCGAATACCCAGCTGCGCACGACGCCTGTCGCACGATCCGCATGAATCAGCTGCAGCGACTCCACCGCCGCCCCCCCCTTCGGCTGCCGCATGCCGCGGCCCACGATGGCATGGCCGTCGAGGCCCTTCGAAAACTCGATCCGTACGCTCCCGCCATCGTGATCGGTCGCCTGCCACGAGCCGACGAGCCATTCGAATTCGTCGAGAGCTGCGGCGTGGCTCGGCGCGACGACCGATTCCGCGAGCCGCCAACCGCCGTCATCGAGCACCCGCAGGCTCTCGAATCGGGTCGCCACGGACTTCTCGCCAGGCGCGCGAGTGAACCGGATCACGCCGGCCACGCGAGCCAGCGACGTGGCCAACGGCTCCACGTCGGTCACCTCGATCGCGAGTTTTGCCTGCGGATGCCGGCTCAGCCAGGCCCTGATCGAATGCACGATCGCCTCGCGGCCCTCGAGCCGGCTGCCCCCTTCGACGAGTTCGGCCTTCTCCGTCCATTGGGCGGCGAGTGCGGCGTAGTCGCGCGAGTTGTAGGCGTCGGCATACGCGGCCGACGCCTGCTTGACGGCCGCCACCGCCTGCGTGGCCGCCTCGGCCGCCGAGATCTGCGGTGCCGGCTTGGCCGCGGTCGAGGCCGTCGGCGGCAGAGCGGGCTTCACGCCTCCCGCCGGCGCACATCCGGCCACAGTCACCAGCCCCATGCCCAGCCACGTGATCGTCGTCGTGCGTTGCATGCTCACTCCGCGTGTCGTGTTCACCCATCGCCGGCCCGTGCCACGAGGAACGATCGCTGGCCGGTCACCGGTGGGTTCCGCGGATCATAGCAAACGGACGCAGCGTCCGCGCGATTCCGGCGGCCGCCAACGCCGCCAACGCCGATGCGGATCACGCCGACGAGCACCACCCCAGCGTGGGGTTGGCAATGCGCGCGGCGCAGCGGTCGTAGGAATGACACCGCACCGCGCTCGATCGCTCCAGCCTGCTGCACGGCCTGCCGATTATTCGCGGCGTGCCCCCAGTGAAAGGAGAGACCGATCCGATGCGCACGCTCCTGTTCGCGGCCCTCATCGCAGCCGCCGCGGCCTCCGAACCGGCCTTCGGCGCGAGCCAGGCGGGGTTCGACCCCCGAATCGTCACGTTTGGAACTGCTCGCGACGAGATCAAGAGCACGCCGATCACCCAGCGGCCGAACCGGCCGCTGCACGTCTACGGCAACACCGTTCGCCGGCGACAGTCCCGCGGCGGCGTTCCCACCCGGTAAATCGCGATGGTTTCCCCGCTCGAAGCGCTGTTGTGCCGCGAGGTCGTGTCTGCGATCGTCCGCGAACCGCGGGCACGGAGACGCTCGCGGCACTCGCACAGGACCCCTCTCATGCGGACGCTGCTTCTCCTCGGCCTGGTCGTCGGTGGTCTCGTGGTCGCCGGCGCGATCCACATCTCGCAGTCGAACGGCAACATCGAGATTTCGGTGGACAAGCAGAAGGTGCAGGCCGTTACCGGCGAGGTCATCCGCGAGGGCGAGGCGATCCTGAAGAACGCCCAGAACGCCGCCCCGCAGACCGGCACCCAGACGCGATAGCGGCGGTTGCTTCAGCCACCGGTTCGACGCGGGCGAGGCCGTGCACGCGGTACTCGCGGCCCGTCCGGCATTCGAAGCATTGCCGCCGGCTCCGCAGTTTGGGCCCAGCCTGGAAGAGCCGGCCGCAGTCGGTGCGAAAGATCGCGCCCACGGCGAGCTCCTCCACTCGCACCCGACTCGGATCGGGACGGTCGTAGCGGGCGAGCGCCAGCAGCAGGTCGCGGTCGCTGCACGTCGCAGCCATCGGACGACTCATCGATTGCGTGAGCGCGGTCGTGATGTCGGCCGGCAGCACGTCGGCCGACACCAGAGGCGAGAGCACGCCCTCGAACTCTCGCTTCCATTCGAGACCGTGGGGCCGCAGCCAGCGGCGTGCCGGCCGATGTCGCTCCCACGTGAAGGCATGGGCGATCTCGTGCAGGAGCGTGGTGAGAAACGCGTAGGGATTGAGATCGTCGTTGACGGTGATCCGGTGGGCGGTGCGGCCCCGCACCGGCGGTCGGTGGTCGCCGAGCTTCGTGCGTCGTGGCCGCGACAGCCGCACGTCGATCCGATGCCGGCCGAGCAGTTCGAGAACGTAGCCGTCGGTGCCCGCCGGAAGCAGCGGCCGCAGCTGCTCGGCGACCGCCTCCCGCATGGCCGCGTCGTCGCCCATCACGGCAGAGCCTCCGCGCCGGGGATCGTCAGCGTCGGAATCGCCTCGGCATCCACGTCATGCGTCGCGAAGTAGCGTTCCACCGCCGCGGCCTGGGCCGCCGTCGGCGGTTGCGGCGTCTCGTCGTGTACCACCCGCTCGACCTGCGGCCGCCCTGCGACGATCGCCTTGCGATCCTCGATCCGCCACCGTGGGCCGAAGTGCCAGACGGCGTAATACATGGCCTTCGCCGTGGCCGCGGCCACGCCCCCGCAGCGACACGCCTCGTACAACATCCGGTGCACCTGCCGCCACTCGCGATCGCGGGACTCGCAGGCCACGTCGTGCACTACGGAAGCGTTGCGAAACCGTCCTTCGAAGGGCCCGCCGATCAGCGACCAGAACGCCCGCGGGATGCTCGCCCCATTTACGACCGCACCGGCCGGCGCATCCCACCGCGTGTCACGCGGATCGACGTAGGCGAACGGCTCGACGAGCGTCATGTCGCGGCCGTTGTCGCTCCAGCGGGCCACGATATCTCCCACGAACCGCCCCCACTGGTCGGCCGATACGGTCGCCGGCTCCGCCATTACGTCATCCCCGAACCCGGGCCGCTGCGGCACCGCCTTCGCCGCCAGAAAGCCGACGAGCGGCCGCGCCGCCTCGGGCACGCACCGGTCGTCGCACGTCACGCGGAGCACCGCGGCATCCCGCTCAATCGCAATCTGATACTGCCGCGCGTCGCGTGTCGCCTCTGATCGCCGTGTCGACGACGCTGTGATCCCGCTCGTCGTCACGAGCGACTCGACCCGGGCCCGCTCACCCGGCTCGAGCGCGGCCGTATCGATGCGGCAGCCCTTGATCGCGCCGACGAAGCCACCCGATTGCACGAACGTGATCCGCATAAAAACGCCTCACGGCTCGACGACGATCTTGCCTGCCAGCGGCCCGACCCGACTGATCGTGGCCTCCTCCTGGAGCTGATGGGCGGCGGCAGTCTCCGCGAGCGGCCTGATCGCGCCGATCGGAGCCTGCAGCTTTCCCGCCGCCAGCCAGGCGTTGATGTCGCGGGCAGCGGTCGCCTGCAGGTCGCTGGACGCTTTGAACATCACGAACCCAATCAGCTTCGCCATCTGCACCACCATCGAGCCCACCGCCCCCGAGGCGCCACTCACCACGATCGTCTCGCCCGACTTCAGGGCCGCGTGCGGCACGAGGCCGAGCCAGGCCGTGATTCCGACGAGCGCCGCCGCCACCGCATCGCGATCGCTCACGTCGGCCGGCGTCGGGTAGAGCCAGCGGGCATCGACGGCCGCGAGTTCCGCGAACGTGCCCTGCCGGCCGAGCACGCCCTGATTCGAGCCCCACACGCGGTCGCCCGCGGCGAGCGTCGTGACGCCCGGCCCGACGGCAGCCACCTCGCCAGCCAGGTCACAGCCGACGACGAACGGAAACACGAGCGGCATCGCCACGCTGCCGGCGCGAACGTACGTGTCGATCGGATTGACGCCGCAGGCCCGCACCTTCACGAGCACCTGCCCCGCCCCCGGCTGCGGATCGGGAAGATCGCCATGCCGGATCACCTCCGGCGGCCCGACCCGCTCGATGAACGCCGCCTTCATGCTCGCCTCCTCATGCCATGAGCGCCTGCATGTGGCTGGCCGCCGCGATGGCCAGGCCCGCGAGGTTGTAGCCCCCTTCGAGCGTGGAGACGAGCCGTCCGCCGGCATGCCGGGCGGCGATCTCCTTCACGATGCCGGTGAGCTCGGCGAAATCGGCGTCCGTCAGCCGGAATCCGCCGAGCGGATCGTCCACCCGCGAATCGAATCCGGCCGACACGAGCACGAACTCGGGCTTGAACGCGTCGGCCGCCGGCACGAGCCGGTCGCGAAACGCGCCGACGATCTCCGCCCGGCCGGCACCGGCCGGAAACGGACAGTTGAGCGTCCGCCCCTCGCCGGCACCGTCGCCTGCCTCCGTGGCCTGTCCCGTGCCGGGATAGAGCGGGTGCTGATGCGTGTCGAAGAAGAACACGCTGCCGTCGGCATAGAAGATGTCCTGCGTGCCGTTGCCGTGGTGCACGTCCCAGTCGGCGA
>JBJTIE010000244.1:0-4496 GCA_046094845.1 Planctomycetaceae bacterium | reverse complement strand
GGTGGGCGCACGGCTCGAGGCGGCTTGGATGCAGGCCGCTCGGGCTGCGGCGACGTTGACAAGGCAACCGAGGCGGAGGGCTTGTCAGACTGATTCTGCAGGACCTGGTACCCCAGCCAGCCTGCCGCTCCCAGGAGCAGGGCCGCGACGGCGAGAGGCAGCACCGGACTCGACCGCCGCACGACCACGCGCGGCCGCACCGTCACGCTGGGAGCGGGCAACATCGGGGCGGACGGGAACTCGACGGCCGCACCGGAGCCGAATACGCCTCCCGGCTGGTGGTTCGTCGGAGCGAATGGCAGCGGGGGGCTGCTGCGAGCCGCGGATGCTGCCGCGAGCATGGCGTCTCGCGACTGCTCGACCCGTGCCAGCAAGGCGTCCCGAGCCCTGGCGAGCGGCCCGGGATCGATCGACCGCAGGGTGATCAGCTTCTGATCGGCCGCCCGCACGATCGCGAGCGGGTCGGTCTCCAGCGGGGAGATTCCGAGGACTCGATGCGGCGTCACCAACTCGACGGCATCGATGCCGAGCCACTGGCGGCAGGGGTCGAATGAGGATTCATCGTGCATCTGAACACCGATCGGAGGGGCGAATCCGCGCTGCGGAATCCCCCATCCTAGCAGGTGCCCCACATCACGTCAGCCGACGCCAGACGGTCATCTCGGCCGTCGTATGCTGGTGCTTGCGGGCGGTCTCACGGATCACGAATGGCACGTCGGATCTCGCAACCAGTGAGAAGCCGGACTCGAGGCACCGCTCGAGCCCCGCAAACGACGTCAGCGGTTCGCCGTGCTCCCGACGTCCTCCGAGCCATTTGTCCTTGGGGGTGTATTCCTCGAGCCACGTGTAGGGAGACGTGATCACGAGCAGGCCCGCGGGCAGGATCCGTTCGGCGATCTCCCGGAGGAAGAGTGCCGGATCATAGAGCCGGTCGATCAGGTTGCCGGCGAACACGAGGTCATAGCCCGCGTAGATTGCCTTGAGGTTGCAGGCGTCGCCCTGCATGAAGAGCACGCGCGAGCCGGCATCGCCGAGGCCGAGCCGCTCCAGCGAGACGGCCCGCGGGACCGTGAGCTCACCCTCGGTCGGAATCTCGTAGTGCAGTTCGTCCCCCTGCTGGAGCCGCACGCCCGACTGGATGAATCGGGCCGAAAAGTCGATTGCATCGACGTGGGCGAAGTGGCGGGCGAACTCGAAGGCGGAGCGGCCCACTGAGCAGCCGACGTCGAGGCACCTGCCGCGCCGGTCCATGGGCACGTGCGGCATCGTGGCCGCCACACAGGCCTGGGGGAAGTTGGGCACGCCCAGCGTCGTGCAGCCGTCGGACGTGGCGTCGCCCCCGCCGGCAGCGGCGTCGAAATAGTGGAATTCCAGGTACTGCGTCACGAGTTGATCGGTCTCGTAGAGCCGCGAGCCGGTGGTGACGGCCTCGTTCCCCGGTTCCTCGATGATCGTGCGGAAGCCCGCATGCTGGAAGAAATGCCGCCGGAACGCGTAGCGGGCGCTGGCGAGCGCCTCGTTGCCGGTCGAGATCCACGAGCCGCCCTTGATCAGGTTGTGGCGGCCGTCGAAGGTCGGCACGGAGAAGTCGTCGTAGAGTGGATGAATCTCGAACCCCTTGAACGGCATGATCGGCGTCCGGGTCCACTGCCAGACGTTGCCGACGACGTCGCACAACTCTCCCTGCGGGAAGGCATCGACGGGGCAGCTCGACGCGAAGTGCCCGAGATCGATGTTGCCGGGCGCGGGATCCCATGTGGGCTGGTCGCCGGGCACCATCTCGCGAAGCGCCTGCCAGTGGGCCTCGGTCGGCAGCAGCACGTTCTCCCCCGTCTGCCGCGCCAGCCAGGAGCAGTAGGCCTGCGCCTCGAGGCAGTTGACCTCGACGGGCCAGTCGAGCGGCAACGGCCGCTCGTCGAGCAGATTTCGCTGCCACGAGCCGCCGTTCCGATAAAGCCAGAACTTCGGGTGCTCGGCACGGGTGTAGTGGAGCCAGCCGCGGCCTTCCTCCGTCCAGAGGGATTCGTCGCGATATCCGCCGGCAGTGACGAACTCCATGAACTCGGCGTTGGAGACCAGCCTTCTCCCCGCGCGAAACGGAGGCAGGGCGATCTCCTCCACCCCGTATTCGTTGTCCCAGCCGTAGGTGTGGTCTCCGCCGTGTTTGCCGAGCCGCACGGTCCGGCCGGCGACGGGGAGCCAGTCGTTCGACGGCGGAGTGCCGGTCGTCGGGCAGGCCGCCCAGAGCCTTCGCTCCTCCGCGGAGAGCTCGTCGCCATGACGGAGTTCGTCGAGCGGCATCTGCCGCATGATGACGCTCGATGTCTCGAGATGGATCCGCTCGTGCTCGATGCCCATCAGGATGATCCACGCCGGCGAGTCCTGACGGATCGGCAGTTCGAGCGGCATCGACTGGATGAATCCGTCCACGAGTTCCCGCAGCGCGGCACGGTAGTCGCGAACCGTGCGGACGCTCGGCCAGTCGTAATGGGCCGTGTTGAGGTCGTCCCACGACATCTCATCCACGCCCACCGCCATCATCGCCTCGAGCACCGGGTCGAGCCGTCGGGGAATCAACCGGCCCGCCGTGAGCTTGTTGACGTAGAACACCGCCGGATGCGCGAAATAAAAGATCAGCGGGTGGCGGAGCGGCTCGTATCGCTCGTAGTACGACGCGTCGTCACGGATCAGATCGAAGAGCCGCTCGTAGATCGCGCAGGTTTGATGGAAGTAGCGACGGATCTCGGCCCGCTTCGCCGCCACGGGATCGGCTGCCGCCGGATCGGCCGTGAGCAGCACCATGCGGACAGGGGCAAGTGATCTCTCGAACTCCGCGAATCGGCCGGCCGGGGTGCGGGCGGGGGGCTCGGCGACAGGGGGCTTCATGCAGCTCCTCACGACTCGGATAACTCACGAATCTGAAAGTGTATCCTGGGCCTGCAGCCCGGCGAGCAGCCGGTGGGGAATCGGCGCGTCTGCCGCGAGGAGTGCCCCGACGACGCTGCCGCGATGGCAGTTGTCCCCGCCGCACAAGGCGTTCGCCCGGATGCCGCCCGCACAGTCGCCCGCATGGCGGCAGGCGAGAAACAGCGCCGCCGGGAAGGCTTCGTCGATGTAGCAGGCGGAGCTGATGACGGTGCCCACCACGCCGCGGTCGGGGCACGCGCCGCCTGCCGAATCACAGCGGCCATTCCAGTCGGCGAGCTTCGCCGCGGAGACCCAGTCAGCCCCCTCCTCGAGGATGACGGTGCGGAGATCCTCCGCGGCACGATCATCGCGACTGAGCCGCACGAGCATCCGCACGAACGCATCCGCGGCCGCGAGCACGTCGTCATCCCTGTGGGTGAGCGACACGTGCAGTCGCACGATCCGCCGCAGGTCGGGGTGCCGCGGACCGAGCCCGGCCACCAGTGCGGGCACATGGGCGAGGCCGCCGATATGCACGTCGCGAACGCCGCAGCTGATTGGCTTGCGGCCGGCCGCGAGGTTCGTGAAGAAGTGGCGGTGGCACTCCTCGACGTAGGTGTCGCCGTGTCGGGCCGGCTGCCGCATGAACGCGACATAATGGTCGAGCCAGCGCTCGGGGGCGTAGTCTCGGTCGCGTCGCAGCAGGCCGTGGAGTTCGGCCGCCAGCTGGAAGTTGAGCGTGCTGCCGCCGGCAGGAAGCCGCTGGTGATAGTGAACGCCGCGGCGGCCCCAGAACCCCGCCTGGTCACCGAGCAGGTCGACCTGCGGTCCGGCCGCGACGTAGCTCGACCGCCAGAGGATGCTGTCGGGATGCGGGCTGCGGGGAGGAAGATAGCGGAGCGTGTCGGCAGGCTCGAGCAACTCGGGGTAGTCGCGGTCGAGGGCGGCGCGGTCGTAGTACCAATGCACGGGCATCGACACCGCGTCGGCCACGAGCGAGCCGAGGAATGCGGCGTGGGCCCGATCCGCACCGCTCGGGAGGGAGGTCGTGCCGTCGGTCATGAGGCGAGGGCCCCGGCGAGAAAAGCCTGCACCCGCGGGTTCTCCTGCTCGGCAAAGAACGGAAGCGAGCGGTCGTGGGCCAGGACGCGGCCGTCGGCGATGAAGGCGACCTCGTCGGCGACCCGCCGGGCGAACGCCATCTCGTGGGTCACCAGGACGAACTGCGTGCCGGCAGCCCGGAGCTCGCCGATCATCTCCAGCACCTCGCCGCGCATCTCCGGGTCGAGCGCCGACGTCGGTTCGTCGAGGAACAGCCGCTGCGGCCGGGTCACCAAGGCTCGGAGGATCGCGATCCGCTGCTTCTGCCCGCCGGACAATTCCGCCGGACGCTTATGGGCGTGCGCCGCGAGCTGAAACCGCTCGAGCGGTCCCCGCACCCGCTCGGTGGCGACGGCCGGCGACAGACCGTGCACGTGAACCAGCGGCAGGAGGAGGTTGTCCATGGCCGTGAGATGGGGAAACAGATTGTATGCTTGGAAAACCGTGCCGATGGTGCGGCGATATCCGCGCAGGCCGGCCTCGTCGCG
>JBJTIE010000243.1:0-10853 GCA_046094845.1 Planctomycetaceae bacterium | reverse complement strand
GCGGCGTCGTTCACCTGATCGAGGAGACCAAGACCTTCGGCCAGAAGGGCTTCCGGAAGCGCCTGGTGGTGCTCGAGCAGTCGAAGGCCTCGTTCACCAACTTCATTCCGGTCGAGTTCGTGAAGGATGGCTGCGACGCCGTGGACGATCTGTCCGTGGGAGACGAGATCGAGGTGACCTACCGGTTGAGCGGCCGCCGCTGGCAGCGGGACGAGGCCAGCGAGGCCAAGTATTTCTTGAGTGCCGAGGGCCTCTCGTTCAGGCAGCTCTCCGGGGGCGGGCAGGCGAGCGGCGGCCGAGACGACAGCATCGACCCCAACGACGCCCTCGCCGAAGCCGGTGATGACGACGTGCCGTTTTGAGCGACTCACGCTCCTCGCGCGAGCGATTCAGCGCGGGCGAGCACGGCGGCGAAGGGAACGCTCGCCAGCAGGCCGAACGCGGTATGCCGGCCAAGTCGCTCCCGGCTGGTCGCGGGACTGGTGAGCCCGCACACAAAACGGGCCAACTGCCGCGGGCTGCGGAGTGAGTGCCGATCCTCGGCCACGAGGGCCTCGATGGCCGCGGCCTGCGCGGCGGTGATTTCCGGCGCCGTGGAGGCGGGAATGTCCCGCGCGGCGGCGGCAGACGATCGTGCGGCCGTGGGCCCGGTATCCTCGCAGCTCGTGCAACTGCCGCAGCGGACGGCCGCCTCGTCGCCCTCCGCCGGGCCGGCGTCCTCGCCGAAATACCGCAGGAGCCTGTGTGTCAGGCAGCCGCCGTCCGCCGCGAAGTCGAGCACTGCCTGCAGCCGCTCGAGATCGCGGGCTTCGCGCACGGCGAAGAGCTCCTGCATCGAGCGAGTGAGGGCGTCGAGATCGGGCTGGGCCGGCGCATCCGGCTGCCCGCCGCCGGTCAGTCGGTATCGCTGCCGGCTGCCGCTGGGCTTGAGCTCGATGCTGCCGGAGTCGGAAAGCCAGTCAAGCGCCTTCATGATGCGGTCCCGAGGCTCGGCCAGTTCGGCCGCGACACCATCGGGATCGATCGTGGTCCACTTCGTGCCGCGTTTGCCGCAGTGCAACAGCCTTCGCAGGAAGGCCTGCCGCTCGGGCGTATGCCTGCCCAACAGGGCCGACTCGGGCTCGAGCAGCCGGTCCTGATAGCCAGCATAAAATGATCCCAGTGGCCGGATGATCCCGCCCAGCTCCAGATGGGTGAGCACCGTCTCGATCACCAGGGGGCGGATGTCGGTCGCCTGCGCGAGTTCGTAGAGCGAGAGGTCGAACTCCCCCTGCCGCTGCTCGGATCGTCGGCAGGCCTGGGGCACTCTCGGCGAAAACAGCTCGCCAAGGAGCTGGCGAAGCGACTCTGGAGTGGGCGTGTCGCCGTAGGTGAAGTTCTCGAGCGCGATTCGATCGTCGCCGCAGGCCAGGAGTTCGCAGACGGAGGGCTGGCCGTCGCGGCCCGCGCGGCCTGTTTCCTGCGCGTAATTCTCCAGGGTCTTCGGCAGGTTGTAGTGTTAGACGCCGCGGATGTCGGCCTTGTCGATCCCCATGCCGAAGGCGATCGTGGCGACGATCGTGTCCACGCGGCCGGTCATGAAGGCATCCTGCGCCGCATGCCGCTGTTCGTCGGGCAGGCCGGCGTGGTAGGCGAGGGCGTTGAGGCCGCTCTTCTGCAGGTGATTCGCCACCTCCTCCGCCGTCTTCTGGAGCGTCACGTAGACAATCGTCGCCCCCTGCCGCGACTGGAGCCGGCTCGTGAGCAGGCCCAGGCGCTCGCGGTCGGCGCAGGGGGTGACCCGATACGAGAGGTTGGGCCGCCGAAACGACGTCTGCACATGGTCGGCCTCGGCGATGCCAAAAGCCCGGCGAATATCCGAGGCGACCGCGGGCGTCGCCGTGGCCGTCAACGCCAGAACGGGGCTGATGCCCAATTCCTTGGCCACGTGCGACAGCCGAAGATACTCGGGCCGAAAGTTGTGCCCCCACTCCGAGATACAGTGGGCCTCGTCCACCGCCATCATCGCCACCTTGGCCCGCGACAGCCGCCCGACGAATTGCTCGCTCGTCAGCCGCTCCGGCGCGATGTAAAGCAGCTTCAGCCTGCCGGTGCGGATGCTTTCATACACCCCCGCCGCCTCGGCCGGCGTGAGTGAGGAATCGAGTCGGGCCGCCGCAATGCCCCGCGCCTCGAGCGACTCGACCTGATCCTTCATCAGGGCGATCAATGGGGAGATGACGACTGTCAGGCCGTCCAGCAACAGGCTGGGCAATTGATAGCAGAGCGATTTGCCGGCCCCCGTGGGAAAGAGAGCGAGCGCGCTTCTGCCTGCCAGCAGCGACTCGATCACCTGCTCCTGCCCGGGGCGAAATGATGTGTGGCCGAACGAACGATTGAGAACGGATTCGAGGTCGTAAGGCATCGGAGGTGCGTCCTTGAGTGCGAGACTCCATGAAGTATACACACGTATACCAATTGTCAAGCCGTCCAACCGGCGGCAAGAATCATGGTTCGAGAACGTACATCATCGCCGAGGGAGCCAAGAAATGATCGCGACCACACTTCCCCTGCTGCTGGCCCTCTTTCTGATTCAGGCGGTCGCAGAGAAGGCCCTGCTGCCGGTCATCGACTTTGCCGCCCCAGAGGCCGCCCAGAATTGGCAGGCCGTGAACGACGGCGTCATGGGGGGAATCTCGGACGGGAAGTTCACGATCACCGACGCCAAGACGCTGGAGTTCTTCGGCACGCTCTCGCTGGAGAACAATGGTGGTTTCGCATCAGTCCGGACGAAGCCCACGGATCTTCGCATCGAGGCCGGCGACACGATCGTCGCCCGAGTGAAGGGCGATGGCCGAGAGTATGTGCTGAACCTCTATACGAAGAGCCGCCGAATGGCGTTCTCCTACAGAGCCCCGCTGCCGACCACGAAAAACGAATGGACAGAGGTCAGCGTTCCGCTCGCAGACTTCATTCCCACCGCATTCGGCAGGCAGGTGCAGGGTATGGGGCCGGTCGTGCCGGATCAGATCAACGGCCTGGGGTTCATGCTCAGCGACAAGAAAGCCGGGCCGTTCGAGCTGGAAGTCGAATCGGTGCGCCGAATTCCCGGATCCACTTCAGAAGCATCCTCGAGATAAAGCAACGCTCCTTTTGTTAATCCGGGTTTTCAGCGGCGGGAAGAAAGCAGATGCAGGCGGACCTTCGGTTCATAATACTGCTTTTTGGGTTCGATCCGTGTAGAAAAAGCCATAGCACGCGACAGCCGTTTCAGCCCGCGATCAGAACCCCAGGAACACCCACCAGATCGCAACGCCTAGGCAGATCAGGGCCGTGGCAATCACCCAGAGCGGCTTTCCGTGGCTGGCGTGGTCTTCCTCGGAGATGTACCGCTCGCAGTACGGGCACCGCGGCGAGTCTTCGAGGATGTCACGGCGGCAGTAGGGGCACGGGACGGTCGGCTCCTCGTCGGAGTCGTTCTCCCAGTCTTCGTCCTCATCCTCCTCTCGGTAGGCGTTCATGAACTGACCTGCGCGTTGCCCTCGATATGCGGAGGCTCATAGGGGCAGTGGCGGCAGCCCGAACCGCAGCATGAGCCACGCTTCATATGGTAGACCGCCCTGTAGACAAGTAGGCCGTTTTCGATGTAGTAGTCGGACTGCTCGGCCTCGGGAGCAGCAGGGGCAGGGGGTGTCATGGCGTGTGGCTCTGTGAGTGGCCGCAGGCTATCGCCGTTGACGGGCCGGTGCCATGAGCCGTAGTTTCCCGGCCATGAACCCCGCCCGATCGCTGCTTGCCGCCGCCTGCGTACTGGCCGTCTTCGTGGCCGGATGCAACTCCGTCCGGCAGGAATTCCGCCGAGCCTTCAAGGAGATGAAGGCCGACGCCGCAATTCTTGACTCGCACGATGACGGCCTCGACGCATTCGGCTCGGCCGATGCGAAGCACCTCCGATCCGCGCGGGCGGAGATGGAGCGGTAGGCATGTCTCGCGTTCACGCTCACGACATCCACTGGTTTCGTGACGGACGAGATTTCAACGAGTTGGCTTCTTCATCATCGACGAACGATTCAGTCTGCGGATCGATCTTGAGCTGACGCTGCAGCACCCACGCAAGAGCCGCCGCGTGGCACGCAATGTGTGAACGCCGCATGACGGTCGAGTTCGCGGCCGTGGGCTTACGGCTTCTCATGCAATCGAAGAAGTTGCGCACATGATTCACGACATCGAAACCGCGCGAGCGATCACCGGCCTTTTCGATCACGGACGACTTGCCGTCGATCACGGAATGGATCTCACCACCGTCGCCCGTTTCAACCCAGCCTCGCTCGCCGATGAACCGCACGGGACAGGTGCCGGTGGATGAAATCCAGCCGGGGCGGTTGCCGAACGGGTCTTCAAGGAACTCGAGCTCGGTGACGAGGCCGTCGGCGTAGCGACAGACGATCCCCTTTTCTTTCGGACTGTATTCGACCGGCAGGGTGTGATCGCTTTTGTTCGCCATCTGGCAGAGATCGAGCGTATGCACGCCCCAATCCAAGAGGCGTGCGCCGGAATCAAAATCCCATTGCCCGCGCCACTCGCCCTCAACGTATTTCCGGTTGTAGGGACGCCACGGAGCCGGCCCCAGCCACATGTTCCAATCGACGCTTTCGCGTGCAGGAGTCGGCTCGGCCGGAAGCCACGTGTTGCCGAGACTCGGCGCGTAAGCGGCGGCGATCATCTTCGTCACGCGTCCGAGTTTCCCGTCGTGAACCATCCGCACCGCTTGCTGATAGTTCGTGACGCTGCGTCGCTGAGTTCCCGCCTGGAACACGCGCCCCGTAGTGCGAATCGTCGCATCAAGCCGTTGGCAGTAGTCGATCGTGAGTCCGCACGGCTTTTCGCAATAGACATCCTTCCCCGCTTCGGCAGCCAGCATGGCCGCGGGGGCGTGCCACCGATCTCCCGTGGCAATGAGCACGGCATCGATCTCTTTTCTCGCGAGCAGTTCGCGAAAGTCACGCACCGTTTCGCAGTCGCTGGAGCCGTACGCGGCATCGACGATCTTCTTTCCCTCGTCGCGGCGAGCAGCCTGGACATCAGCGATCATGCGGCAGCGAACATCGGACAGCTTCAACACCTCGGCCAGCACATAGCGGCAACGTCGACCGATACCGATCACTCCGAGATTGATCCTTTCGCTCGGCGGAGTGCTGCCGTCGAGGCCAATCGCCGTGGCGGGAATGATGGTCGGCATGGCCAAGGCCAGCGATGCCTTGGCCGTCGCGGACAAAAAATCGCGTCGCATGAGTTTTGATGGATTGGACATAGGCATCTTTCTGAAATGCGGGCGCCGGGCCGGTGGGGCTTGTCAGACTGGTGGAAAACAACGCTGCGATCGAACGGTCGAGGCCGGCGACTACGGCTCACTGCATGCTGTTGAGCAGCGCCTTCGCTTCTTCGACACGACGCTTGAGATCCTCCGCTTGCAGTGCCTTGATGAGGTCCCGCTTTTCGCCCTGCTGCAGGACTCCCGGGGTGGAAGCGTTTGTGCCGGTGTAGATCTGGAACATGTCGGCGAGCGTGAAGGTGTCGTTGCGCTGGGTGTCGAACGGGAGTCCCGCATTGTCGGTGGACTTCAGATTCTCCAGCGGATTTCTGGCCCAAGCATAGCGGAAATAGATCGGCTCGTGGACCAGCGGGCTTGTCAGCACGATGACGGATCGCTCCCAATTCGGCGCGGCTTTGCCCTCGGCTTTATCAAGCCATTCGGCTTTGGCCGGCTGAAAGCGACCGTCCTTACCGGCGATGGCGAAGCCTTGGATCGGGCCGTCGTTGAATGGGATCGCCCAACTGTCGAGCTTCAAGAGCAACTTGCCTTCGCCAGCTTTGACTTCCTGAAGTTGGGGCGGCAACCAGCGGATATCCTTGCCGTACTGCGTCGCCAAAGCCCACTTCGCGATGCGCTCGCCGACCGGCACTTTGATTTGCGGGTGATACCACGCGCGGTGTTGGTCGAAGCTGCTGGCATAGCCTATGTTCTTGTCCCCCGCTTTGCGAAAAGTCAGGAAGGTCTGATAGTGGACCTCGCGGATGTAGATTCCCTCATCGACCATCGGCGGCAGGAAAGCCTCCAGCGTCTGAGGCTGGTCCTGAGTCTCCTGGGTGATGATCCCAAACGGCATGGCGGGATCGTTGAATGCAGTGCGCCATGCCTTTATCATTTCTGGGAAGACTCGCGCATAGAGCTTGTGTCCGTTCGGCATGAGGGCTTCGTTGTAGCCTTGATGCCAGAGGGTTCCTTTGACCGGAAGTCCGGCGATCGTCGAGAGCGTGCTCGCGAATAAATTTCCGGGACGGTTCATGTCCGTCGCCGGGCCGGGCAGCAGATCGGCTGGCGGCTTGCGATGGGCCGGCACTTCTTTGCCCTGGGCTTTCTGTCGTTCAACCCATTCGTCGTGTTGTTTGATCCGTCTTTCGAGATCCTTCCGGGGATCGAACTCGGCGACCTTCTTGTCCCACTCGGCCAGCGTTTCTGTCACCTCGGGAGTGTCGATCTTTCGCAGCTCATCAATCGGCGTCCACGCAGCCAGCGTCGTGCCGCCTCTCGAAACATCGACGAGGCCGATCGGGACTCGCGTCGCCATGTGGAGGCGTCGGCCAAAGATGTAGCCGATGCCCGACATCTCCGGCACGGTTTCTGGCGAGCAGACATCCCAATAGCCCTGCCGGAAATGTCGCCCAAAGAAATCGTTCCATTGGTATTGGCAAGGAAACGACTGCCTGGTCTCAGGCCCATTTTGCTGGGGCACGGTGAAGAGCCGGATCTGATCGAAGTTGGCGGAGATGATTTCCAGCGGCCCTTCTTCGAGTTTGTGCAGCTCAAACTCCATGTTGCTCTGGCCGCCGAGCAACCAGACATCGCCGACGAGAATATTCGTCAGCTCGATGGTGTCGTCCTGCCCTCGTACCGTGATCGTGCGCGGTTCCGAACTGGCGGGCACGGCAGGGAGCTCGACCTTCCATGATCTGTCCGCAGCAGCGGTTGCTGACCGAGCCTCGTCGCCGAAGGCCACCGTGATGTTTTCACCGGAAGCAGCCCAGCCCCAAATCGGAATGGGCCTGTCCCGCTGCACGACCATGTTGGACTGGAAGAGATTGTGGACGCACAAGCCGCTTCCGACCGCGGGCGTGTCGATTCGATCTTTCCCGTGTTCCAGTTTGTCTGCGGCATCGAGCGGGGCGGCCCACGCAATGGCGACCCCCATGGCAAGGAACAAATGTCTCATACTACTTCAGCTTCATGAGTGAGGGAGTGTCCGTGCTCGATTCGATGGCCTTAATGGCATCTCGGACGGAATTCGCTTTTTGCAGCCCGAGTCTCTTGGGAAAATCTTTCTCTTCATTCTCAAAGTACTGAACGAAGGATGGGTCGTGTATTGGTTCAGCGTGAACTGGAATCACGAGGGCAAGGCGTAAGGGAATGTCTTGCTCCCGTCGAACCTGGAATTTCCGTGCGCAGGGTTAGCCTACCCTTTCCCCCGGAGGCTTCCATCCCATGACCCAGAAGCGCAAGCGGCTGTCCGCTCCCGAGAAGATCGCCCGGTCCCCCTCGCGTTCGGCAATGATCCGGAGGGCTTCGGTGACGTAATAATCCTTTTCGATGACTGCGGGCCGCAGCTTGCGGGCTGCGAAATGCTCCGCCGCCCGCAGGATCGCCTGACCGAAATCAGGATGCTGAAACAGACGCACGTGACCTCTCCAGTCGAGCCTGCCATTCAGCTGCATGCTTCAGGGCGGCCAGCTTTCCGAAATCAGATTTCGACAACGGGTTCAGGGTACTCCGCAGCCGCGTGAGCTCCCGGGGCGACCGCCTCAACTGTTGCCCTATCGCACCCAGCATGGCGCGCACCCTCGGCGGCTCGGACGCCGCCACACGGCACAGCCTGACGAACCGCCCTGGTTTGTTGACGACCGCCAACAGGCGCCTGACGGTTTCATCGGCTGAAAGCTCGCTGGTTGAGCCGCGCTGCCGCAAAACTTCCAAGATCACGGCATCCTCGGCATCGAGCGACCGCCACGACTTCGGTCTCCGGGTACGAATGACGGTTTGCTTGCCCACGATCAGACGGGGAAGGCTCCCGCCCGTAGTGGCGATTTCGGGGCGGGATGGCTGCTGCGTCGTGAGCCCAAGCATGCTGGCCGCGGCGTGCCCCGACGGAAAAACCTTCCGACCAGTGATCGGCAGACTCTGCACCATCGCGGGGCTTGGCAGGCTGGGGCCGAACGCCCTCTCCCGACCGCGGTAATAAAGCCCTTTGCCTAGCCGCCGCACCAATCCCTGCCGGGAAAGTCGCGACAGGGCCTGGGCGATTGCCTGCGCGGTCCATGCCCGGTCGGCACGTCGCCCGGCGCCGGGGGGCTCACCTGCGATCGCCAAATACGCCGTCAAGAATGCGGATCCTCGGGAGCGGAGGACGTTCACCCGTCGGTCGCCAGTCTCCGGTTCTGCTCTTTCACGGCAGCCGCAATGGCCAGCACCTTGCGGTGGACGCCCGGCCGCGACGCATAGGCGTCCGGAAACTCGTGCTTGCGGAGATAGAGCATGAACGTGTCGGCGAAATCCTCGCTGGCGTTGACGACGGCATAGGGCGTGGCGAAGTCCCGGGCGAGCTCCCTCTGGCCCTCCTTCGTCTGGAATACTAGGTCATCCGCTGCTGCCCCCAGGCGCGAATGAGCGCGGGTTTCTGCGAAAAAACGTCCAACCAGCGAAGAAACGGTGCTGGCGATTTGTCGTCTTATTCGGCGCCGAAGGTCTCCGCGACCCGCGACGTGCGTTCCCTGATGAGGCAGCACCTTCGCAAAACGCCCGAGAAATCCACCGGTCTCTGCCCGTACCCCTTCCCGTTCCAGATCTGGTTCGACGGGGATGCGGTGCGGGCGCGAGCGGCGTCTCGGCGTAAACGCGGAAGCAGCTGACGGGGACGGGCTCGAGCCCGCCCCCCTGCTCCACCCCGGAGGCATACCAATCGCCTCCGAGGTTTCTCTCATGCTTCGTTTCAATGATGACGCCGGCCCCGTCGGCAGTGTTTCTTCCTGCTCCCCTGCCCCCCAGTCCTCCGGTCCCAGCAGCAGCCCGCCGGCCCCAAGCCGCCGCGGGCGGGTCCGAAGCGCCGACTTCGGCATGCCCGAGCGGCAGGGGCTTCTCGACCTGGCTCGCACCTACCTCGAGGTTCAGGCCCGGCTCTGGCCCGACCTCGTCGGAACGGCCGCCGTGCCGGCAGCTGATCCCGCCACGATCGCGGCGATGGCCGACGACTTCGAGCGGCGGTTCCGGCAACAGCACGCCGAAGCGTTCCGGCCAAGCGATACGCCGATCGCCTGGATCGCTCTGGCGGTCGCCTACCTGCGGTTCAGCGACGAGAACTCCAACCCGCGGTCGCTCGATCAGCAGCTTCTCAACATCTTGAACCGTGCCCGACGGGACGGCGTGTTCGTGCCCTGGCACTACGTGCTCGCCGACGCCGCCGTCAGCGGCACGCTCGCCTGCCGCACCGGCTACACGCTCGCCAAGACGATCGTTGAGCGGCGCGATGAGTTCGGCGTGACGTGGTTCCTGATCGACGACCTCTCCCGCCTCAGCCGCAACACGATCGAGTCGCTGCGGCACGGGGAACTGGCGGAGGCTACCGGCGTCCGTGTCGTCGGTGCCAGCGATGGCTACGACAGTGCCAATCCTCAGTCCTCGCTCCTGCTTCCTGTGCTCGGCTCGATGAACGAGGCGTTCATCACGCAGCTGAGATCCAAGGTGAAGCGGGGCATGGACGATGCCTTCCGCCGTGGTGACAACATCCAGCCACCCGGCGTGGGCTACCGGCTCGTGGACCTGAAAGACGCGAGCGGCAACCTCGTGATCACGCACAAGAACACGATCGAGAAGGTCGTCGAGATCGACCCCGAGGCAGCAGACTGGACGCGACGGGGCGCCGAGATGATCGCCAACGAGGGCAAGAGCGCGGTCGACGTCGCGAGGCTCTTCAACGAGCACAAGGTGGGCGGCAAGCAGACCTGGTCCGACAGCCGGGTCCGCCAGCACTACGGTCGCGAGAAACTCATCGGCAAGGACGTGTTTCGCAAGACCAAGCAGGTGACGGACCGGCAGACCGGCAAGAAAATGGTCATCCATCTACCCGCCTCCGAATGGATCTGGCGGGACGTGCCGCACCTGCGGATTCTGTCGGACGAGTTGGCGGAGGCTGTCAAGCGGAAGCTCGGGCTCGGCGCCGAGTCCTTCGGCCGGAAGGCGAAGGATCGCCGGAAGACGGCCCACCGCGTGGACCTCTACCCCAAGGTGCTGATCCGGCCGGTCTGCGGATGCTGCGGCAACCCGATGATCCTCGGTCGATCGGTTGGCAAGTACCAGAGCTTCTTCTGCTTCAATGCGAACAACGGAATCCACGGCTGCACGAACCGCGGCTACAAGTCGGCCCGAATCATCGACGAGGCGGTGCTCGGCACCGTCATGGCGACGCTCTTCACCGATGACTTCCTCGCCGACCTGACGGCCGACGTGAACAAGCGGCTGGCCTGGATCGCCCGGCAGCCGATTCCTTCGACGAAGAAGCTCGAGCAGGAGATCACGAACGAAGACCGGCAGCTCAAGCGGCTGACCGACCGGCTCGCCAAGCTCGACGACACGCATCTCGACGCCGTGCTCGCCAAGGCAGAAGAGATGGGCCGACAACTGGCAGGCAAGCGGAAGCAGCTCAAGGAACTCCAGCGTGCCGGCCGGCGGCCGAACGTGAAGAGCGTCAAGGAGAAGGACGTGGTCGCCGCGCTCGGGAAGCTTCGCGACCTGCTGCAGGGTGACGTGGGCGTGGCGGCTCAGGTGC
>JBJTIE010000242.1:0-16792 GCA_046094845.1 Planctomycetaceae bacterium | reverse complement strand
GCCGCGACCGGCAGGCATGAGCGATGGGCTTACCGCCCCCCTACTCGGGAGTCGCATACCGATGATTTCCTGGGATCGATGCTGGGCTGTCGAGCGCGATGCTGAGAAGGTGAGCGGCGCCTGGGTGTTTGCCAACACGCGGGTTCCGGTGCGGGCCTTATTTGAGAACCTTGAAGACGGAGCAACCGTCGATCAGTTCGTTGAGTGGTTTCCAGGGGTCACACGGCAACAGGTCGAAGCCGTGCTTGAATTCACAGCGGACGGGGCACGGTCAGACGTGTGACCCGTGGGTTTTATTCACTGCCCAATGCCAGCCCGGAAGTCGGGCACGACCTCGCTCGAGCCGCCCGCCAGGTGCCCGGAGGCGTGGTGTGTCTGCTCTCCGCCCTCCGCTTCCACCGGCTCACCACCCAAAATCCGTTCGAGGTGTGGGTGGCTATTCCGCCCAACGCGTGGCGGCCGGCCGGCGGCGGAGTGCCCATCCGGTTTGTCCATGTGGCTCGGCCGCAGCTGGCCGATGGTGTCGAGCATCACCGCATCGAAGGCACGAAGGTTGCCATCACCACGCCGGCCAAGACCGTGGCCGACTGCTTTAAGTTTCGCAATCGGATCGGTACGGACGTGGCGATCGAAGCCCTTAAGGAACTCGTACAGCGGCACCCCGGAAAGATCGACTCGCTGCTGCGGCATGCGAAGGTCGCCCGCGTGGAACGGGTGATCCGCCCCTATCTCGAGGCACTCACATGACGAAAAAGCCCGTGAGCACGCCGCCCGGCCAAGCCCGCTACGCCCGATTCATCCACGTGATCGAGAGCTGCAGCACCGTGGCGATCGAAACCCAGATGAAGTAGGGCACCTGGGCCGCAGCCACCCAGCGATAGTGCGGCCAGATGGCCAGCATCATCCAGACGATCGTGCCCCAGACGACGAGGATGTCAGCCGCCGCCAGCGGCAGATTCCGCATGCCGAACTGGATCGGCGTGAAGATCAGATTCGCCACGAGGTTGATGGCGAAGGGCAGGGCGACGAGCAGCGGCAGCCGGCCCCGCCCCGCCTGCACGAACACGAAACCGAAGGTCGCGATGATGAAGGGGTAGAGGATCTGCCAGATGAGGCCGATCGTCCGCGGCGCCGGCGTCCAGGACGGCTTGGCCAGACTCTGATACCACTCCATCCACGGAACGTCGGTCATCCGAGCCCCGCACAGCCGCCCTGTGGGTGGCTGCACTTCTCACAGGAATATTCGTACAACGGCATTGGCTTCAGCTCCCTGACGCGAGGACTGCATTTTACATGAACACGTCCCTCCACCAATGAGAATCCGGCGCATGCTCTGGAGCCTGCTCACGATCGCGATCGGCGTCTACGCCGGGCTGTGTCTCGTGTTCCTCATCTTCCAGCGGTCGTTCATCTACATGCCGACGCCGGTGACGCCCGCCCATGCCACGGCGTTCACGCTCGAGGTGCCGGAGGCGAACGTGCGGATCTCCTCCCGTCCGCATGACGGCCCCAAGGCCCTCGTCTACTTTGGCGGCAACGCGGAGGACGTGGCCTATACGGTGCCTGAACTGGCCGATTTGTTTTCGGATCGGGCCATCTATGCCATGCACTACCGGGGCTACAGCGGCAGTTCCGGCCGCCCGTCGGAGACGGCACTCCGGGGCGACGCTCGGGCCCTCTTCGAACTGGTTCACGCCCGCCACCCAGACGTGATCGTCGTGGGCCGCAGCCTCGGCAGCAGTCTCGCGATCCAGCTTGCGGCGGAGGAGCCCGTCTCGCGGCTTGTGCTCATCACGCCTTTCGAGAGCATCCTTTCTATCGCCCAGCGGACGGCCCCGTTCCTGCCGATAAGTCTTCTGCTTCGCGACAAGTATGAGTCGTGGCGGTATGCCCCCCGCGTCACCTGCCCCACGCTCGTGATCGCCGCCTCCCACGATGAACTTGTGCCTCTTACCGATACGCGACGGCTCGTCGCGGCCTTCCGGCCAGCGGTGGCGACGCTGCGAGTCGTCGAGGGCACCGACCACAACTCAGTGTCGGGCGAGGCCGAGTTTTGGGAGGCACTCGCCAATGGCAAGTGAGCGTCCCGGACGACCACCGCCTTGCCGCCCCGCACGCTGATGTCGCCGCCAAGGATGCGTGCATCAAGGCCTGCAACGAGTGCCGGCGACCCTTACGACTCTCGAAATACGAAGAAGACGGCGGCGCAGATGCATAGGGCCGCCCACAGGTAGTTGAGCTTCAGCGGCTGCTTCATGTAGAGCACCGCGAATGGCACGAACACGGAAAGGGCGATCACCTCCTGCAGGATCTTCAACTGCCCGAGGTTCATCGTCGTGTAGCCGATCCGATTCGCAGGCACCTGCAGCAGGTACTCGGCGAGCGCGACGCCCCAGCTCACCAAGGCCGCGATAAACCACGGCCGGCCGTTCATGTCCTTCAAGTGGGCGTACCATGCGAACGTCATGAACACGTTCGAGCAAATCAGCAGCAGCGTCGTCTGGAGCAGGACAGGCATGGCGTTATGATCCTTCCGGGAGCGGCTCGCGAAGGCTCACCAATCTACGAGGAGTAACGCTTCGGCCGGGAGGTGGCGCCGGTGTGACCTCGCTTTGTAGATTGTTCCGGAGCTAAAACGCGTTGTCCTGCTCCCTATCGGGGGTACTGCGACGCGGCGGCATCGAGATACCGGCCGAAGTCTGCGTGGGTGCGGGCGAGCGTGAGCACTGCGTCGCGACGAAGAGCGTAGACCTCCACGTCGGTGAGGGCCCGGATCGTGGCGGCCCGGGGTGCGTCCGTGAGGATGGCCAGTTCACCGAAGAACGATCCCTCCCGCAGGGTCGTGAGCCGCTGCGCGGGATCACCGCGCAACACCTCGACCTGCCCCTTCGTCAGGAAATACATCTCATCCCCCACGTCCCCCTCGTGCACGAGCGTTTCGCCGGGCGCGACTGCTCGTGCGTCGAGCCGGGGGATGATGTCGCGGAGGAAGTCGCTGCTGGCGTTCTTGAAAAACGGCACCTGCTCGATCAGGGCGGCGGTGATGGCCCGCATCCGCAACAGTTCGCGGTCGATCTTGCCTGGCCCCTTGGAGGGCATTTCGGTGATGAGGTGGACTTCGGCGGGCACCATGAAGTCCGCCAGCCGGCTGGCGACGAACCCACGGAGATCATCGGGACCGACCACGACGCCCGGCTGGAGGATGACGTAGGCGTGGGGAACCTCGCCGTAGGTGGCGTCAGGCACGCCGATGACGCAGGCGTGAATAACAGCCGGGTGCTCGGCGAGCGCCGCTTCCACTTCGAGCGGCGCGACCTTGTTGCCGGCGCGGACGACGATGTCCTTCCGCCGGCCCATGAACCACAGGTAGCCGTCCTCGTCGTAGCGACCCAGATCTCCCGTCAGCACCCAGCCCTTCTGCAAGGTCTTGCGGGTCTGGGCCGACTCGTTCCAGTAGCCGTCCATGATGCCCGGTCCACTGACGCGCACATCCCCGACCACTCCAGTGGGCACGTCGGCACCATGCTCGTCCACCACTGCGACCTGGACGCCGTGCACGGGCGGGCCGACGGATCCCGGCTTCTTGCGGCCGAACGGCGGATTCATCGCATACGGCCCCGTCTCCGTGGAGCCACACTGCTCGGTGACCGCCACGCCCGTGAGCCGTTCGAAGGATTTGAGGAGCCTGGTGGGCACACGGTCGCCGCCGGCCAGGCAGAGCCGCAGGTGGCTGAAGTCGCAGGCGTGGAAGTCGGGGTTCGCCATCAGTAGTCCCAGGCCTGCCGGCGTGAGCGTTAGAAACGTCTTGGCGGGCGGCCGCCGCAGGGCGTCGATGAAGCCGCCCGCGGTGAACGTTCGCGAGAGACATACCCGTCCGCCGACCCAGAGCGTGGGCAAAAGCTGGCAGCGGAGCGCCAGCGGTCGCGAGACGGACGTTGCAATCAGCGCGACGTCGTCCGCCGTGAGCGTGACCCGCGCGAGGTATTTGCGGACGCCCGTGGAGAGCGCCCCATGCGAGAGCACGACTCCCTTGGGACGGGACGTCGTCCCTGACGTGTAGACCATCACCGCCGGCGTGTCGTCGTGCGGCGGTTCTGCGGCCAGTTCGCGTTCGGCGCCGAGCAGCGATTCAAAGGGTCGCCGGCTGCCGGCCGTGGGCCCACCTACGACGACGACCCGCGGCACCGCGCCGAGCACGCCGGCCTCGTCGAGCCCGGGAATCCGCTCATGACTCGCGATCAGCACCGCGGCACCGCTGTGGCCGAGCGCGTAGCCGATCTGCAACGGGTGGTATTGGTAGTCGAGCGGCACGACGACGAGCCGCATCCGGAAGCAGGCGAGATACGAGATGACCGCCTCGCGTCCGTTGGGCAGTAACAGGGCCACCCGATCCCCCTCCTCGAGGCCCATCGCCGCCAGGCCCGATGCCAGCCGTGACGCGAGCCGCTCGAGCTCGACGGCGGTGGTCCATGATCCGTCGCACTCGAGGATCGGGCGGTCGGGATCCGTCGCGAGCGAACGTTGCAGAAGCTGATGCAGCATGGAAGAGCACGTCGGGCGGGCGGAGATGGGCGTCAGAATCTCACGAGTGCCCGCACGCCAGCGATCAGCGCCGGCTCCGCGGATCGCAGCGTGGGCACGATGTATTGCAGGTCGGGCGTGATGCGGATGGCGGGCGAGAGCGCGTAGTTGTAGAAGCACTCGATGCCTTGGCCGTCACCGACCGGGCCGAACTGCGCCGTGATCAGCGTGCCGATCTCGGGGCTGGCCGACGCCCAATACCAGCCGACACCAAACGTGTCGTCGCGTCGTATCCGGCCGAGCACGTTACCGCCGACGCCGAAGCTCAAAAAGGCGTCGATCGGGCTGGTGTTTGGATCCGCGATGCCCGCGCGGCCGAACGGCCCCCAGCCCCGCGTGTCGTCGGCCGGATCGACGACCAGAAACTGATCGAAGTTCCAATACAGGCACCACGAGCCGCGGGTCGTCGGAATCGCGACGTCCGGGTAGGGGATGTAGGCCTCGGTGATCGACGTGTAGGTGCGGCTGTTCCAGGTGCCGCCGAGCAACTGGTGGCCCGGGCGGTCGAAGAGGTTCGTGGGCACGCGCACGGCCGCCGACAACAGCAGGCCGTCGTTGAACAGCGTGTCGAAGCCGCTCGTGGCCGTCGTGTCGGTCGAGTTGAGCACGGTCACCATCGCCATCGGCCCGTCGTCGGGATGGATGACGAACCCGGCACCGAGCGTGGAATAGGGCACCGTCGCGCCGACGATCGGGTTGAACACGAACCCCATGTTCGAGAACTGCGTCTTGCCCCGGCCGTGGGCGAAGGCGTTCATGTCGCCATCGAGCGTGTCCATCTTGCCGGCGAACACGGAGAACGCGTCGGAGAGTTCCTGCGTGAGCAGGACGTTCGTCAGATACACCTCCTCGCTGTCGTAGACGGGCAGGTCGGCGATCAGCGTCGGCGAGATGAAGCAGCCCACGTTGCCGACGATCGTTTCACCGTAGCGATGCTCGGCCCGAAGCTTGAGATAGAGCCCGTCGCGCACGCCGAGTTTCCCGCCGTCGGCGATCACGCAGTAGTCGCCGTGCCCGGCATAGTCGAAGGCCTGGGCGAAGCCGCCGTTGGTGTTGCCGATGTAAAAGCCGGTGTTGTCGGCGAGGATCGTCAATCCGGCGTCGGCCAGCCGCTCGCGAAAGCCGTCTTGCGAGCCGAGGAGGTGCGGAGCCATTTCATACTGTGGCTCCTCGAGATAGGGCTGCGGCGGGTCCTCTGCCGCCAGCGGACCGATCAGCCAGCACCACAGGCCGGCGGCCAGCCAGCACATCAACCGCCCGGTGGCATGATGCCGTCTTTGCACGTCGCCAGCCCCACGGTTCGGTTGTGCCGATACCATCGGCAGGGCCGTGCGGCCGGATGTTGGGAATCTGCGGCCTGGGCCCGGCCTGCGTTCAAGTGGCGAGGCCTGGCAAACCCTGCGGGCTGCGGCTGCGGCTTCAGGCCGTGTCGCTGCCCCAGCATCACTGCCCGGGGAGCTGCCGACCCCAATAGAGCAACGACACCGCGACCACGATCGCGATGTCGAGAATCATCGCCTGCCGGGCGAAGCCGCGGATCGGCTTCGTGCACACGTAGACATCTCCCGACTCGGCCCGCACGCGGCTGGTCACGATGTGATAGAGGCCCATCAAGGGCAGCGAGGCCAGCGCTGCGAAGAGCAGGTCCACCCGCACATCGAACGTCGGCGAGCTTCTGACATACGCCAGAAGCCCGACGGTCAGCGTCACGAACAACGCCTGCAGCGACACGACCTCGCGAAACGAATTCGCCTGATCCACGCACGGTGGCACGTCATCCGGAGGCGTGCCGAGAACTGCGGCGAGAAAATTGCTCAAAGCGTTCATGCGGAGGAGTCTACCTCTGTCAGCGGTCGATGACTGGGTGAAATAAAAAAGCTGCCGCCCCACGAGGGGGCGGCAGCCGTAGGAACCATTTGGTGGGCTGCATCAGACGGCAGGCCCGTCGACTCGCCGCTATCGGCGCAGCCCTCCGGTACAGTCTTGCGTCACTAGACCACCTCCTCTCGCGAAAGGAATCCCAGCCGTCGCGATCACTGCGAGATCGCCGCCAGGCGGTTATCTCCCCGACCGTCGCCGAGGAACGACACCATGATTATAGGCTGACCACCAGATCCGGCCGTAGCCGGGACAACTTTTCGGTGACGGCCCCGTTGAATGCATGGGCCCCCCGGAGTTCAGCATGCAATTCCTCGCGATTCTCCTGATGCTTGTGGCGGGAGAGGCTGCGGCTTTGCGGCCCGGCGACCACTCGCGGTCGCTCGAGGTGGATGGCGGCGAGCGCGGCTACCTCGTCCATGTGCCCCCGCAATACGACCCGGCCGTGGCGATGCCGGTGGTGCTGGCCTTTCATGGTGGCGGTGCGAATGCGGAGAACATGGTCGTGTTCAGCGGGCTGAACGAGAAAGCCGATCAGGCCGGCTTCATCGTCGTATATCCGGAGGGAAGCGGCCGGCTTCAGCGGATGCTGACGTTCAACGCCGGCAACTGCTGCGGACATGCCGCCGCCCGTAGTATCGACGACGTCGCCTTTACCCGACTCGTGCTCGATGACCTGGAGCGCATCGCCACCATCGATCGACGGCGGGTGTTTGCCACGGGCATGTCGAACGGGGCGATGATGTGCTACCGGCTCGCATCGGAGCTTTCGGATCGCATCGCCGCGATCGCCCCGGTTGCCGGGCCGATGGGCACGAAAGACTGTCGGCCGGGACGAGCCGTATCGGTCATGCACTTCCATGGCGATGCCGATGAGTTCGCGCCATTCAGGGGTGGCCGAGGCCGCGGCCCTTCCGGCACCGACTTCTATTCGGTGCAGCACTCAATCGACACGTGGGTCGCTGCGAATGGATGTAAGCCCACGCCTCGGACGACGCTACTTCCAGATCGAGCGGACGACGGCACGAGCGTGAAGGAGATCCGCTACGATTCGGGCCGCGACGGCGCGGAGGTCGTACTCGTGGCGATCGAGGGCGGAGGCCACACGTGGCCCGGGAGAGAGCCACGCCTGCGGGCCCTCGGCACCAGCACGCAGGACATCTCCGCCAACGACATGATGTGGGAGTTCTTCCGGCAACACCCGATGAAATGATGCGTAGCGGGAGCGGATCTAACAGGTCTGGCCAAACGAGGCTTCAGCAGTGGCCGTGATGTGCGGTCACGTAAGATAAAATCCAGTGTCTCGGCCCGCTTGACGCAAGAAGTGAACGGACGTATATTTCTCGTAGTTCGTCGCTCATGGCGTGCAAATGCTTCAGGCGACTTCGCGGATGCCGAAAGGATCTTTAACATGGTTACACGGGTCTCCGATCTCACGCTCGAGGAGCTTCGCCTCCTAATCCAGGAGACCGTCGCTCAGACTCTCGCGGATCTCCTCCGGGATCCCGATGAGGGGCTCGATGTCCGCGAGGATCTGAAGAGAGAGTTGAGTGAGGCCATGCGGAGAACCAACGGCACATTCGGTACGAAGGCGGCGGCCGAAGTGGCCTCGCAGCTGGGACTGCGGTGGTGACCGATTTCTCGGTCGAGTTCACCGACCAAGCCGTTGGCGACCTTGTCGGTATCACAAGGGCCGTCGCACAGCGGATTCTCGACAAGATTCGCTGGTGATCTGGCGGGCATCTATAAGCTTCGCGTCGGTGATTACAGAGTGCTCTACACATTGAGTCGTGATGCTCGCAGCATCTGCATCTTGCGGATCCGGCATCGCCGAGACGTTTACAAGAATCTTTGACCGACGCCGTAACGGGAGGATTCAGTGCGTTGATGGCGGTAGAACGCCTCGGGTCGAAGCCGGTGGTCGCTCTGCCTGTCTGCCCGGCGTTATGATGGTGGGCATGGACGTCACACCCGCGGCCGAGACAACGGCCCACCCCACGCTCGATGACCGTATCGAGATCGGACGGCAGCAAGCCAAGGAACTTCCCGTCGAGGAGCTCGGCGACCCCACGTGCCGGACGAAGCGGCCCGATATCGTGGACGTGCTGCGCGCCGAAGGCCGCGACCGGATCGCCGAACTGCTGCCGCTCCGCCACGCCCGCATGGCCGTGAGCCCGCTGGCCACGCTCCGCGGCTCGGCCTCCGTGATGGCCGCCGCACTCGGGGCCCGCAAGAGCACCGATCTCATCGTGCAGCTCTGCGGCGACGCCCACCTCTCGAACTTCGGCATCTACGCCTCTCCCGAGCGGGACCTCGTGTTCGACGTCAACGATTTTGACGAAACGCACCCAGGCCCCTTCGAGTGGGACGTGCTGCGGTTGGCGACGTCGTTCGTCACGTGCCTGCACTCCAGAGACGAGCCCGATAAAGCCGCGGCACTCGCCCGGCATATCGCCGACGTCTACCGCGAGACGATGCAGGAACTCTCGAAGAAGCCCACCGTCGGCGTGCTCTACGAACGCATGACGGCGGCCGACATCGAGGCCTTGGCCGACGAGGCGGATTCGGCGGCGCCCGCGAAAGACACCGAGGCTGCGCTTGAGAAGGCCCGCCGCCGCACTCAGGAGCGGGCCATCGCCCGGCTCACCGAAGACGTGGATGGCAAGGCCCGCTTCAAGTCGAAGCCGCCCGTGCTCGAGCGGCTCGAGGACGAAACACTGCGCGGGTATGTCGAAACGGGCTACGCGGCCTTCGTCGAGACGCTCCCCCCGGAAAACCAGGTCATCGCCCGCCGCTACAAGGTGATTGATTCCGCACGGAAGGTGGTGGGCGTGGGCAGCATCGGCACGCGGTGCTTCATCACGCTGCTCGAAGGCCGCGACGCCGACGACCGGATCATCCTCCAATTCAAGGAAGCGACGGCCTCGGTGCTCGCGCCACATGTGAAGAACATGGGAGACTTCACCCGGTTCGAGCACGAGGGGCAGCGGATCGTGCGCGGCCAGAAAATGATGCAGGCCGTGTCAGACCTGTTTCTCGGCTGGGTGGACGGCATGCCCGGCACGAACAAGCAGTTCTTCGGCCGCCAGTTGCACGACATGAAGGGGGGCTTCGACGTCGAGAGTGCGAAGCTGGCCACCGTCCAACTCTATGCCGACCTTTGCGCCCGCACGCTCGCACGGGCCCATGCCCGCAGCGGCGACACCGTGGCGATCGCCGCCTCTCTCGGTGACGTCAAGACCTTCGCCGAAGCGGTGGAGGTGTTTGCGGTGGCCGAGGCGCACTTCGTGGCCGGCGATCACAAGCGGCTCACGGAGGCGATCGCCGCCGGCGAACTCGAGGCCGCCGACATCGAAGACGCCTGAGCCCCACGGCGGCGGTGGCGGATCGTGACTCTGACGGGTGACGATCCGTCAGTCTTTCGCCCCGGGTGTCAGCAGCTGGAATCGCCGCACTGACGTGCCATCGACCACCACGGTTTCGGCGAACATCGCCGCTGGCCGGACCCACAGGCCGCGATCGCCGTACTCCTGCCGGTAGACGACGAGTTCTTCGAGCGTCTCGCTGTGCCGGGCGACACCCAAGACCGTGTAGTCGTTGCCCTTGTAGTGCCTGTAGCGACCCGGCGTGATGGTGGCCATGACCTGATGTGGACTCCGGCGTGCGGCCGCCTTGGTTCGGTGAAGCCGTGCTGCGATGCATGCAGTCTACATGAACACGTTCGCGCATATCTGCAGGAGCGTCGTCCGGAGCGGGACGGGCATGGCGTCGCGCTTCCCGCGTTCGAACCGCCGCGATCTGCTGCTGCCAGCTGGACGTCGGGCACGCGTCGTGACGTGGCGTGATCGATTCAGTTTCCAGGAAGGGCACCTGCGACTGCACGGCGTGCGGCTGCGAGTGCTGCGGCTCCGGGAGCTGCGGAACGTAGCGGCTGATAGCAGAGCCGATGGAGTGCATGCGGCGGCGGGGGACACACGTCCCCCGCCGCCCTTTCATGCGCCGGCCTGATCCGGGGGCCTTCTCGGCAAGCCACGCTCGGTGATTCCGGATAGGCTGACGGGCTATGCCACGCAGCGTCGTTCGTGCCGGTGCCGTCCGCTGCCCCGCGTGCAGTCTGCCGCCGCGGTGGTGCACGTGCGGCATGCTGCCGCCGGTGACGACCAGCCTCGCAGTGCACGTGCTCATCCACCGCGGCGAGCACGTGAAGCCCTCGAGCACCGGCAGGCTCGTCACCCGGGCCGTGACCGGCGCCGCCTGCCACGTCTATCAGCGTGAGACCCGCTTCCACGGGGAATCCGGGCTGCCCGCGGATGCCGTCGACCCCGACTGTGAACTGTGGATCCTGCACCCTGGCGGTGAGCCGCTGCCTGTGCCGTGCGGTGCAAGCGACGCTGCGTCGGGCGCGCAGCCGCACGTTCTCGTGCTCGACGGCACATGGCGGCAGGCCGGGGAGATGCTCCGCAGCGTGGAGGGCCGCGGGCGGTGCGTGCGGCTCCCGGAGGCGAGTGTCGGGCCGAGCCGCTACTGGCTCCGCGACCAGCCGGGGCCGACGCAGCTCTCCACCGCCGAGGCGTTGATGGGAGTGTTTCGCGCCCTCGGCGAGCACGAGGCCGAAGCCGCCCTCCGGCTGCACTTCGAGTTCCATGTGTATGCGATGCTGCTGGCACGCGGCCGCCGCGAGATGGCCGAGCGGTACCTCGGCCAGTCGCCGGTGCTTACCGAGATGCCCGCGATTCTCGACCGCTGGCAGCTACGCTAAAATTTTTCGTTTGGAGGGTTTCATGCGACTCACGCTTCTTGCGCTGCTGCTTTTCGCACGCACCGCGGCCACTGCCGCCGACATGGCCGACGTGATCTACTTCGGCGGTGACATCCTTACGATGCGCGGGCCAACGCCCGAGTATGTGGAGAGTCTGGCCGTGAAGGACGGCACGATCGTCTTCGCCGGACCGCTCGCCGACGCCCGCACGTTCATCGGGCCCGGTACGAAGGCGGTCAACCTCGACGGCAAGACGCTTCTGCCGGGCTTCATCGACACCCACGGCCACTTCGTCTACTTCGGCAAGAACCTCGTCGACGCCAATCTCTTCGGCTGCGCCGACGTGGCCGATCTCGTTGCCCGGATGCGGAAGCAGGCGGAACGCACGCCGGCCGACGGTTGGATCGTGGGCTTCGGCTACCAGGCCCGCGGCATGAAAGAGGGGCGGCCGCCCACGACCGCGGAGCTCGACCAGGTGGCGGCGGATCGGCCGGTGATGGTGGTCGATTCGTCGGGCCATCTGGGCGCGGCCAATGCGGCGGCCTTCAAAGCGGCGGGTATCACCGCCAACACGCCCGATCCGACCGGCGGCCAGTTCGCCCGCGGCCCCGACGGGAAGTCGCTGCTGGGGCCGATGGAGGAGACGGCGCTCAATGCTGTGCGCAGCAAGCGGCCGCCGTTCACGGGGGAACTCGCCGCGCGGGCCATCGCCGGTGCCGCGGACGTCTGGGCGAGTCACGGCCAGACCACGGCCATGGAGGCGGGCCTCGGCCTCGGCAATGACGACATCGGCATCGTGCTCCATGCGATCGACGAGAAGCTGCTTCCCATCGACCTCTACGTGGCCGCGAAGGACTCGGCCCTCGACGACACGCTGGCAGCGGCCTACTCCGTGGCCTCGCAATACAACCCCAAGGCCGGCGGCGTCGTGGAGAAGCTGCGGGCCGCGCGGCCCGACCTCAATCGCCGCTACGTGAATCGCGTGCGGCTCGGCGGCGTGAAGTTCTGGCTGGATGGCAGCCTCGATACGGCCTGGTTCACGCAGCCCTACACGGAGAACCCGCCCGGCAAAACCGGCGCCTTCGCCGGCTATCGGCAGATCCCCGACGAGGTGCTCGACGGCGTGTTCGAAAAATACTGGCCCACCGAGCTTCAGATCCACATGCACATGAACGGCGATGCGGCCGCCGATCAGGCCCTCGCCGCGATCGACAAGGCGGTGAAGAAGCACGGCATGCGAGACCACCGGCCCGTGTTCGTGCACGCCACGTGGCTGCGGATCGACCAGATCGAGAAGATCCGGGCCTGCGGCGCCATTCCGAGCTTCCTCACGGCGGGGATCATTCCCGGCGGCGACGCGGTGGTGAAGCTCTGGGGGCCGGAGCGGTCGGCGGGAGCGATGGCCGCGCGAACGTTCCTGCGGTCGGGGCTCCCGTTCACGTTCTCGCACGACGCGCCCGTGTCACCGGTGCCGTCGATTCTCGCCCTCGTGGATGCCGGCGTGAACCGGCTCTCCGGCAGCGGCAAGGTGGTGGGGCCCGACGAACGAATTCCTCCTTATGACGCCCTGCGCGCCGTTACGGCCACGGCTGCCTATCAGCTCAAGGAGGAGCAATCGAAGGGCACGCTCGAGCCGGGCAAACTCGCCGACCTCGTGATCCTCGACCGCAATCCTTTGGAGGTGGAGCCGACCGCGATCAAGGACATCGCGGTCGTGCAGACGATCAAGGAGGGGCGGACGGTCTATTCACGCTGACGCCACACACGTCTGTGCGCAGGCCAACGGCTGGCTCAAGTCGCGCGGCGTCTGCACCGATGCGGCGGACCTCTTAACGCTTCGTACACTGGTCATGTACAGTAGTCTTTATGAAGATCAACGCTTCTGCATTCAAGGCCCGTTGCCTTCGGCTCCTCGATGAGGTCAGTCGCACGGGTGAAGAACTCGTCATCCTCAAGCGAGGCCGGCCGGTGGCCCGTCTGGTGCCGGCACGCGACGACAAGGCGTGGCTCGCCCTTCGGGGACGCGGAGCGTTCACGGGAGACCCGTTCGCAAGCGTCGTCGAGGAATCCGAGATCGAAGTCTTGCGATGACGAAGTCGCCGCTTCACCGGCCACGGTCGAGGTGATCCCGATCACGCCCGCCGTCGTCGCGGAGATGAATCGCCTACCGGCGACCTTTCACCAGGATCCTGCCGATCGACTCATCGTGGCCACGGCCCGCGCCGGCAGGCTGCCGTTGGCCACGCATGACACGCGCATCCGCCGCTCGCGGCAGACGTCGCTCTGGGTGGCGTAGTAGAATGCCATCCATGTTGCTCGAACCGTTTCGCCTCGGTGATCTCGCGCTCCCCAATCGCGTCGTGATGGCGCCGCTCACGCGGGGCCGCGCGGGCAAGGAGCGGATCCCGAATGCGACGATGGCGGAGTATTACGTGCAGCGGGCCTCCGCGGGAATGATCATCGCCGAGGCCACAACGATCTCCGAGCAGGCCAACGGCTGGCTTGAGTCGCCCGGCGTCTACACCGACGCGATGCAGGCGGGCTGGAAGAGCGTGACGTCGGCCGTGCACGCCGCCGGCGGCAGGATCTTCCTCCAGCTCTGGCACATGGGGCGGGCCTCGCACAGCGACTTCCACGGCGGCAGCCTGCCGGTGTCGGCCTCGGCCGTGAAGATCGACGGCGACGGCATCCATACGCCGCGCGGCAAGAAGCCCTACGAGACGCCGCGGGCCCTCGAGACGTGGGAGATCGCGGGCGTCGTGGCCGACTACCGGCGGGCTGCGGCCCGGGCCCGGGCTGCCGGGTTCGACGGCGTGGAGATCCACGCGGCCAACGGCTATCTCATCGACCAGTTCCTCCAGTCGAAGACGAACCTCCGCACCGATGACTACGGCGGGAGCATCGAGAAGCGGGCGCGGTTTCTGCGGGAGGTGGTCGAGGCGGTGGCGGCCGAATGGCCGGCGAACCGCGTGGGCGTGCGGATCTCGCCGAACGGCGTGTTCAACGACATGGGCTCGCCCAACTTCCGCGAGCAGTTCACCCATGTGGCGACGCTGCTCGACCGCTACGCACTCGCCTACCTGCATGTGGTGGACGGCCTGGCGTTTGGGTTTCACTCGCTGGGCGAGCCGATGACACTTGGCGAGTTTCGGCGTGTCTTCAGTGGCCCCCTGATGGGCAACTGCGGCTACACGCGGGAATCGGCCGAGCAGGCGCTGGCCGCGGGCCTGGCCGATCTCATCGCCTTTGGTCGGCCATACATCAGCAACCCCGACCTCGTGGAGCGGTTTCGCAACGGCTGGCCCTTGGCCGCGCCGGCCGACATGGCCGCCTGGTATACGCCCACGGGCGCCAAGGGCTACACCGACTTCCCGGCGCACGGTAGCACCCCGTCCGCGTAGACCCGTTGCACTTGACCGCCCCGGTAGAATGGTGGTGCATCAGGAATGACGCGTCCCCCACGACGCGTCTGGGCTCGCCTCGGCGGCGGGTCCTGCAACCGAGCCACTGCAAGGCAAACGGTGCTTCCGTCGGCACTCCGGTGTCGGCGGGATGTGCGTGAGGGCCCCGGCCCTCGCGAAACAATGTTGCGGCGGATCGTCCAGGTCCACGTGTTTCCCACGTGTCCACTGGGCGGTCCGATTCTTGGTGCCGCTGTTCTGGCGTTGCACGTGTCCTGACCGGATCCCAAGGAGGTTTCTCATGGCTGACCAGGCCCCCCGTGTGCTCACGCTTTATCCCTACCTGCTCGACGGCCACTGCTGGGTGTTCGACGACGAACGCACCGGCCTCAAGGAAGAGGCCTTCGTGCTCGGCATGACGGAGATGATCTCCCGCGTGGTCGAGGCGAAGGGCATTCCGCAGGCGGTTCGCGGCTTCGCGATGTCGTTCTCCGACCGGCCGTTCGCTGGCCACGACGCCGAGCTGCACTGGCTGCGGCCCGACCCGGCCGGTGGCAACTGGTATGCCGGCGAGGTCGTGGGCGAACGGATGGAAGGCTGGCTCTGCCCGGCGCTGCTCTTGTATTTCCAGGACCCGCCGCGGCAGATCTTCGTGCGGTGCGAGCCGCTGCCGGCCGGCATCGAGCCGATCTGGACGCCGCCGCCGGGCGCCGTCGCGCGGCGGTTCGTCGAGGCCCCCGGCCGGCGTTCGTGAGTAAGCGTCCCAGACACCACCAAGCATCAGGAGCACCACGATGGGTTCATCGACCGAGGAGCAGTCTCTGCGGAACGAGACCGGTGCCATCCGGCATCTCGACGCCGCCGGCGCGCGGCAGCTCGTGGCCCGCTTCGCGCGGCCGGTGGTGGCGGACGAGCGGGGCGTCGCCTGGGACGAGCGCGACTCGATCGCGGCTGGGACGTGGGGCTGGCTGTCGCTCGATCATCCCGAGACGGACCGCTCGCCCCACGTCGTCGGCCACTACAAGACCCACCTCTACCTGCACGGGCTTCGCAGGCTGCCGCTCTCGGTGGCCCGCGAACTGGTGCGGCACCGTGGGCACCTCTATCTCGACGGGCTGACGTCGATCACCGACGCCGTCGCCGCGGAACTCGGCCGGCACCACGCCGGCGGCCTGTCGTTCAACCGGCTCCGCACGCTGTCGCCCGCGGCCGCCCGGTCGCTCGGCGAGCATGGGGGCGAGCTGACGTTCGCCCGACTGGCCCGGCTCGAACCCGAGGTCGCCCTCGGGCTGGCCAGGCATGCCAACGAGCTGTATCTCGCCGGTGTGCGCCGGCTCTCGCCCCTCGCCGCCGCGGTGCTGGGAAAGCGCCGCGGCGACCTCTCGCTCGACGGCCTCGCGCAGCTGCCGGCCCGCGTGGCCATCCACCTCGCGCAGCACCGCGGCAAGCTGCACCTGCACGGCGTGAAGCGGCTCTCGCCCGCCGCGGCCGAAGCCCTCGGCGGCCGCACGGGGCATCTCTGCCTCACGAACCTGGAACGGCTTCCGCCGCGACAGGCCCGGCATCTGGCGGCGCACGTCGGCGAGCTGCACATCGGCGGCGTCGCGGTGGACGATGTCGTGGCCGAGAGCCTCGGCCGCCACGTGGGCTCGCTGTTCATCCGCGTGGCCGACGACATTCCCCTGCCGCGGCTGCACGCGGTCGTGCAGCATCAGGGGCCGCTCGAAATCGCGGGCCTCACACGGCTCGACGAGTCGCGGGCGGGCGTGCTCGCCGCTCAGCCCGGCTTCCGCGGGATCGAGGGGCTCTCCGGGCTGTTCCTCGGCGGCGTGACCACGATCACGCCCGCGGTGGCGGCGATCCTCGCCACACACCGGGCCGGCGGGCTCGCGCTCAACGGCATCAGGCAGCTCTCCGAGGACGTGGCCCGGGAGCTCGTGCGGCACCCGCTGCTCGCCTGCGACCGCGTCGAAACCTTGACCGACCGCGTCGCCTCGATCCTCGCGACGCACACCGGCGTGACCCTCTCGCTGCGTGGCCTCCGCAGCGTGAGTCCCGCCGCCCTCGCCAAGCTCCACGCCACTCCCAGCATCGAAATAATGGTGCCAGCCACCAAATCTGGGGTAGATAGGCACGGGTGAGACTGGCGACATGACCAAGAGTTGGTGGCTGG
>JBJTIE010000241.1:0-4546 GCA_046094845.1 Planctomycetaceae bacterium | reverse complement strand
TGCCGGTTGCGGCGGAAGGCAGCCCAACGGTCGAAGACCACCGCCAGGGCGGCGAGGCTGCAGAGGAGCAGCGGGACCATGAGCGGCCCGCCCTTGATCAGCGTTTCAATCATGTGTGAGGAACTCGCGGAGGAAACGGGGGTCGGTCGGGAAACAGGTTCGGACGCGAAGCCGCGACGGTCAGGTCGCGGCCCCGAGGAGGTTGAGGATGCGGAGGGCTTCCCGTGGCGGGAAGGCGAGGCGGTCGAACCGGAGCGCATCGCCCGGCTCGATCACCAGCTCGCCGGTGGCCTGATCGTAACGGCTCTGGCGGCAGGCCGCCCGGGAAACGCTCGCCACGTGGTGGCGGCGGCCGGCGACGACCACGACCACGCGGTCGGCCGTGATGCAGAGCCAGACGGGAGCCCGGCGGAGCCACCATCCCGCATCGACGCGGGTGCCGCTTTCGAGGCAGAGCAGGGGCTCGGCGTCGCTGCCGGTCTCGGCGCGAACGAGGTCGCGGGCTGTGGGGGGCAGGGGCGTCATGTCAGCGTTTCTTCTGCTCCGCCTTGAGTGCCTCGATCATCCGCTGGCGGTCCACCTGGTCCTGCTCGATGATCTTTGCGAAGGCCGGGTCGGCGAGGCGGCCGCGGGCCCGCTTCGCCCAGATCGAGTCGGGGAAGTCGAACTTGATCCGCTGGTAGAGCTTGAAGGCGCCGCCGATGTTCTTGCCGCGGGTGTCCCAGTCCTCCGCGGCCACCGGCCAGAGCTCGCGGGCATACGCGCTCCAGTACATCGCCTGGGCCCGGATCGATGGACCGTCGTACGACTCGTTGTCGATGAGCGGCTCGAAGGCCATCACCGCCCGGTCGTACTGGTGAGCCCGCATGTAGTTCTGCCCGGCCCGCACGCCGGCGAGCGCCGCCAGCGGGTCGTCGGGAAACCGCTCCCGCAGTTTTTCGAACACCCGCGCCGCCTTGAGGAACTCGGGGAACGACTGCTCGTCGAGCCGCATCGCCTCGGCCTTCGAGGCGTCGTCGGAATTCTCCCGCAGCGGATCGGCCTGTTCCTTGAGCGCCTGCCCCTTCTTCTGGAAGTAGTCGCCGAGCCGCGACATCACCGCCGGGATCAGCTCGTCGCCCGGATACTTGTAGGCCAGCTTCACGTATTCCTCGACGGCGCTCTCCGCCTCGCCGAGCTTTTCATAGGTCTGGGCCGTCTTGTATTGGGCCTTCGAGGCGAACTCGGTGTCGGGGTAGTCGAGCGGGATCTCCGCGAACCGCTTGAGCGCCTGCTGGTAGCGCGGCCGCTTCGACTCGTCGTTCTTGGCGAGGTCGGCGTATTCCTGGGCGAGGTTGCCGAGGAGGTATTCGGCCTGGGCCTTCAAGGCTTCGTCGCGGTGGGTGGCGAGCGCCTCGCCGAGGAGTTTCTCGGCGTGGTCGATCTCACGGCGGGCGAGGCTCTCCTCACCGCTCTCGACGTGCTTCTTGGCGAGCTCCAGGAAGCACTCCGCGAGCGTGAAGGCCGTGCGGACGGCAACCTCGTCGCCGCCGTACCGCTTCGTGAACGGCTCGATCGCGCCGTCGGCCCCCTTGTTGATCGACACCGGCCGCGACTGCCCCTCGTAGCCGACGGTGATCCCGTCGCCGTAGCGGACCGGCAGGCCCTCGATCTCGACCGACGCCACCTCGACGGGGCCCGGCTGCTCGGCGAACACGGTCGTGAACGCCCCCATGAAGAGACCCGAGTGGGGCTCCGTCTCGGAGAGCCGGAGCGTGGCCGTGGCCCCGCCGCCGGCGGCGACCGCCACCTCGGCCACGTCGCGTTCCGGCCCGCGGTCGAGCCCGGGCGCGAGCAGCCGGACGACGATCTTCTCGCCGAGGTAGGCGGCCGTGAGCGGCTTCGAGGCGTCGCCCGTGAGCACGTCGAGGAAGGCATCGCTGCCGACCGTGAAGGAGGCGGTTTTCCACTGGATCTGCTGGGCGGCGTCCTCCCAGGCGAAGCCGACATGGACGACGTCACCCGCCTTCACGGCGACACCCTTGGGCAGCGCCGACGCAGGCAGGGCCTCGGCGGCCTTGTCGGCGAAGCTCCGCTCGGGTGGATCGCCGAGGATGAGCGGCACGGCGAAGGCGAACCGCCCCTCGGCGAGCGGCGGCCGGTTGGTCGGCGGCTGCGGCGCGGCGGTGAGCGTGTAGCCACTCGGGGCCTCGACGGCGGGCCGGGTGAGCGTGCCGGTGAGCTTGAGCGTGCCCGGGAGGTTGATGTCGAACGTGCCGGCGGCGGCCTTGCCGTCGCCGGGTTTCGCCGCAGCCCGCGCCGCCTCGCGGGCGGCCTCGGTCTGCACGTAGCCCGCGACCGTGCTGCTCTGGGCGAAGGCGAGGTGCGGCACGACCACGTCGAACCGCACCATGGCACCGATGACGCCGTCGAGCGGCGCGGTCGTCACCTTCGGCTCTCCCACGTAGGCGTAGGCGAGGCTTTGCCGGGGTACGACGGCCGCAGCCGTACGGCCGCGGGTGGCCGTGGCGGGCTGGGCGACTGCCGCTGCCGCCGGGCCGCCCTCGGGCAGCGGTTCGCTCGAGACTGTGTAGCCGGAGAGGGCGGGCACGGCGTAGCGGGCGTGCGTGATCGTCACGGAGCGGTCGGCCGGCACGCCGGGGTCGAGGTTTTCCATGTCGCGGTAGGTGGCCGTGAGGCTGCCCCCCGGCGTCACCTGGATCTCCGACTCACGGGCCGGTTTGCCTTCCACCGGGAACACGCGGCCGAGGAACCGGCCGCTGTGCTTCTCGGTCTCGACCGCCTTCATCGTGGTGGTGACGCCGTCGCCGGTCTTCACCCGGAACTCGACGACGTCGGGCTCCTGCGTGGCATCCATGTCGGCATCGTCGATCACGATCCCGACCGCCGCGCCGTAGCCGAATCGGCGGATCGGCTCGAGCACGAGCACGCGGCCCTCGGTCGTCTGCTTGTAGTTGAGGAACGAGGCCGTGAGCGTGGCCGTGTTGTAGGCGACGGTGAGCCGGTCCTCGTGCCGCGTGCGACCGGGCGTGGCCGAGACCGGATCGACGAAGCGGGCCGTCACCGTGTCGCCCGGCAGCACTTCGAGCTGCGAGTTCTTGCGAAGGGCGAGTGCATCCTCCGCGACGGGCAGGCGGCGGGCGCCCACGGCGTCGATGAGCGCGACCTTCGCGATCCCGGGGGCCAGGCCCTCGCTGCCGGCAATCACGAGTCGCACGAGCCGGGCATGCGAGCCCTTGGCGAAGGCCACCTCGATCCCGCCCGGGCCGGCCGTGATCGTGGCCGGCAGCGGAATCTCGGCCCGCACGCCCGCGGGGAACGTGGCCGGGTCGAACATCGCATCAGGACAGGGCACGAGTTCCTGCTGGCCTTCCACGTCGCAGAGGAGCGCGGGGGTGGACTTTTCCAGCACGTCGCGGCCCGCGTGCCGCCAGACCTCGATCGTGTGGAGCCCCGGGGCGATCTCCCGCTGAATAGTGAGCGGATCGGCGTCGTCCTTCGCAGCCGGCTGGCCGTCGATCAGGAAAATCGTCTGCGGCACGCCGTTGTCGTCGGCTGCGGGCCAGCCCGTGACCTGGAACCGGCGGATCGCGGCCGTCGGCTGATGGAAGACCGCCCGGAATCGCAGGAGCGCGCCATACCCCGGATGGCCGCAGTTGACGATCGGCAGCGGCTTGGCCGTGAGGTTCGGAACCGTCGCGGCGAGGAAGTTCACCGAGGCCTTCATCGCGACGAGGTCCATCTTCTCCCGCCACTCGGCCGGCAGGTCGCGGCCCTTCGGAGGGGCGATCGGCATCGCTTGGCCGCCAAACGTGGGGAACGACGTCACCTGTGGCCGGCCGTCGAACGGGGCGGGGTCGGCCGCACCGCGATACCGCGACCGCGTCACCCAGTCGCGGCCGTTCTGCGAGGTCTGGAGGACGAAGTGGGTCGGCGCCTGGCCCGCGATCGGCTGGATCGTCATCGTGCCGAGGGCCACGTCGTCGTTGAGATCGACGCCGAAGACCCGCTGCGCCTCCTTGTCGCACGGCTTGCCCTGCCAGCCGGGATGGTTGCCGGGGCTGATCGCCATCGCGGCATCGCGGCCCGGCGCGTTCTCCGACGCGAACGCCACCGCCTGCGAGGCCGCGGTGGTGCCCACCGCCTCGAACACGCCGCTGAAGGCCGCCGTCTCGGTGAGCGCGAGCGACGGAATCTCGTCGCCGCTCGACGCCGCGAGCGACACGACCACCGTGTCGGGCCCGGCCGTGGTGCTCTGGTCGGGGTCGATGACGCGGATGTAGACGGGATTACCCGGCCGCACCGCGCGGAAGCCAAGCTTGGCCTGGGACGTCGAGAGGCCGAGTTCCTCGACCGAGAGCCGGCGCTGGCCCGCGAGCGGCGGGAAACCGCCGGCCGAGATGCCGAGGCGGGCGTCGGACGCGACGCCGATCACCGTGTCGGGATCGGGGGGCAGATCCCGCATCTTCGCGCGGAACCGGGGGGAGTAGCCGAAGCGGATCTCGTCGCCGCCGATGACCTGCAATTTCTTGTCGCCCGGCGTGGG
>JBJTIE010000240.1:0-19358 GCA_046094845.1 Planctomycetaceae bacterium | reverse complement strand
GTCCTGGAGTTCGCCGGTGAAGGGATTCTTCACGCCCTTCTGGGCTGGGCGGGCGGGAACCTTCCGACGCTCGATCTTCACCAGGCCGGGGATCGAGAACACGCCGATGCCCGAGCCCTTGAGCGCCTTCTGGATCTCGTGGGTCATGGCCTCCATCACCGCGACCACGTCCTTCTTCGGAAGGTTCGTCGTCTCGGAGATGCTGCGCATGATCTCGGTCTTCGTCATGGGTTTGCTGCCCGACTTCTTTGCCATAGCCATATCCTCCAAAGCGGATGGGAAAAGGGGAAACAGGTGTGCGATCAGGACCGCACCGCAAGGATAACTCGGCCGGAAATGCCGTACGAGCCGCTGATTAGAAGTTCTGAAAATGAAATTGCAAGGCGAAAAAATGGGGTCTGGGCCGGGAAAACGCCCTTTCCCATCTCCGCGAACAGCCTCCGGGGCGTTGGCCCGCCCGTGGGCATGCCGGCCTGGACACCCGGTTTCATGCGGTTTTCCCCCGGTGTGATAGGCTCTCCGATGGCCCGGCCGTCATGAGCATTCGCGCCCCCATCACCGGCCTCACACGCCTCATCCCGGCCTCGGTTGGGATGTGCCGGTCGTGGTCATGGCTGCTGGCCTCGGCCGTGCTCGTCACAGGGGTGGCGGTCCGTGCTGACGAACCCGCTCCCGACGCCGCCGACGACGGCGTCTTCCTGCCGACCGACCGCGAGCTCGAGCGAACACTCGACAAGGCCCGCCGGCTGTTGGGCGAGAGCCGTTGGAGCGATGCCGCCACGCTCTTCGACGAGATCCTGGCCGCACCGCGGGATGCCTTCGGCAGTGCCTCGCCCCGGCGGACGACCAGTCGCAGCCTGAAGACCGAAGCCTGGGCGGTGTTGCAGGAGCAGCCCCGTGCCGGCCGTGACGCCTACGAGTTGCTTTTTTCCGCGCGGGCTGACCGTCGGCTTGCCGATGCCATTGCCGCTGACGACATCGACGCGATCGTCGAGGTGGCCCGTCGCTGGTTCGCCACGCCCGCCGGCCGCCGTGCCGCCGTCATCGCGGCGACCACGGCGCTCGAGGCCGGGCAGCCGGCGGTTGCCGCCGCGTGGCTCGACCGGCTCGCCGAGCAGAAGATGGGCGAGCCGGCCGAGCCGACGCTGTCGCTGATGCGGAGCGTCGCCCACGCGCAGGCCGGCGACATGGCCACCGCGGGCACGATCCTCGCCGCGGCCCGCGGACGCGATCGCGTGGCCGGCCTCGATCTCGCCCTCTCGCTGCCTCCCGCGCAGGCGGCCGAGTGGCTCGCCACGATGGCCCGCGCACGAACCGGGCGGGCTGCCGAGTGGCCCCAGCCCAGAGGCGATGCGGCCCGCAATGCCACGGCCGTCGCCTCGCGGCCGCTGCTCGTGCCTCGCTACCGAGTACCGCTGGCACGGCACCCCGAGGAGGTGCGGCTCCTCGACAAACGACGCCAGACGGCTGCCGCGGCGGAGCGGTTCATCATGCCCGCCGGCACGCCGGTGGCAGTCGATGGCGTGATCCTCGTGCGGACACCGCTCGGCATCCTCGCGGTGGACTTTCCGACCGGCAAGCGTCTTTGGCTGCGAACGCTCGCCGACCAGCTGGCTGGACCGACGACGGCGGACGAGGGAGCCGATGCTGCCGGCGGCGACGCCACGGACTTCATCTTCGACGACTTCACATCAGCAAGCCTGACCGTCGCCGAAGGGCTCGTCGTCGCGATCGAGACTCCGCCCCAGGCGCCGGGGGAGCGCGGGCCGCTTGCCGACCTCAATAACGGGCTGCAGCGGCGATTCGGCGAGGGGGGACGCCGTGGCAACCGGCTCCGGGCGTTCGACATCGCCGCCCGCGGCGCGGCCCGGTGGCAACTGCCCGCCCCGGGCTCCGACGCCTGGTATCTCGGTCCGCCGCTCGCGGTCGGCGGCGAGCTCTATGCGCTCGTCGAGGAGAAGGGGGAGGTGCGGCTCGACGTGGTCGATGCCGCCCGCGGCACGGTGCTCTGGTCGCGGCCGCTCGCGGAGCTCGACGAGGACGAGCAGATCTCGAGCCCCAGGGCACGGTCGCGACGCCTGGCCGGATTGTCGCCGGCACTCGCCGACGGCGTGCTCGTCTGTCCGCTCGGCGCCGGCACCGTGGTCGCGGTCGATCTCGCCACGCGACGATTGCTGTGGGCGCACCATTATCCCCGCATCGACCGCCCCGACGCCGACCGGGCAGCCGCCAACGATGCTTCGAGCCCAGCCCGTCGCGGGATCGCCGCCGGCGATTCGCTCCCCGTGCTTGCCGCCGGCCGCGTGTTGCTCGCCGCTCACGACGCGACCGGCCTGGCCTGCCTCGATCTCCGGCAGGGCCGTCCCGCCTGGGAGTCGCTCGTGCCGGACGTCGTGCAGGTGGCAGGCGTCGTCGATGGCCGCGTCATCGTGATCGGCACACGGGCGGTCGAGGCCCGGGCCCTCGCCAATGGCGAACGGCTCTGGCGGCTCTCCTATGCCGACGCGGGTGGCAGGCCGAGCGGCCGTGGCATCCTGACGCAGGATCGGCTGCTTCTCCCGCTCGACAGCCCGGAGGTCGTCGAGATCGATCTGCGCACCGGCGGGATCGCGGGCCGGTGCCCCGCCCGGGGCGGGCTCGTGCCGGGAAATCTCGTCGCCTACCGTGGCGAGGTGATCTCGCGGGGCAGCGATTCGCTCGATGTATTCCATCAGCAGGCGGCCCTCGAGGCCCGGATTCAGACCGCCGAAGCCCGCGATCCGGCTTCCCCCTGGGCCTGGCAATGGCGCGGCCAGTTGCAGCTCGAGGCAGGCCGCGTGGCCGATGGCCTCGAACTGCTCGGCAAGGCGGCTCGGGCCGACGCCGCACGCCTGCCCCCCGAGGCCCTGCCGGATGCGATCGTGTTCGGCATGCAGCGCGATTTCGCCGCGGCGGCGCCGGCGTGGCGAGCGGCGTTCCGCCTCGCATCGCTCGCGCCGGGCGGTTCGGCCGCCACCCGGGCCGCAGCCCGCGTGGCCGTCGACGGCTTTCTGCGGGTCGAGTCGTGGGGCGACGCCTGGTCTGCGATTCACGACCTGCTCGCCACCGATCCCGTCGCGGTCCCGAACACGGCCACTCGCGATCCCGCCGATCAGATGCTGGTGGTGAACGACGACCGCTGGATCGCGGGTCGGCTCGCCACCCTCGTCGAGCGGGCCCCGTCCGCACTCCGAGCCGAGATCGCCGCGGCGGCCGCCGCGGCCATCGACGCGGCGGCGGCTGCATCGGATGCCGGCGACCGACAGCTGCGGCTCGAACGTCTGGCCGAGCGACTGGCAGGTCTGCCGCAGAGCAGCCGCGCGCGAGCGCTCGCCATCGCCGCACCCTTCGCCCGCGGTGACGACTCGGCGCAGGCCGCCATTCGCACGGAATGGCATCTGCTCCACCTCGCCCGATCGAGCACCGGGGAGCCGCGGGCCCGTATCCTGGCGACGGTCGCAGCGAACCGCCCCGCAAGTCTCCGCGATCCGCCGTCACCAGCAGCCATCGACGCCGCCTGGCCGCTGGGCCACGTGGATCACAGAAGGCTGCCCATCGGCCGCGACACGTTCGCCGGCGACGCGCCGCCCCGCCTCATGCCTCTGCCGGTGGAGCAGGATCGCGCCCCCGCCGTGCCCGGGCTGAAGCTGGCCTGCGACGTGCAGGAAGGACGACTCCATCTGTTCGACGGCTACGGCCGCCCCTTGATGGATCCGCTCACGATCGATCCGGCCGGATCCCGGCTCGGCCTGCCCTGGCTGCCGCAGGCAAACGGGTTCGAGGCCTGGACGCTCGGCCGACTGCTCTTCGTCCGCACCGGGCGGGTGCTGTCGGCCTACGACCTCGCGGGGGGCAGCCGTCCCCTGTGGACGCATCTCATCGCCGGATCGGCCGCCGAGCAGCAGCCCGCGGGACTCTGGGTGCGCGCTGTCGGCGGCCGGGGGGCGCGGCACGGCGGCACTCCGCTCGGCCTGGAGATCAACGAGCCCGACGAACGCTCCCGCACGGGGCTGCCGCGGGGCGGCCGCCCGCGGATCACCGGCGCGCTGCACCAGTCCGGCGGCACCCTGTCGCTCGTCGAGTCATCCACCGGCGGGCTGCTCTGGGAACGGCATGCGTTGCCTGCCGGCGGTGAATTGGTCGGCGACGACGAATTCGTGACCGCATGCACCCCCGGCGGGGCGGACTCGCGGGTGCTGTCGATGCTCGACGGCCGGCTCGTCCGCACCGTGAGGCTGCCGCCGCGCAGGCGGCGGCTCATGACCTGCGGCCGCCGAATCGTGGCGGTGTGTCCGCTGGAAGATGGCCAGCCCCAGGGCACCGCGGCCAAGGCCCGGCTCGAGCTGGTCGATCCGGTAAATGACGAGACGATCGTGCTCGGCACCGTGGCAGGCGCAGCGCGGGCAGTGCCCCTCGACGACGACCGGCTGCTGGTGCTGGCTCCCGATGGCCGGCTGACGGCCTTCGATCTCGCCAGCGGACAAGAGGCCTTCGCCACGCAGCTGCCGGCGATGCCGGCGGCGTTCGACCGACTGCACGTCGTGCCCTGGCTTGACCGGCTGCTCATCGTGGCCGGCACGGAGTCGCGGACCGATGCGGGCGAGTGGCATGCCGGCCTGGATGATCTTGCCCCGCTGCAACACCTGCTCGCTGCCGGCGAGATCAGCCGCCCGCTCTCGGGATCGGTGTGGTCGGTCGATTCCACCGACGGCCGGCTGCTCTGGCCGGGCCCCGCCACCCTCGCCGGCCACTGCCTCCACCTCGCCCAACCCGACGGGCTGCCGGTGCTGCTGCTCTCGCGGCAGATGCGGAGCCGGCCCGATGCGGAGCACGTGCGATTGAGCCTCGTGGGCCTCGACAAACGAACCGGGCACGCCGTGTTCGACGAGATCGCCCAGCCGATCCAGCCGCATGTCTTCTTCGGCTGCGAGCTCGTGGGCGATCCCGAGCGGCACTCGATCACGATCCGTGAGTCGGGCGAAACGCCGCGCTGGGCCGTGCTGGACTTCACGGGGGGCTCAGTGCCGCCCCGTGGCCCCTACCAGGCCCACGCCGCCGCGCCGGGCATGGACCGTCTGCTCGAGCAGATTCAGTCGCGGCGGAGGCAGCGGCCATGACGAATCCCTCGGCCCGCGGACATCGCGGCCGGTGGCTCCCGGTGGCCACCCTCGCGGTGATCATCGTCGCGACGGCGGCGGCCGGATCCCGCGGCGACGACCGCGTCGAACGCACCGTGTCGCGCGGACTCGACTGGCTTGCGGCCAAGCAGTCACGCCGCGGCAGCTGGACGGCCAACGAGAACCGCTACCCGACGGCCATGACGGCGCTGGCCGGCACCGCGATGCTCATGGAGGGATCGACCACCACGCAGGGCCGCTACGCTGAACCGATCCGGCGCGCGGTCGACTATCTCGTGAGCCGGGCGCGGCCCAACGGCCTGATCGGCGATCCGAAGAACGACGACCGCTACACCTACGGCCACGGCTTCTCGATGCTCTTCCTCTCGCAGTTGCTGGGGGAGGAGGAGGACGAGCGGCGGCGGGAGGAGCTCGTGGGCGTGCTCACCCGGGCCGTCGAGTTTTCGGGCCGCGCCCAGACGAAGGACGGCGGCTGGGGCTACGTCAGCGCGAAGGACGGCAACGACTTCGACGAGGGCTCGACCACGATCACGCAGGTGCAGGGGCTGCGGGGCTGTCGCAACGCGGGGATTCCCGTGCCCCGCGAGATCATCGACAAGGCGATCGCCTACATCCATCGCTGCACGATGCCGGACGGCGGCGTGCAGTACAGTTCGAAGGGCGGGGGAGGGCGACCCGCCATCTCCGCGGCCGCGATCGCCTGCCTCTTCAATGCCGGCGAGGAGGACGACACCCACGTGCCGCGGATGCTCGCCTACGCCGCCAAGCACCTCGGCAACATCTCCAACAACAGCTTCGGCCACTGGCACTACGCCCACTTCTACTACGCGCAGGTGATGTACCGCGAAGGGGGCGAGACCTGGGCCGACTACCGCGGCCAGATGGAGAAGCGGCTCGTGTCGGAGGCGCGGGACGACCGGGATGGCGTGTTTTGGCCGCAGGGCTACATCGGCGCCGTGTACACGACGGCCACGAACCTCACGATCCTCCAGCTGGACCGGGCGGCGCTTCCGATCTACCAGCGGTGAGGCGAAGATAGACGGCGGGCGGCCACCGGCCACCCGCGACCTCCGGAGACTCCCATGCCCCTGTCCCCCGATGCCTCGGCCGTCGAACGGCTCCACGCCGCCCACGACCAGATTCTCGACCAGCTCTCCCATGTGATCGTCGGCCAGCGGGAAGTGATCGAGGAGTTGCTCATCTCGCTCTTCAGCCGTGGTCATTGCCTGCTCGAAGGCGTGCCGGGGCTCGCCAAAACGCTGCTGATCAGCACGCTGGCCCGGAGCCTCGACCTCTCCTTCTCCCGCATCCAGTTCACCCCCGACCTGATGCCGGCCGACATCATCGGCACCGACGTGCTCGAAGAGGACAAGGCCACGGGCATGCGGCAGCCCCGGTTCCTCGAGGGCCCGCTGTTCGCCAACATCGTGCTCGCCGACGAGATCAATCGCACGCCCCCCAAGACGCAGGCCGCGCTCCTCGAGGCGATGCAGGAGCGGCAGGTGAGCGTGGGCCGCGTGCGGCACGGCCTCACCGATCCGTTCTTCGTGCTGGCCACGCAGAACCCGATCGAGCAGGAGGGCACGTATCCGTTGCCCGAGGCGCAGCAGGATCGGTTCATGTTCAAGGTGTTCGTCCGGTATCCGTCGTTCGCGGAGGAGTTCGAGATCGCCCGCCGCACCACCGGCCTGCCGCAGGAGGATGCCCGCCCCGTGCTCTCCGCCGCCGACATCCTCGCCCTCCAGCGGAGCGTGCGGGAGGTGCCGATCAGCGACCACCTCGTGCGGTATGCGTTGGCGCTCGTCCGCCAGACGCGGCGGGGCGAGCCCGGTGTGCCCGAGTTCGTCTCGGACCAGCTCGTCTGGGGCGCCGGGCCGCGGGCGGTGCAGTTTCTGATCGTGGGCGCCAAGGCCCGGGCGCTGCTTCAGGGGCGGAGCCACGTCACCGTCGAAGACCTGCAGGCGCTGGCGGCGCCCGTGCTCCGCCACCGCGTTGTGGTGGGTTTTGCGGCGGAGAGCGAGGGCGTGACGCCCGACGCCATCATCCGCCGCCTCGTGGAGATCACCCCGACCCGAGAGGACGACCTGACGCGTGACGCCAGATTCCAGACGATTTTTGCATCCTGAAGCGATCGCCCGGATCGCGCGGCTGGAGCTGCGCGCCAAGGCCGTCGTCGAAGGCACGCTCGCGGGCCTCCACAAGAGCCCCTACAAGGGGCAGTCGGTCGAGTTCCTCCAGCACCGCGAGTATGTCCGTGGTGACGACCCGAAGCGGGTCGACTGGAAGGTCTGGGGGCGGCAGGACCGGCTCTACGTGAAGGAGTTCGAGGAGGAGACGAACCTCCGGCTCACGCTCGTGGTCGACTGCTCCCCGAGCATGGACTATGAGCCCGAGGCCGTCAGCAGTCGCCGCCGGCTTGGCAAACACGACTGCGCCGCCACGCTCGCCGCGAGCCTCGCCTGGCTCGCGCTCTCGCACGGCGACGCGGTGGGCTGCGCCGTATTCGACGACCGAATCCGCGCGAGCGTGCCGGCGCGGACGAAGCGATCGCATCTCTCGAGTGTGATCGAGGTGCTCGAGTGGCCGCGGGGCAGGGGGGCCGGCACAGCGCATGCCTCGGCGTTCCTGCCGGCCTTTCGCGGACTCGCCGAGACGCTGCCCCGCCGCGGCCTCGTGGTGGTGATTTCCGACCTGCTCGGCGATCGCGACGGCATCATGCCGGGCCTGCGGTTCCTGCGGATGCGCGGCCACGATGTCGCGCTGCTGCACGTGCTGGACGACGACGAGCTCGACTTTCCGTTCGACGGGCCGACGCGGTTCGAGGGACTCGAGACCGCCGCCCAGGTGAGCTGCAATCCGCGGGCCTTCCGTGCCGGCTATCTCGAGGCGCTGCAGGCCTTTCTCGGCGCGACCCGCCAGCGGGCGGCGGCGCTCGAGTGCGACTACGAGCTCATCCGTTCCGGTGAACCGCTCGCTGCGGCCCTCGTCAAGTTTCTCTCTCGCCGCGCGAGCCTGGCCGTCTGACACGCATGCCGACCTTCGACTTTCCGACGCTGCTCTGGTGGGGACTGCCGCTCGCGGCGGCGCCGCTCCTGATCCACCTGCTCAATCGGCTGCGGCACAAGCGGGTGCCGTTCGCGGCGGTCGAGTTTCTGCTCGCCAGCCAGCACCGCTACCGCACGCAGGTGCTGCTGCGACAGATCCTCCTGCTCGCCCTCCGCACCGCCGCCGTGGCGGGAATCGTGCTGGCGCTCGCCCAGCCCAGATGGACGAGCGGCCTCGCGGGCCTGCTCGGCACCGGCCGGACGCTGCACGTGGTGCTCCTCGACGACTCCGCGTCGATGGGCGATCGGGCGACGGCGGGGGGCACGACGACCGCGTTCGATCGCGGCCGCGCCGCCATCGCGAGGCTCGTCACCGACGTGGCGGCCATGCCCGCCCAGGAGATCGCCCTCGGCCGGTTCACGCCGCTCGTGTCGGGTTCGGCCGCCGTGGCGGACCGGTTCGACCTGCAGCGGCAGCCGGCCACCGCGCGGGGGGCGGCGGCATTCGCCACGGAAGGCACGGCGGCAACCGCCACGACGCCCACGGCGGCCATCCTCGCCGTCGAACCCCTGTTCGCGCCGGCCGCCGGCCTCACGCAGGTGCTCTGGCTCGTGAGCGACTTCCGCACGCAGGATTGGCGTCAGGCCGACGAGGCTCGCGCCGCGCTTCGACGGCTCGCCGACGCGGGCGTGACGGTGCGACTGGTGAATGCGGCGCCGTCGGAGGCCACCGAGGCCAACCTGGCGATCGACGCCCTGGAGCTTGCCGGCGGCGTGCCGGCGACCGGTGCCGTCGTGACCTGCGAGTTCACCGTGCGAAACGACGCGGAGACCGCGGCCCGCGACGTGCGGGTGGGCCTGCGGGAGGACGGCATCGGCCGTCCCGGCGTGCGGATCGCGGAGATCCCGCCCGGCGACGTCGCCACGGCCCGGTTCGACGTGCGGTTCGAAACACCCGGCGGCCATGTCATCGAGGCGGTGCTGCCGGCCGATCGGCTCGCCGCCGACGACTCACGCACGGCCGTCATCGACATCGCCGAGCGGGCCGAGGTGCTGCTCATCGACGGCGACCCGCGGGGCGGCGGCCGCGCGGGGGATGCCTTCTATGTGGCCACCGCGCTGGCCCCCGGGGGTGCGGCAGCCACGGGACTGCGGCCGCGGGTCGAGCCCCCGGCGCAGCTGGCGACCATCGACCTCGCCGCCTTCGACAGCGTCTGGCTGCTCGACGTCGAATCGCTCGAGCCGAAGGCCGTCGACGCTCTCGAGGCGTATGCCCGCGGCGGCGGCGGGGTGGTCTTCTTCGTGGGCCCGCGGACCCGCGCCGAGGTGGTCAACCGCACGCTCTTCCGCGGCGGCGCGGGGCTCTTTCCCGTGCCGCTGGCCGGCGCCGTCGATCTTCCGCCCGCTGCCGGCGGCGGACCGGCCGTGCCCGACATCGTCGTGGACGACCATCCCGTGGTGGCCGTGCTCGCCGGCCAGCGGAACCCGCTGCTCGATGCCGTGAAGGTGGAACGCGTGATGGCGATCGACCGCGACCACACGCCGGCACCGGGCGAGGGCCTGCGGCGGCTCCTCTCGCTGCGGTCAGGAGGACCGCTCGCGGTCGAACGGCCGTTCGGCGCCGGCATGGTCGCGGCGGTGCTTTCAACGGCGGCGCCCGTCTGGAACAACTGGGCCCGCGGCAACCCGAGTTGGGTGGTGGTGATGCTGGAGCTGGAGGCGCACGTGGCCCGAGCCCGCCGCCGGATGACGGGCCTCACGGTGGGCGATCCCTTCATCGTGCCGCTCCAGGCGGGCACCGACGAGACCGAGGTGGCGTTCAGCGTGCCTCCGGACGGCGAGACGGTGCGGGAATCGGCCGTGGCCGTCGGGAACGACTGGCAGGCAAGGCTGACCGCGACCGACCGGCCGGGCGGATACCTGGCGCGGTGGCGGCAGCTCGACGGCACGCCGCGGGAACGAGCGGTGGCCGTCAACGTCGATCCGCGGGAGGGCAGGCTCGCCGAGGCCACGCCGCAGCAGCTCCGCGCCGCGCTCGAGGGCGTGCCCTTCACGATCGATGCGGCCGACGATCTCGACCCCGGCGCCAGCCCGACCGGTGGCCGGCCGCTGGTCAAGCAGCTCCTGCTCGCGGTCATCGCGGCGCTCGTGCTCGAACAGCTCGCGGCCTTCCTCGCCGGCTACCATGTGCCGGCGGCCCGAAAGCGGCGGCGGCAGGGAGCCCTCGCATGACGGCGGCCCGCTGCCTCTTTGCCACCGCCGGCGTGCGGCAACGCATTACGAGCACGCTCGTGGACGGCTTTTCCACCTGGTGGGAGATGCCGGCACTGGTGCTCTCCCTGGCGGCGCTCGCCGCGATCGTCGTCCTGCTCTACCGCCGCGATGCGCGGGAGCTCTCGAGGCCCGTGCGGGCCGGGCTCGCAGCCCTGCGGCTTGGCGCACTCGCAGCCCTGGTGGCCGCCTATCTCGACGTCGAACGAACCTCGGAACGCGAGATCGAATCGCCGTCGCGGGTGGCCGTGCTCGTCGACACGAGCGCGAGCATGGCGCTCACCGATCCCGCCGGCGGCGGCACGAGTCCGCCCCGATGCGACCAGGCCGTCGCGGCGCTCGACGCCGGGGGACTGCTCGAGGCGCTCCAGTCCCGGCAGGACGTCTCGGTGTGGCGGTTCGACGCGACCGCCGAACGGATCGCGCTCTTGCCCCGCGGAGGCTTCACGGTCCCCGCGACCGTGGCTGCCACTCCCGACACGCCACCGGCGGGTTCGCGCGGCGGTGACTGGCGGGATCGGCTCGCGGCACAGGGTTCCGACACGCGGCTCGGCGACGCGCTCGCCCGCGTGCTCGACGAGGAACCGTCCGGCACGCTCGCCGGCGTGATCCTGCTCACCGACGGCATCAGCACCGCCGGCACCGATCCGCGGGCCGCCGCCGCCGCGATCGCCCGGGCGGGCGTGGCGGTGCATCCGCTCGGAATCGGCAGCGAGCTGGTGCCGCCGGCGGTGCGGGTGGCCGACATGGCCGCCCCGGCCCGGGTGTTTCCCTCCGACCCGTTCACGGTAACGGCCCACCTGCAGGCCCAGGGAATGGCGGGCCAGACGGTGCGGGTCGAATTGACGACGGCCGCCGACGCCGCAGTTGCGAGCCCGACGCCGCTCGACACCGTCGATGCCGTGCTCGGCGCTGACGGTGAGCTCGTTGCCGTACGGTTCGATGTGGCGGGACTCGCGGCGACCGGCCGCCGCACGCTCGGCGTGCGGGCGATTCCCACCGGTGAACGGCAGGCGGCGGCCACGGATCGGATGACGACGGACATCGAGGTCGTCGATCGCGTGACGCGGGTGCTGCTGATGGCGGGCGGCCCGAGCCGCGAGTATCAGTTCATGCGGAACGTGCTGCAGCGAGACCAGAGTTTCAGCGTCGACGTCTTGCTCGGCACGGCGACGCCCGGCGTCTCGCAGGATGCCCGCCAGGTCCTCGACGCATTCCCCGCGAGCGACCAGGCGCTCGCCGATTACGACGCGATCGCCGCCTTCGACTACGACTGGCGGCAGCTCGATCTCGCCGCCCGGGCACGACTCGAGCGCTGGGTCGCCCGCGAGTCGGGCGGTCTCCTGCTCGTCGCCGGCACGGTGTTCATGGAGGCCTGGCTCGCCGAACCGCAGATGGCGCCGATTCGCAACCTGTTTCCCCTGGAACTCCGCGGCCGCAATCAGATCGCCCGCGACGAGGGAGGGGGTGGCGGCGAGCCCCGGCCCGTGCGGTTCACTCGCGAGGGGGCGGATGCGGAATTTCTCTGGGCGGCTGCAACCCGGGGGGGCAGCGAGGGGGTGTGGGGTGAGTTCCCCGGCGTGTTCGGCCGCTGCCCGAACGGGCCGGCCAAGCCTGGCGCCACCGTCTACATGCAGCTCGGCACCGCACAGCTCGCCGATGGATCCCCGAGCGCGACCGCGGACAATCAGTCCGCGTTCCTCGTCGGGCAGTTGTATAGCGCGGGCACGGTTCTCTTCGTCGGCAGCGGCGAGCTGTGGCGACTCCGCGGTGTGGATGCCGCCGCCCACGAGCGGCTGACGACGCAGATCCTGCGGCACGTCGCACAGGGACGGCTGCTGCGCGGATCGCGGCGCGGACGGCTGCTCGTGGATCGGGATCGCGATGCCGTGGGGGGCACGGTGACGGTTCGCCTGTTGGTGCCGGAAGGCAGCGGCGCGACGCCGGCCACGACCTGCCGCGTGATCGGGCCCGATGGCGGTCCGCTCCCGGTGCCCCTGGCTGCGGAACCGGGCCGGGCCGACATGCTCCGCGGTTCGTTCGTGGCGGCCCGCGAAGGGGCCTGGCGAGTCGAGGCGGATCTCGGCGCGGCCGGCGACGACGAGCCGCTCGCCCGGACGATCCATGCCCAGCTGCCGGATCGCGAGCTCGCCCAGCCGCGGATCGACCGCCGGATCCTCGACGATCTGGCCGCCACCACCGGAGGCCGTGCGTGGTTCCTTCACGACGTCGCCTGGACCCAGAACGCTGCCCGCACGCTGGCCGCATCGCTCCCCGACCGTTCGCGACGTGAGTACGAGGCCGGGGCGCCGGACGTGCGGTTCAAACAGTGGCTCAACGGGCTGCTCGTGGCCCTTGCCGTCGGCCTCCTGTGTGGCGAATGGATTCTTCGTCGGCTCGTCACGCTCGCCTGAAAGCCAGTCGCTCCATGGCATCCGCCGCTCTCGACACACCACCGCCACTCGAGTCGCTCCAGGCCCAGGTCGCCCCCCTGCGCGGGCTGTTCGCCGCGCTGCGGCGACAGACCCGACGCTGGGTGTGGATCGAGTCGCTCGGCTGGACGGCGATCACCGCCGCGGCGATCTTTTGGGCGACACTGCTGCTCGACTGGAGCATCGAGCCGCCCGGGTGGGTGCGACTGGCGATGCTGGCGACTGGCGGTGGGCTGATCGTCTGGCTGCTCGTCTCGAAGCTCGTCGTGCGGCTGCTCACACCGCTGCCCGACGCCGCCCTCGCCGTGGTCGTCGAACGCGCGCACCCCGCCTGTCGCGACAGCCTCTCGACCGCCATCGAGCTGGCCGATCGACCGCGTGCCGACGTCGATCCCGATCTCGCGCGACGCACCACGGCCGACGCCGTGGCCATGCTCGGCGACATCCGCACCGCCGCGATCTTTCGCCGCCGGCCGCTCACGATGCTCGCAGCCGGCGGTGTCGCGGCACTCGCCACCGTCGCGCTGCTCGTGGCCGCACGGCCGGCCGTGGGCGGCCTGTGGGCCAGACGGATGCTCGCCCTGACCGACGAGCCCTGGCCGCGGCGGGTTCAACTGGAGGTCGAGGGTTTTCCGGGGGGTGTTCGCACGGTGGCGCGGGGCAGCGACGTCGATGTGATTGCGCACGCGCGATCGGCCGGGGGCCTGCCCGACGTCGTCGAGCTGCGGACCAGGGTCTCCGACGGCTGGCGGACGGAACGCATGGGCAGCCGCGGCGCGGCGACCGACGAGCGGGGCTCATTCGGCCACGTGATCCGCGGCGTCGTGGGCGACACCGAGCTCGAGGTGCGAGGGGGCGATGCCCGCCTCGCGGGACTGCGGCTGCGGGTCGTCGAGCCCCCCGATCTCGCCGATCTCCGGATCGACTACCAGCCGCCGGCCTATCTCGGTGGTGACGAGCGCCGCGCCGCCTCCGCCCGGCTCGTCCGGCTGCCTCGCGGCTCGAGGGTGCGGCTGACGTGCACCGCCACGAAACCGCTGGCGGCGGCCAGACTGACAGCCACTCCCGCCGGCACCGCTGCCGATCCCATCCTCCTCGCCGCTCTCAATGCCGACGCCGCGACCGACCAACGCGGGATCACCGCCGCGATCGAGGCCCTCGACGCCGACACGCCCGTCGAGCTGACCCTCGTCGATACGGTAGGCCTCGCCAACCGCGAACCAATCCGTATTCTGCTCACGGCGGTCGCGGACGAACCGCCGCAGGTGGGCCTCGTGACCGCCGGCGTGTCCACGGCCGTCACACCCCAGGCCCGGCTGCCATTCGCAGGCGTGCTCACCGACGACCATGGCCTTGCCGACGCCGCGGTCGTGCTCGGTCGCGACGGCGACGAGGCGACGAGCCGGCTGCCGATCGGACGTGTCCGCAACGGACTGACGGTGGTCGATGTCTCGCCCGAGACACCGGAGATCGTGCCGCTCGCACCGCTGGGCCTGAAGCCGGGAGACCGGCTCACCGTGACGGTCGAGGCCCGCGACGGCTGCGGACTCGCGGGCGGCCCGAACCTCGCGAGGAGCGACACCTGGCCGTTCGACGTGGTCACACCTGAAGCCCTCCGGTCGCTGCTCGAAGCCCGTGAGATCATGCTGCGGCGGCGGTTCGAGACCGTGATCAGTGATCTCGGGCAGGCCCGCGACATCCTCGCCGCTCCGCCGCGCGGCCGCGACGAGTCTGAATCAGGTGAATCAGCGTCGCCGGCGTCGGCAGCCGCGGCACGCTGCGGCGAGGCGGCGGCCCGGGCAGCCGGCGAAACGGGCGAGATCGCCGCCGCGTTTCGCGGAATCCGCCGCGAGCTCGACATCAATGGGGTGCTCACGTCAGAGCTCGAGACGAGGCTCTCCACGCAGATTGCAACGCCGCTCGAGCGGCTGGCAGCCACCCATCTGCCGGCGGTCGTGCGTGCCTGTCAGGCGACCGTCGCCGGCGGCGGTCAGCCGCTCGGACCGCTCGTGCAGCGGGTCGATGCGGCCCTGGCCGCGATGCGGTCCGTTCTCGACACGATGCTGGAACTCGAGTCGTTCAACGATCTCGTCGAGCGGCTGCGGACGGTGATCCGCACGCAGCAGGAGATCCGCGATGCGACGCTCGAGCAGCAGAAGAAGCGCGGCCGACAGGCGCTGGAGGGACCATGACCAGGCTCTTCGTTTGGACGACGACCATCCTGACCGGGGCACGTCTTGCCGCGGCCTCACTGCTCGTCGTCGCCGGCACCACGCGGCTCGTCACGGCGGCCGATCCGCCGGCCGCGACGCGACTGGCGGAACGTGAGCAGGAGCTCGTCCGGCAGTATGCGGAGCTCGAGCTCTCGTTTCTTCGGCTCGCCGACCTGCTCGACGCCTCGGATCCGCGCCGCGCGGCAGCACTGCGGTCGGCCTGCGAGACCGCCCGCAGCGAGCAGGTGGCCGACCGGCTGGCCACCATCGTCGAGTTGCTTCGACAGGGCCAGTTGCTCAAGGCCGGCACGACGCAGCAGCAGGCGGTCGAGCAACTGCAGGCGCTGCTGGATCGGCTCGCCGCCGGGGCCGAGCCCCGGCGGGCAGGCGACACCACCCGCGAGGTTCGGGCATTCCTGGGCAGGCTGTCGAAGGCGATCGCACGACAGCGTGAGCTCGCCGATGCCACGGAGTCGGGTCGAAGCGACGATGCGCTGGCTCCGCGGCAAGACGACCTCGCGAAGGAGGCCGGCGGGCTGGCGGATGATCTGGGCCGATTCGCGGAGCGGATGGCCGCCGGTGCGCCGGCGGGCGGTGACACGCAGTCTGCGGCGAACGGCGAATCGCCGGCCGATGGCGAACAGGCCGACGCCGAACCGGAGGGCGATGACGAGGCCGCGCGGGCGAAGCGGTCGCGGCGGCGACTGATGGCGGCGCAGGAGCGGATGGCCGCGGCCCGGGAGCGGCTCGAAGAGGCCAATCGCGCCGATTCACGTCGCGAGCAGGACAAAGCCCTGGAGGAGCTGGAGAACGCGCGGGCCGAGCTCGAGGAGATCCTGCGACAGGTTCGCGAGGAGGAGGTCGAGCGACTGCTCGTGCAGCTCGAGGCGCGGGTGCGGGAGATGCTGCGATCGGAGCGCGGCGTGCAGACGGCGGCCGAGGCGCTGGCTGCGGGCACGACGGCCGGCCGGGAACGCGAGTTGGCCGCCGCCACGCTCGGCCGCGACCATGACACGGTCGCCGGGGCGGCGGCGAAGGCGCTCCTGGTCGTTCGCGACGACGGCACGGCGGTCGCGATCCCGCAGGCGCTCGAGCAGATCCGCGACGACGCCCAGCAGGCAGCGGCGCGGCTCGCCCGCGGCGACGTGGGGGGCACGACCCGCGGGCTCGTGGACGATCTGGTGGTGGAACTGGAGGAGCTGCTGGCGGCACTCGAGAAGGCGCAGCGGGACCGGAAGGAGCAGGAGCAGCAATCGAAGTCGATCGGCGGCAGCCCGCCGCAGCCGGGCGATCAGCCGCTCGTCGATGCACTGGCGGAGCTCAAGATGATCCGCTCACTGCAGCTACGGGTGAACGGCCGGACCCAGCGGTTCGCCGCCCTGCTCGGCGACGGCGTCGAGCAGGCGGAGGAGCCGGAACTCCGGCAGGCGCTCGAACGCCTGGCAGCCCGCCAGCGGCTGATCGAGAAGGCCGCCCACGACATCGTGGCCGGCCGTACCGAGTAAGCCAGACGGCGGGCCGTGCGCATTCCCTCGATGTCACCGGAGGTCGGCCTACATGATGCCACCCGACGATCCACACCGATGCCCCACCGCGATCCTCGACATTCGCAGCGAGCGATTCCAGTCGGCCTTTCTTCGGCCCGGCATCGTCGCCGAGGATGCACTCGAGTTCCTCCGCGCATCCCATGCCTGGATTCGCGCCGCGGTCGCGCCGGCCTACACGGTGGATGAACTGCAGCCGGTTTCGATCACGCTCGCGAAAGGCAAGGGGTCGTGCAGTCAACGTCTCGCCTGCCTGGAGGCGTTCGCTCGCGCCCGTTCCATCGGCACACGGGTGCGGGGGCTTTGGGTGGACGGTCGCTTCTGGGCGCCGCGGTTCCCCTTCTCCCATCGGTTCATACCGTCGCGCATGCTGCTCGCCTTGCCGCAGTTTCTCGTGAAGCACGAGTGGCTGGATGTGGAGGAACTCTTCGGAACGACGGAAGCGTTGGCCCGGCGCCAGCCGGGCGGGTTCACCAACGACGGGGAAACCCTGTTCGACGCCCTGTCTCACACGGCTATCGACTTTCGCGGCAGGTCTCGAGGCTGTGAGGGCACCCGGTGCGACATCTCGCGATTCGTGGTGGGCGATGCGGGAACCTATGCGTCGCGGGACGAGCTGTTCTCGAGCCATCCGCCGTTCCGCAACACGCTTCGGGGTGTTGTTTTCGAACTGCTGTATGGCGGCCGCGCGAGCGTGTGACCGCACACAGACGACGCTGGCTGTGTTCCTCCTTACTCGCGCGTCGTCGCAGGGCTGAACGTCCGGGCTTGCACGAGGGCCGCAGCCAACTGGTCACGCAGCGCAGCCAACCGCTGTGCCGCATCCGCCACGCCCGAACGATCGTGCTGCTCGGCGGCGTCGGCCGCGAGGTCAAAAAGCTGGACACGGCCCGCCTGCGGGTAGTCGATGAGCTTCCAGCCGTCCGTGACGAGCGCCCGCTGCACATCTTGGTCCATCGGCGATTTTTGTGGTAGCTCCGTAGCGGGAGAATGCGGCCTTCCCCCGGAGGCAAGGCGAATGTTTGACACGGAGCTCTATCAGCAGGTTCTCGGCTTGACCACTCCTTGGAAGGTGACGGACGTGAGGCTCGAGGTCGAGTCGACCGAGATCCACGTTCACGTCGAGCATCCCGAAGGCTGTCGCTGGAGCTGTCCGCATTGTAGCCGAGAGTTGGCCTGCTACGACAATGCTCCCGAGCGCCTGTGGCGGCATCTCAACACCTGCCAGTTCAACACGTTCGTCCATGCCCGTGTCCCGCGGGTCCAGTGCCCTGAACATGGAGTGGTGCAGGTCAAGGTGCCGTGGGCGGAGCCCCACGGCCGGTTCACCCTGCTCATGGAGCGGTTCGTGATCGACGTCCTCCAGGCCTGCCAGACCGTAAAGGGCGCCTGCACGCTCGTCGGCATCACATGGGATCAGGCCTGGCACGTACTCGAGCGTGCCGTTGCCCGCGGGCTTGCCCGAAAGCAGGCCACCGCCATCGCCCGAATCGGTGTTGATGAGAAGGCATTTCGCAAAGGCCATAGGTATCTGACCATCGTCAACGACGTTGACCGTGGGACCGTCGAGTTTGTCGCAGAGGGCCGGGAAAAAGCGAGTTTGGCTGCATTCTACGAGTCCCGCACCCCGGCGCAACTCGCTGGCATTGAGGCGGTGGCCATGGACATGTGGGAGCCCTATGCCCAAGCCACTCTTGAAGCGGTTCCCCTTGCATCCTCGAAGATCGTGTTCGACCGGTTCCACGTCATGCAGCACATGACCGAAGCCGTAGACATTGTGCGCCGCCGCGAGAATCGACTGCTGCTCTCCGAGGACGACGACCGTCTCAAGGGCACGAAGTACCTGTGGATCTCCTCCAAGGAAAACGTCCATCCAAAACGTCGGGCTGAGTTCCGCTTCCTGCGTGGAAGTGATCTCAAGACAGCGCGAGCCTGGGCGATCAAGGAGAACCTGCGGCACCTGTGGTCGTTTCGAGTCGAGGGGTGGGCGCGACGATTCTTCTCTCAATGGAATGGCTGGGCCGTGCGGAGCCGATTGGAGCCGGTAAAGGCGGTGGCCGCCATGGTCGACCGCCACCTCGACAACATCATCACCTTCTGCCGCCATCAACTGACCAACGCCGTTGCTGAGGGTGTGAACAGCAAAATCATGGCGATCAAGCGACGGGCCGGGGGATACCGGAACGTCGGGAACTTCAAGAACGTCATCTACTTCTACTGCGGCGGTTTACAGCTCTACCCATGAAGATCCCGGATGGGCCCGAAAATGACGGCAGCGAAAGACTCACTCAAGAGATAAGGACGAGCAGCATGAAGCGCCAGTACGAGGAGACGGCCGCGACTGTGGCCTTTGGATCACGCACAGCCCTGGGGACGAACATTTCCGGCCGAAGAGGAACAATCAGAATGCGCTCTGGCGTGTCTCCATGGACGAGGGTCTGGTTCGTCGGGTTCCTGCTGCTTGCATGGACGAATGCCGTGCATGCTGCGGATCTCGGGAGTCAGATCGTCAAGCTGACGGGGGCGCGCACGAAGTTTGCCTGGGTGAGGTCCACCCCTCTCGGCAACCCGAAGGAAGCAAAGCCGAAGATGGCGTTCAGCCTCATGGGCTTCGACACCCAGGACAACAAGGAGCACGAGATCCTGTCCGGCCTCGAAGGGAATGTCTACCCATGGATCACCCATGACGGTGCCAGGG
>JBJTIE010000239.1:0-3003 GCA_046094845.1 Planctomycetaceae bacterium | reverse complement strand
GGTGGGCGGCAACGACACACAGCTCTACATCGTCTACGCCATTCCCGAGCCGGGTACGCTCGTGCTGGCCGGCATCGGCCTGGCCGCCGCCGGCTGGCACCTCCGCCGCCGCCGCGTGTAGCACAGAGTGGCACTCTGTGACCCGGCCGGCGACCCCGTTCGGCCACCGCGATGCCGTTCGGCGGTGCCACCGCGTGCAGATTGCCAATCTGCACCTACACGCGGCATGTAGCACAGAGTGGCACTCTGTGAACCCCGGCCGGCCACCGTGTGCAGATTGCCAATCTGCACCTACACGCTGCAAGTAGCACAGAGTGGCACTCTGTGACCCGGCCTGCGGCCGTGTGCAGATTGCCAATCTGCACCTACACCGCTGCGCGCCCCCTGTAGCACAGAGTGGTACTCTGTGAACCCCGGCCCGTTCGGTCGCAGCCTTGACAGCAAAGATGAACATGTGTATACAATTCACGTCGGGAGCACAAGACACGCTTCAGTGATCATGAATGGAGGCGATGATGAACGGTCCCATGTTTCGCGACCTGCTGCGGCAGCGGCCTTTCAAGCCATTTCGACTCGTGATGTCGAGCGGAGAGTCGTACGAGGTGCGGCATCCCGAGATGGCGTGGGTGACGATGAACGATGTGTACGTGGGCATCGACGGCGCGGTGGACGGCCTGCCGGTCGAGGCCAGGATCTGCCCGCTGCTCCACGTGGCGACCGTCGAGCCCTTGCTGGCGGAATCCCGCGCCGGATGACGGCATTCTGCTGGCTCGCGCGGGCGGCCCGACACTTGCGGGCCTGAACGGGCGGATCGATACTATCGGTCCGCCCCGGTCGCACCTCCCAAGGACTCTCCCATGCGTGCCCTGATCCGGTTCGTCTCCGTCGCCGCCTGCCTTCTGATCACCACGGCCGTGGCCGCCCCACAGCAGCCCGCCGCTCCCGAGCTGACGCCCGCCGGCGAGACGCTCCGTGCCGGCTACGAGACCATGCTCGAGCGGCTCCGCGGCGAGATCGCCGAGGTCGTGCCGACCGTGGACGAGGGGAAGAAGGTCGCCTACCTGAAGGCCCGCGAGACCGAGAAGGCCGCCGAGGCGGCGGTGGCCGCCGCCCAGCAGGCCCTCGACAAGGCCAGCGGCGCCGCGGGCCTCGTAGACCACCGCAAGAACAAGTGGATCGCCGGCGCGGAGAAGGGGATCGCCGACGCGAAGGCCAAACTCGCCACGGCCGCCACCGATGCCGACCGCGAGGCGGCCAAGGCAGAGATCGCCAAGTGGGAGGCCAACAAGGCCGACGGCCAGAAGGCGCTCGTCGAGGCCGAGGCGGCGCTCGTCACGGCGAACGCCGAGAAGCCGAAGCTCACGCAGGCGGTCGATGCGGCGAAGCAGGCGCTCGCCGCCGCCCAGGCCGCCACGCTCCAGGCGGTCGATGCCTTCGGCCTGCGGCCGTTTCTCGCGAAGGATACGCTCGATGCGAAGCTCGTGAAGTTCGAGGTGCTCGCCCAGGCCACGCCCGCGGGTCTCGCGGAGTTTGCCCAGCAGGGGCCCGAGCAGCAGAAGCTCGTGGAGCGGCTCCTCGCCGACGGCGTGCTCATGAAGCAGATGGTCGCGGCCGACGGCGCGAAGGGGGGCAAGTATGGCCGGGCCATGGAGATCTACGAGGCCATCCAGAAGGCGAGCCCCAAGGCCCGCGAGGGCGTGTTGCAGCGGCTGGCCCTCGGCACGAGCCTGGAGCACGCCGTGCCGGTGAAGCAAGTCAATCCCGCGGCCAAGACCGACGGCCGGGCCGTCGTCGATCCCGTGAAGCGGTATCAGCACTTCGAGCAGGCGTTTCTCGCCGGCGAGCTCGACCCCTGCTTCGAGAAGCTCGCCGCCTGGGAATACCGGATGGCGGTCAACGGCGACGAGACCGACGAGATGCTCGGCTGGGGCCGCGAGATGCTGCGGAACTACCGCCCCGACCACATCGCCACGGCCGACGACGCCTGGCGGTACGTGGCGGCGGTGCGGACCGACGTGCAATACGGCTCGCAGAACGTGAGCAAGGACGATCCCCACCTGCACTCGTATCAAAACATCATCAACAATGGCGGCGTCTGCGGCCGGCGGGCCTTCTTCGGCCGGTTCATCCTCCGCAGCTTCGGCGTGCCGACGATCGCCCGGCCGCAGCCGGGCCATGCGTCGCTCGCCCACTGGACGCCGAACGGCTGGGTGATCAACCTCGGCGGCTGCTGGGGCGTGGGCACGACGGCCGACGGCAAGGACCTCGACTTCCTGGCCCGCACCCAGGCCCGGACGTCGGAGGCGGGTTATCTGCCGGTGCAGCGGGCCCAGTGGATCGGCGACGCCCTCGGTGAGAAGCGGGCCTACGGCTTCCACGCCGACGTGTCGGGCCTGTGGAACGGCGTGGCCCTCTATCTTCAGCGGGCCATCGCCGACGAGGCCAAGGCCAAGACGCTCGCCGCGGTCGGCACCGACCTCGGCGAGGCCAACGAGACGAAGGTGAAGAACATCGAGCAGGTCGTCGTGACCGACGCCGACCGGAAGATCATCGTGGCGACCGACGGCATGATCACGGTGCCCGCCGTCGCCTGCACGAGCCCGATCGCCAGCACGGGAAAGGTAATCTTCATGAAGAGCCCTGGCGGCGGCATGCAGCTGCACTACGGCCGCATCGGCGATCCGCAGCCGCTCGACTACACGATCGATGTGCCGCGGGCCGGCCGCTACACGCTGACCGCGAAGGTGGTGACCGTGAGCCCCGATCAGCGGCTCAAGGTGGCCGCCAACGGCAGCGGCGACGCCACGGAGATCCCGCTGCCCTACACGATCGGCAAGTGGGAGAACACCAAGCCCGTCGAGGTCGCGCTCACGGCGGGCAAGAACGTCCTGCGGTTCACCCGCGACGAGCCCGTGCTAGCCGCCGAGGCTGCCGGGCGCTCCGCGGCCCGCCGACAAGCTCGTGAGCCTGGCGGACACGAGCCAGGACGCCACGGCCGACACT
>JBJTIE010000238.1:0-6631 GCA_046094845.1 Planctomycetaceae bacterium | reverse complement strand
GGCCCGCCCCGCGGTGCCGATCCGGACACGGTCGACGCGCAAGCCGGTCGAGACCCTCACGATGGCCCCGGATCCGGCGGCGGCGATGATCGCGCCGGCCGTGCGCAGCGGCAGGTCGGGGAGCGGCTGCCGGCGCAAAAGCGCCCAGGTGAGGGCCAGCACGAAGCCGGTCACGAACCAGCCTCCGAGCCCGAACCACTCGAAGACCGCGGCCGCGACGGCCGAGCCGATCAGGCCGCAGGCGTTCACGGCCCGCAAGTGAGCCGGCAGCATCCGCGCAGCCGGCGGGTCGGCCGGGTGGAACGTCGCCAGGGCCGCCACCAGGAACACGCAGCCGGCCAGGAGGGCCAGGGCCGTCAGATCGCGGACGCGGTTCCGCGGCAGCGGTTCGTCGGCCACGCGCGGTGCGACCACGGCGGGAGCCACGCGGCCACGGGCGGGCGGAAACGGACGGGCGACGGACCGGTCGGCAAAGGACATGGGGGCATCCTGACGAGATATGGTTCCAGCGCAACTCTACAGGCCGGTTGGTGGCGGGGCCGTCGCGGGGCCGTGGCCCGGGCGACCGGCCTGATCCGGTCGTGACGGTTGCATCGGCCAGGCAGCCCCTGCCGCCGAAGGATCCGCTACGCTGGCCCCGATGACATCCACGTCTCCCGCGCTCCTCCCCGGCCTCGTGGCCGGCCTCGCCGCCGCCGCCTGCAGCGCGGTCTGCTACCTGATCACGCGACACCACGGCAATCGAACCGGCGGCGGAAGCCTGCGGCTGCTCGTGCTCGGCCACGTGATAATGGGGTTGATCTGCCTGCCGATCGTCTGGGCGATCCGACCGGTGACGCTGGCCGCGCCGATCCGCTGGCTTCCGCCGCTGCTCGGATCGACGGCCTGCTACCTCGCGGGGCAGGGGATCGTGTTCGCCACGCTCAAGCGGATGCCCGCCTCCCGGCTCGCGCCGCTGCTCGGCCTCAAGATCGTGATGCTCGCGGGCATCGTCTCACTGCTGCCGGGTGAGGCACTCGACCCGATTCAATGGCTCGCGGTCGGCGCGAGCGTCGCGGCCGCCGCGATGCTGCAGCGGACGGGGGGCGGCGGCCCACCGGCTGCGGCCGCCGCCGTGCTCGCGGCCTGCCTGATGTTCGCCCTCGCCGACCTCTGCATCGTGCAACTCATCGACGCCCTGCACGCCGGCGGCACGGACTGGTGGCCGCAGGTCGAGCGACTGCATGCCGGCTGCTTCGCGATGGCGATCACCTACGTGCTCTGCGGCCTCCTGGTGGCGCTGCTTCTGCCCTGGGCGCTGCCGCGCGATCGCCGCGACTGGACCGCCGCGGGCCAGTACGCCGTGGCCTGGCTGGCCGGCATGGCGGGGCTCTACATCTGCTTCGGCCTCGTGGGGGCCGTGTTCGGCAACATCCTGCAGTCGACCCGTGGCATCATCGCCGTGGGCCTCGGCGCCGTGCTCGCCCATCTCGGCTGGCACGACCTCGAGGAGCAGGTCGATCGAGCCACGCTGCTCCGCCGCCTCGCCGCCGCCGTCCTCATGACCGCCGCCATCGCCCTCTACGTCATCGACGTCGGCTGACGCCGACAGGCGTCACTGAAGTTGACGAGCCATACGGCCACGGCGATCACCGACGCCCAGGCGAGCCGCCCCGGCAGGCCGGCCTGCGCCGCATGCCGGGTCAGGATGACGTGGAACACGATGCCCAGCAGCATGCCAGTGGCGATGTAGAGCACGCAGCCCATCGCCAGTGCGGGCGCCGAAGCGAGGGCGGGATCGAGCGCCCGTTCACCGAGGCCGAACGCCAGATAGACCTTGATCAGTTGCAGCGGGTTCTCCCCCGCGATGCTCGCGCCGATGATGTTGAACATCAGGCTCACCAGGGCTGCGACCATGCCGAAAAAGAAGCCGGCCGTGCCGTAGGAGGTGAGGTAGTAGCCCTTGCGGGCCCACTCGCCGGCCGACTCCGCCAGCGAGTCGGTTTTGAGTTCGGCGGCCAGCCGTGCCGCCGCGGCGTGCAATTCGGCGAGCCGCGTCAGCTTGGCGGAAATCTCTTCGGGCTTCATCGAGGCCACTGCTCCTTCCTGTTCCTTGTGGACGAGGAACGTGTCGAACGAACTTTCGGATCCGGCGCAGATCATTCCGCCGGGGCTTGGAGCCCCGCGGCGTGGAGGTGAACCTGAACACCCGCTTGCGGGAACCCCGCGGGGGCGGGTCGAGGTGACTGCCGACCGGCCACCGCAGTCGATCGGGAAGGCCGGAGACGATTCATCGTCTTGGAAGCATCACGCATGCACAACGGGCAAAAGCCGATCAATCCGTTCGGTGTCTCATCACATCGCCCACGATCCTTCAACCAGCCCCTGCTTCGCCCTCGGCCCTCGCGGCAACCGGCTCCTGCCGTTCGACAGGACACCGGCTTGAGTCGGCGATGTGGGGACGTATTGTCTGGGGGTGGCATCGACGCCCGTGGCCCTGAATCGCCTCGCCAGGAAGGACGCACATGACGCATCTCTTTTTCACCGGCGCCACGGGCCTGCTCGGTGGCCAGTTGCTGACTCGGCTCCTCCAGGCCGGGCGACCGGTCGCGGTGCTGGTACGATCGACGCCCAAGGCGTCGGCGCAGGATCGGATCGATGCCGTCTTGGTTCGTGAAGAGGAGGCTCTGGGCCGCACGCTGCCGCGACCGATCGTCATCGAGGGCGAACTGACGGCGGACCGGTGCGGGCTCGACGCCGCCGATGTGGCCTGGATGCAACGAGCCTGCTCGACGGTGCTGCACAGCGCCGCTTCCCTCGAGTTCGTCGGCAAGGATCGGGCGGGCGACCCCTGGCGGACCAACGTCGATGGCACGCGGAATCTGCTCGCGCTCACCCAGGCCGCGGGCATCGACGACTTCCACCACGTCTCGACCGCCTACGTCTGCGGACTCTCGCCCGGACCGATCGCCGAGGCGGCGGCGTCGGGAGCGTACGGGTTTCGCAACGACTACGAGGCCAGCAAGCACGCGGCGGAGTCGCTGGTGCGGGCGGCCTCGTTCCTCCGTCAGCCGACCTTCTATCGCCCCGCCGTGATCGTGGGCGATTCACGGACCGGCGCGACCTCGACCTACCACGGGCTGATGGCGATGCTGCAGCTGATGGTCGTGATCGTGCGAAACCTGCCGGCCGACGAGACCGGGTTCCGGAAGGTCGATCTCCGACTGTCGATGACGGGCGACGAGAAGCGGAACATGATCCCGGTGGACTGGGTCGCCGACGCGATCGCACGGCTGCTCGCCGACCCGCGGGCCCGGGGCCGCACGATCCACCTGGCGCCCGACCACCCGATCACGATTCGGCAGATCATCGACTCCACCAGTTCCTACCTCAACTCGGGCGGCGTCGAGTTTTGCGGCCCCCGCGACATCGACGATCTCAACGACACCGAGTCGGCCGCCTACACGGGCAAGGGGCTGTATGAGGCCTATGAGCAGAACGACCCGGTGTTCGCGATGGGCAACCTGCGGGAACTGCTCCCGGACCTTCCGTGCCCGATCATCGACGAACCGATGATCCACCGGTTCCTGGCCTATGGCGACGCCGACCGCTGGGGCAAGCGCAGGCGGCAGGCCCCGGCCGTCGCCGACGGCCGCAATCCGCGGGTGCTCGCGGAGGGCACCGACGCGGGCATGATCGGCAAGCCGCTCACCAACAGCCTGTGAGCATGCGCGCGTCAGCAGCGCCGCATGCGCCGTACACAGTCCGCCCCTACACGGCGTCCAGCGCCTGGGTCAGGTCGATGATCAGATCCTGCGGGTTCTCGATGCCCACGGAGATGCGGATCATCGCGTCGGTGACGCCTTGTTTCTGGCGGGTGGCGTGGGGCACCCCGGAATGCGTCGTCGAGGCGGGATGACTGATGAGCGTCTCCGTGCCGCCGAGACTCACCGCCAGCTTGATCACCCGCAGACGATCGAGCATCCGGAAGGCCTCGGCTTCTCCGCCTCGGATGGAAAAGGAAAAGGTCGAACCAGGGGCCAGGCACTGCCGCTGGTAGACGGCATGGGCCGGATCGGACGGCTCGAGGAATCCGAGATAATTGACCTTCTGGATCTTGGGATGGTTCCGCAGAAACCCGGCCACCGCCGCGGCGTTGTCGTTGGCCCGGGTCATCCGCAAATTGAGCGTCTCCAGCGACCGGAGCAGCATCCACGCCGTGTTCGGATCGGTCTGGGTGCCGAGCGCGCTGCGGAGCGCGCGGATCGGCTGCACGACGGCCCGCTTGCCGACCACCGCCCCGGCGACCAGGTCCGAATGGCCGCCGACGTACTTGGTCAACGAATACACGGCCAGGTCGGCCCCCAGCGACAGCGGATGCTGATACACCGGGCCGAGGAACGTGTTGTCGACCGCGACCGGCGGACGACTCCCTCCCTGACGTTCCCCGATGCGGTCGGCGACCGTCGCCAAGTGGGCGACATCGACCAGGCCGTTGGTGGGATTGGCCGGTGTCTCGGCGAGAATCAGTCCGACGGGGCCGAGCGCCATCGCGGCGTCGGCGGCGGCGTCGAGCGCGGCCCGATCGATGCCGTCGAAGAACGGCACCGGCTTGATCCCGTAGTTGGGCAGCACCTTTTCGATCAGCGTCTCCGTGCCGCCGTAGATCGGCGACGAATACATGATCACGCTGCCGGGACGGAGAAACGCCCAGAACATGGTCGACACGGCGCCCATGCCGCTGGAAAACACACCCGCCATCTCGGCCCCCTCCCAGAGGCAGAGACGATCCTCGAGCACCTCGAGGTTGGGGTTGTTGAACCGCGAGTAGACGAGCCCGGCCTCCTCCCCCGGCCCCGGCGTGCGGCGGCCCGATGTGAAGTCGAAGAAATCCTTGCCCGCCTGCGCGTTCTTGAAGACGAACGTGGACGTCAGGAACACGGGTGGCTTGAGCGCGCCCTCGCTCAAGTGCGGGCTGTAGCCAAACCCCATCATCTGGGTTTCGGGATGAAGCTCATGGCCAGCCAGGCGCCGGACGCGATAGTCGTAGGAATCCGACATGCACTTCTCCTCGTTTCAGATGCGGGCCACCGGGATCAGGAATCGGCTCCGGAGCGCAGGCCCTCGCGGTAGTCCTCGTAGACCTTGAGCCAGGGCAGCGTCCAGGGGTTCCACGTGGGATAGCTCGCGGAGAGCACGCTGACCCCGAGCAGGACCGCGGCCGCGATGCGACGGCGCCGGGTGGCCGCCAGCGCGTCGGCCGCCGGCAGCATGGCGAACAGCCACAGGGGCGCGAACCAGAGCGCCCAGCGGAAGCCGGTCGCCATGCCTCCGTAGTTCCTGTCCTCGAGCGGCCGAGTCACGTAGAAGGCGAGGCAGATGACCGTGCAGACGAGGATCGCCGCGGCCATCATCCGCGTCGGTGACGCCGGATCGCCGCGGCCCAGCAGCAGCGCCAGGCCCGCGAGGCTCACGAGCCAGACCGGCGTGAGCGAGAAGATGCCATGGTGGCCGACGAGCACATGAAAGGCATAGACGGCGGGCGACGCCTCGCCGCGATCGATCTCGCTCTTGGCAACGTTCGGTCCCCAATAGCTGTCGACCACGCGGCCGTTGCGGCGGAACTGGAAGTCGTACCAGCCTCCGTCGACGTGCCGCTCGGAGTAGGCCGGCCGGATCGTGCCGTGGGCGAGGACATTCGTGCCGAGCGCCGCCGCTGCCACGATGACCACACCGGGGACCGCGGCCAGGAGCGTCTCTCGCGGCGCCTTCCAAAGGAGCAACAGGCCGATCGCGGCACAAAACGACAGGGCCGGCAGCTCGCAGGCGGCCATGAAGGCCGCTGCCAGGCCGGCGACGAAGAACCAGCGGAGCCGCCGCTCATCTTCGACGACGATCCGCAGGGTGGCGTCGAGCGCGACCATGGCCGCGCAGGCCGCCGGCCAGTGGTTCGTGAACACCACGGCGTAGGCGGAAAGCAGCGTGCCCAGCGCGGCCGCGGCGAACACGAACACCCGCCCGAAGTCGCTCGTGCCGTACCGCTCGACGATCCGGGCCAGGATCGCCAGATAGACGAGGAACGGGATCGCGTTCCAGGTGAAGAGCAGCATCCGGCCGAGCTCATGGGGGTGGGTGCCGAGGGTCTTGCCGGTGAGCCGGTGCAGGAGCCAATACTCGCCCGCCATGAGCGTCGGCAGCAGCGGCGGCTTGCTCGAGTAGAGGTGTCCTTCGTCGGGGCCGGGGGCAGGGCGGCCCTGGCCGTCGTGTTTGACCATGTCGATGGTGTCCCAGTTGGGCTGGGAGACGATCGCGTCGATCGCATACGTGCCGTGTTCCACGAGCGCCCGCACGGTGCACCAGCGGCTGCGGTCGTTGCCGCTCAAAAACGGCCGCTGCAGATCGCGGAGCTTCGGCTCCCTGCCCGGGGCTGCAGTGTGCCGAGCCTCGTCGTTGAGATGCTTTTCGAGGCCGAGGTTCGCCGCAGCCAGCATCTCGTCGGCCATGCTCGCCCGGCCCGGCGGCACCTGGGCCACCAGCGGCGCCGGCCGCCGGCCGTGGGCCCCCGCGGCCCCCGGGGCCCGCGAGGCGGCGGCGGGGCGCACGCGCCGGCTCCGGTCCACGAGGCCGCCCGGGCGGGCGAGCGCGGGGAGGG
>JBJTIE010000237.1:0-3103 GCA_046094845.1 Planctomycetaceae bacterium | reverse complement strand
CGCCGGCTCGCGCTCGACATCACCGGCCTGCCGCCGACCCCCGAGGAGGCCGACGCCTTCGCGGCCAATCCCTCACCCGCAGCCTACGAGGCCCTCGTGGACTCGCTGCTGGCATCCCTCGCGTTCGGCGAGCACTGGGCGCGGATGTGGCTCGACCTCGCCCGCTACGGCGACACCCGCGGCTACGAGAAGGATCTGCCGCGGTCGATGTGGCCCTATCGCGACTGGGTGGTCGAGGCGCTCGACGCCGACATGCCGCTCGACCGCTTCACGCTCGAGCAACTCGCGGGCGACCTCCTGCCGGAGCCGACCGAGCGGCAGCTCGTAGCCACCGCCTTCCACCGCAACACGCTGGCGAACGACGAGGCAGGCACCGACGACGAGGAGTTTCGGGTGGCCGCGGTGAAGGATCGCATCGACACGACCGTGCAGGCGTGGATGGGCCTGACGATGGGCTGCGCCAAGTGTCACACGCACAAGTACGACCCCATCTCCCATCACGACTACTACTCCTTCTACGCGATCTTCGACCAGACCGCCGACGCCGACCGCGCCGACGAGGAGCCGAAGCTGGAGCTGCGGTTCGAGGACGAGGTCGTGCGGCTGCCCGTGATGAAGGAGCTTGCCGCAGCCGAGCGGCGCACGACGCGGATCCACAATCGCGGCAACTTCCTCGATCCCGGCGAGGCCGTGCTGCCGGCGGTGCTGTCCGCCTTCGGCAGCCTGCCGGAGGATGCGGCCGCCGACCGGATCGGCGTGGCCCGCTGGCTCGTGTCGCCCGACAACCCGCTCACGCCGCGGGTCTGGGCCAACCGCATATGGGCCCGCATCTTCGGGCTCGGCATCGTGGAGACCGAGGAGGACTTCGGGGCCCTCGGTTCGGCCCCCTCGCACCCGGAGTTGCTCGACTGGCTCGCGGCGGAGTACCGCGATGGCGGCTGGTCGCTCAAGAAGCTCGTCAAGACGATCGTGATGAGCGACACCTACCGGCAGCGGTCGGACGTGACGCCCGGGCTCGCGGCCGCCGATCCGCGGAACCAGCTGCTCTCGCGCGGGGCCCGGTTCCGACTGCCTGCCGAGACGATCCGCGACCAAGCCCTCGCGGTGTCGGGCCTGCTTTCGATGAAGCGGGGCGGGCCGCCAGTGATGCCGCCGCAGCCGGCCGGGCTGTGGCGGAGCACCTACAACACGCGGAAGTGGGTCGATGCCGAGGGGGAGGATCGCCACCGTCGCGGCCTCTACACGTTTCTCAAGCGGACGACGCCATATCCCTCGTTCGTCACCTTCGACGCCGGCAGCGGCGAGATCTGCCAGGTTCGCCGCATCCGCACGAACACGCCGCTCCAGGCGCTCGTCACGCTCAACGACCCGGTGTACCTCGAAGCCGCCGGCGGCCTTGCCGGCCGGATGACCGCCGACCCGGCCGTCGATCCTGCCGCCGTCGTGAACCGCGGCCTGCGGCTGGCCCTCGTCCGCCCGCCGCGCAATGGCGAGGCCGACCCGCTCGTGCGGCTGATGGGCGATGCCCGCGACCGCTTTGCGGCCGACCCCGAGGCCGCCGCCGCCCTCCTGACCGCCGCGCGGGTGACCGTGCCGGAGGGAGCCGACCGGCCGACGCTCGCCGCCGCGGTCGTCGCGGCGAGCGGCATCCTGAACCTCGACGAACTCCTGACCCGGAACTGACGCCATGCGCCCCGACGACCCGCTGCCTCCGGGCCTCGACATCGCCCGCTCGGTCACCCGGCGACACTTCTTCCGCTCGGGCGGCCTCGGCTTCGGCTCGATCGCGCTCCACGCGTTGCTCGCCCGCGAGGGGCGGGCCGCCGCCATCGATCCCACGGCCAATCCGCTGGCGGCCAAGCCGCCGATGCACCGGCCGCGGGCCACGCGGGTGATCTACATCCATCTCGCCGGATCGCCGTCGCAGATCGACCTCTTCGAGCACAAGCCCGAGCTCGTGAAGGTTTCGGGACAGGACTGCCCGCAGTCGTTCCTGGAAGGCAAGCGGTTCGCCTTCATCAAGGGCACGCCGAAGATGCTCGGGCCCCAGTTCGCCTACCGCCGGCAGGGCGAGGCGGGACAGTGGTTGAGCGAGCTGCTCCCGCACTTCGCCGGCGTGGTCGACAAGACCTGCATGCTGCGGGCCGTGCACACCGATCAGTTCAACCACGCCCCGGCCCAGCTCTTCGTACACACCGGCGCGCCGCGGCTCGGCGGGGCGTCGCTCGGCTCGTGGGTGACCTACGGCCTCGGCAGCGACAACGAAAACCTGCCGGGCTTCGTGGTGCTGCTCTCGGGGGGCAAGACGCCCGACGGCGGCAAGTCGCTCTGGGGATCGGGCTTCCTGCCGAGCGTCTACCAGGGCGTGCAATGCCGCACCACCGGCGATCCGGTGCTCTACCTCGGCGACCCGCCGGGCATGGACCGCGCGCTGCGGCGCCGGATGCTCGACGCCGTCGCCGAAATGAACGCCGCGGAGCACGCGGCCACGGGCGACGCCGAGACCCTCACGCGGATCGCGCAATACGAGCTCGCCTACCGGATGCAGATGTCGGTGCCCGAGGTGATGGACATCTCGAAGGAGCCGCGGCACGTGCTCGACCTCTACGGAGCCAAGCCGGGCGTGGTGGCCGCGGCCGAGGCCGACACGGGGCAGGACGTCCGCCAGCTCTACCGCGGCGACGACCCGACCTTCGCCAACAACTGCCTGCTCGCGCGGCGGCTGATCGAGAACGGCGTGCGGTTCGTGCAGCTTTACGACTGGGGCTGGGACCATCACGGCTCCTCCCCCGGCGAGAGCATCGACGAGACGCTGCCAATCAAGTGCCAGCAGACCGACCGGGCCGTGGCCGGCCTGCTCCTCGACCTCGAGCAGCGTGGCCTGCTCGACGAGACGCTCGTGATCTGGGGGGGCGAGTTCGGCCGCACGCCGATGCTGCAGAACAACGTGCGGTCGGAGCCCGAGAAGGGCTTCGTGGGCCGCGACCACCACCCGTTCGCGTTTACGATGTGGATGGCGGGCGGCGGCATCAAGCCGGGGCTGGCCTGGGGCGAAACCGACGAATTCGCCTACTATCCCGTGGATCAGGGGGTGAGCATCCGC
>JBJTIE010000236.1:0-2333 GCA_046094845.1 Planctomycetaceae bacterium | reverse complement strand
AGCAGCGTGATGTGGTAGAAGACCGGCGCGGCGAAGCACATCGAGTCGATCCGGTCGAGCACGCCGCCGTGCCCCACCACGAGCGTGCCGTAGTCCTTCACGCCGCGGTCGCGCTTGATCGCCGACATCGTCATGCCGCCGGCGAAGCCCATGACCGCCACCACGAGGCCGGCGAGCGCCGCCTGCCAGGGCTGAAACGGGGGCGCCGCCCACCAGAGCACGGCCGCGAGCAGGGCCGTGCTGGCGGCGCTGCCGAGCAGGCCCTCCCAGGTGCGGCTGGAACTGACGGCCGGGGCCACGAGCCGCTGGCCGAGCATGCGGCTCCAGACGTACTGCATGCAGTCGGCGAACTGCACGAGCAGGATCAGGAAGAAGAGCAGCCGGAAATTCGCGCTCTGTCCGGCCCCGTCGGCGGAACCGATCGGAATCTGCAGGAGCGCCGGGGCGAACGACAGGCAGTAGACGCAGACGACGAGCCCGGCCTGGATCTTGGCCGTTCGCTCCAGGAATCGCTTGTAGTCCCCAGCCACCGCCACGCGGGTGAGCACGAAGAGCGTCGCGTACACGGGCAGGAACACGCTGAAGATGTCGTAGCGGTTGAGGCCCACGAGGGCGTAGTGCAGCGGCGTGAACAGGAAGAACACCCAGAACAGGGCCCGGTGATCGCCCTTGCGGGTGGGCGTGAGGGTGATGAACTCGCGGAGAGCCCAGAACGACACGAGGCCGAAGAGCACCACCGTGGCCGTCGTGCCGAGCCAGAAGGCGGCGGCGAGCACGGTGCACAGGATCCACCAGCCGCGAAGCCGCAGGTTGAACGTGCGGACGGCGGCGGCGTCGAGGCCGCGATCGGGGTGCCGCTTGAGAAACTGGCCGACGATCGTGGCCGCGGTGAGCAGCGCGAGCACGCTCGAAATCAAGGCGATGGTGCGCGGGTCGTTCATGGCCGGGTCATTCCTTGAGCGCCATCACGGCCCGTCGCGCCCGGGCGAGAAAATCGAGCTTGGCCTCGCCCCGCTCGAGCCAGAGCGGCGGTCCGAAGCTGATGCAGGAGAGCAGGGGCACGGGCAGAAACTCACCGCGGGGCAGCACGCGGTTGAGGTTGTCGATGTGCACGGGCACGAGTTCGATGTCGGGCCGCTTCTTCGCGAGGTAGTAGAGGCCGCTCTTGAACTCGCCGATCTCGCCGCTGACGCTCCGGCTGCCCTCCGGAAACACGATCAGCGAGTGCGAGGTGCCGGCCTCCCGGAGCATGAGATCGACCGGGCTCTGATGCACTTTGATGTCGGTGCGGTCGATGAGGATCGCATCGAACACCTCGGTGGCGAGCCACCGCCGCACGAAGCCGCGAGACCAGTAGTCCTTGGCGGCCACGGGGCGTGTCACCTCGCGGACGGCCTGGGGCAGCGACGACCAGATCACCAGCGCGTCGAGATGGCTGGTATGGTTGGCGAAGTAGATCCGCTGGCAGGTGTCGGGCTGGCTGGCGATCCAGCGGACGCTGGCGCCGGCGAGCACGCGGGCCAGCGCCGCGAGCCCGAGGCCGGCGGCCCGACAGACGGGTGACCGGGCCGACGACGTGCCGGGGCGCGCCGCGGCCTGGGCCGCGGGTTCCGGAATGTCGGCGGGGGAGAGCATGGCCGTATCTTCAAACGCTGCGAGCGCCACGGTCAATGACGCTCCGCAGCCAGGTCGCGGACGAAGGGGTTGTGCCGCCGTTCGCGGCCGATCGTGGTGAGGTCGCCGTGGCCCGGCAGCACGACCGTGTCGTCGGGGAGGGAGTAGAGCCGGTCGCGGATGCCGGCGACGAGGGCTGCCGGGTCGCCGTCCGCGAAATCGGCCCGGCCGATCCCGCCGCGGAAGAGCACATCACCCCCGACGACGAGCGGCGGCGTCGAGGCATGCATCACGTAGACGACGTGCCCGCGGGAGTGTCCGGGGATCTCGCGGACCTCGAAGGTGAGTCCGGCGATCGTGATGGTCTCGCCGTGGTCGAGCAGCCGATCGGCCGGAGGGCTCACGAGCCGCAGGCCGAAGGGGGCCGAGAGGTTGCCCTCGGGATCGGTCAGCTTCGGGGCGTCGTGGCGGCCGATCCAGATCGGCAGGCCTGGCCAGCGGCCGCGGAGCGCGGCGTTGCCCGCGATGTGGTCGGAATGGCCGTGGGTGAGCAGGATCGCCCGCGGGACGAGTCCCCGCTGCTCCACGTCGGCGACGATGGCCTCGGGCTCAAACCCGGGGTCGACGATCACGCAGTCGTCAGCCCCGGGTTGAAACAGCACGTAGCTGTTCTCGCCGAATGGCTGCGACTCGATCCGGGCGACGTGCGGGGCGTCGAG
>JBJTIE010000235.1:0-11811 GCA_046094845.1 Planctomycetaceae bacterium | reverse complement strand
TGAAGACGCTCCTCACCTACCTGGCCCCGATCGTGCTCGGCATGATCGCCAAGCAGTTCCAGGGTCGCCCCGATGCGGCCGGCGTGTCGCGGCTCTTCTCGGAGCAGGCGTCGAACATCCGCGGCTCGCTGCCGAAGGGTCTGTCGCTGGGCGACTTCGCCCAGGGGGCCGTGTCGCCCGCCGCTCGTGGCGGCCATGGCCACCGCGAGCCCGAGCAGGCGGGCCTGCCCGGCTGGCTGCTGCCACTGCTCCTGCTCGGCGCCGTCGGCCTCGGCTACTACCTCTGGAATGAGAACCAGAAGCGGGCGAAGGATGGCGTCGTGGCCGTCGTCGAGGAAACCGCGAAGAAGGGCCCGGTCACGGTCGATCGCACCGAGGTGGTCGAGCGGGCCGGCAAGGATCTGATCGACACCGTCACCGAGACGATCTCGATCGATCCGAAGTTCCTGGAGGCCGTGCGCGTGGGCAAGAATGCCACGGAGCTGTTCGGCGGCCTGTCGTCGGTGCTCGGCGGCGTGAAGGATCTCCCCTCGGCGAAGCTCGCCCTGCCGGAGCTCGAGAAGCTCTCGCCGATGCTGAAGGAACTGGAGACCGAGGCCGGCAATCTGCCCGCCGAGGAGAAGCCCGCCTTCGCCGAGTTCGTCGGCAAGAATCTGGGCCTGCTCCAGAAGGTGATCGACACGGTGATGGCGATTCCCGGCGTGAAGGACCTGCTCGGCCCGGTCGTGACACCGATGGTCGAGGCCTTCACGAAGCTGTCGAAGTAATTTCACGAGGCCCGGGCCGGCACGAGCCGGCCCGGGCTTTTGTGTCACACGATCGCGAGCGGATTGCGTCGCTCTTCCAGCGTTCCACGAGTCACGCCCACGCGGTTGACCGCCCGGAGCGACGTCCACACATCCTTGCCCGTGGCCCGGCCGGCGAGCAGATCGCGGTAGGCCGCCACGATCCGGCGGATCTCGTCGGCGGGCTCGTCGAGCAGTTCGATCCGATAGGCGGCCACGCCCCGCGCCCGCAGCATCGGCACGGCCTCGGCCGCGCTCTGCGGCACGGCATTGAAGAGCGTGTTGCGGCAGCCGACGTCGGCCGTGAGCGGATGCTCCACCCCGATCCGGTCGCGGAGCTTCACCACATGCTCGTCGCAAGGACGTCCGCAGTTCGTCTTGTTCGTGCCAGGCGAGAGCACCGCGCAGAACACGCAGTGCTCCATGTGAAACATCGGCATGTGCTGGTGCACCACGATCTCCAGCCACTCCGGGGGCGTCGCAGCGACGAGACCTGCAAGCTGGTCACGGTTGAGGTCGTACGATGCGGTCACGCGGTCGCAGCCGGCGGCCATGAAGAACTCCGCCGTCAGCTCGTGGGTGACGTTGAGCGAGAAGTCGCCCACCACGGGGATCCCGCGGTCCTTGAAAAATCGCAGGCCTGCATAGTTCCGCGCGAGCACGCCGTCGGGCCCCTGCTTTTCGAGCAGACGGAAGATGCCGAGCTCGTCGGGCTTCTGAATGCGGGGTGTGGCGAGGAGGAGCGTCGCCTGCGCGTCGCGACTGATCTCGACCGCCTCGCGATACTGGCGGATATCGGCGAAGTCGGCCGCGAGCCGACGTTCGCCGAGCTCGAGCACGGTCCGTAACTGGTCGAGCGACCGCACGAGGACGTGAAGGGTGGGGAGCGCAGCCGACGGCCCGTCACGCCCCGTAGGCCCGTCACGCCGTGACGGGCTGTCTTCTCCGCTCGTCCCTCCACGACCACGCCACACCGACAGCTCCGCCACGATCTCGTGCCGTATCTTGCCCAGCACGCTGAACGGCAACATCACCGCCCCATCGATTTCAGCCACCACGTCCCGCAGCTCGAACGGCGTGCCCCCGAGCCGCCCCAACTGGCTGCGGAGCACCTCCGCATCGAGCGGGTGTCTGGTCGCCGCCTGGGCGGGCTCGCTGCTCTCGACCTCGCACCGCAGGCCCGCCGCCGTCGTCGCCGTCACTCGCACGGGCTGCCCCACCGCCACGGTCACACGCAGATCCACCGGCTGCCGCCGCAGCGGCACGTCGCCGGTGAACGTCTTGCGCAGCCGGGCGGTGAGCTGCGGATCGTCGGTCTTCCACACGACCTGCCCCGGCTGGATCCGCGTGAGATCGAGGGCATCGCGACCGAACGTCAGCTCCACGCGGCCCGCCGTGGCCGGCTCGGTGAGCGAGCGGCCCCGATCGAACACCTCATACACGCGGCCGCCGATCGAGTCGTCGCTCGTGGGGCCGCAGGCGAAGGCCACGCCGTCACCCCGCTTCACGCCGCCGGCGAGTCCCGCCGCGAGATCGACGGTCACGCGGTCACGACGCACCTCCGCCACGGCGCCGAGCCGCACGCCCCGCTTCGCACTCGACGTCGCCGGAACGAGCATCTTGTGATCGCAGCCCTGGAGCCAGCCCGGCGAAAAGCCGCGGGAGAACGACAGCTCCATCTCTTCGACCTCGCGGGGCGTGAAGGCCACCGGCTTCCCGGCCACCGCCGTGTCGATCGCCTGCCGGTAGTGCCGCGTGATGTTCGCGACGTACTCGGCCGTCTTGAGCCGTCCTTCGATCTTGAACGACAACACGCCCGCCGCGATCAATTCGGGGGCGAGGGCGTAGGCCGCGAGGTCCTGGGGCGAGAGCAGGTATTTCTGGGCGCCGAGGTCCACCTCCTTCCCGTCGCAGACGAGGTCGTAGGGGAGTCGGCAGGCCTGGGCGCACTGGCCGCGGTTGGCGCTGCGGCCACCGAGCGACTCGCTCGTGAGGCACTGCCCCGAGTAGGCCACGCACAGGGCGCCGTGCACGAACACCTCGAGCGGCATCGCGGTCTGCTTGCGGATCGCCACGATCTCGGCGATCGAAAGCTCGCGGGCCACGACCACCCGTTCCATCCCCAGCTCCTCCGCCAGCGCGATGCACTCGGCACTCGTGAGCGTCATCTGCGTGGAGGCGTGGAGCGGAAGATCGGGGCGGAGCCGGCGGATGAGCCGGGCCGCCCCCACGTCTTGCAGGAGCACGGCGTCCACGCCTGCGTCAGCCACGGCAGCCACCACCCGCTCGAAGTCGGCCAACTCGTCGCTGAACACGAGCGTGTTGAGCGTGGCATACCCCTTGAGGCCGCGGAGGTGCAGCGTCTGCATGAGCCGCGGCAGATCGTCGAGCGTGAAGTTCGTGGCCCGGGCCCGGGCGTTGAAGCCGGCGTCGAGGCCGAAGTAGACGGCATCGGCGCCGTTTTCGATGGCGGCACGCACGCAGTCCCAATCACCGGCCGGGGCGAGCAGTTCGGGTGTCATGCGACCATCATAGGGTCACCGCCCGTCGTCCGCTTGCGCCGTAGTCCACATGCTCCGCATGTGGCCCACGGCAGAAACACCACAGGCCCGCACTATCCCCTCGCCGGCTCGCCAACCTCAGGCCGAATAGCACGATCTCTCGGCATTCACACTTCCAACCGCACACGGAGTGTGCGGACTACGTGGAGCGTGCGGACTACGGGCTGGGGCTAGTCCTGATCGCCGCGGAGTTTCGCGAGCACGCTGTAATCCTCGAGCGTCGATGTGTCGCCCACGCTCTCCTTGCCGGCGGCGATGTCGCGGAGGAGCCGCCGCATGATCTTGCCGCTGCGGGTTTTGGGCAGCGAGGCGGTGAAGTGGATGTCGTCGGGTGCGGCGAGGGCCCCGATCTGGTGCCGCACGTGCTTCCGAAGCACGTCCTTGAGGGCGTCGGTCGGCTCGCCGTCGCGGAGCGTGACGAACACGGCCACGGCCTCCCCTTTCACGTCGTGCGGCCGGCCAACCGCCGCGGCTTCCGCCACGCTCGGATGGCTCACAAGCGCGCTTTCGATCTCGATGGTGGAGAGCCTGTGTCCCGCCACGTTGAGCACGTCGTCGATTCGCCCCATGATCCAGTAGTAGCCGTCGGCATCCTGGCGGGCGTTGTCGCCGGCGAGATACTTGCCGGGCACTCGCGACCAGTAGGTCTCCTCGAACCGGGCGTCGTCGCCCCAGATGCCGCGGAGCATGCCGGGCCAGGGCTTTTGCATCACGAGCCAGCCCCCTTCGCCGGGCTGCACAGGATGCCCCGTGGCATCGACGATCTGCGGCACCACGCCGGGCAGCGGCAGCGTGCAGCTGCCGGGCTTCGTGGGCGTGCAGCCCGGAAGCGGGCTCATCATGATTCCGCCCGTCTCGGTCTGCCACCAGGTATCGACGATCGGGCACCGCTTGCCGCCGATCACCTCGTGATACCAGATCCAGGCCTCGGGATTGATCCCTTCGCCCACCGTGCCGAGCAGCCGCAGGCTGGAGAGATCGCGGCCCTCGATGTGCTGCATGCCCCACTTCATGAACGAGCGGATCGCCGTCGGGGCCGTGTAGAAGATCGTGGGCTTCTCCTGCTCGATGATCTCCCAGAACCGGCCCTCGTGCGGCGCGTTCGGGGCACCCTCGTAGATGAGAATGCTCGCGCCCGCGGCGAGCGGCCCGTAGGTCACGTAGCTGTGGCCGGTGATCCAGCCGCAGTCGGCGGTGCACCAGAAGAGGTCGTCGTCCCGCAGGTCGAATACCCACTCGGCGGTGGTCTTCGCCCAGAGCAGGTAGCCGGCCGTCGTGTGCTTGATGCCCTTCGGTTTTCCGGTGGAGCCGCTCGTGTAGAGAATGAAGAGCGGGGCTTCGGAGTCCATCGCGGCGGGGGCGAGATCAGCAGGCATGCCTTCCACGAGGTCGTGCCACCAGACGTCGCGGCCCGGCACCATCTCCACCGGCTGGCCGGTGCGCTTGACCACGATCACATGCTTGACGGTCGTGGGAGCATGGCTCTTCGAGGCCAGAGCCTCGTCCACGTTCTTCTTCAGGGGCAGCTGGGCGCCGCGCCGCCAGCCGCCGTCGGCGGTGATCACGGCCACGGCCTGGGCGTCCTGATTCCGGTCGGCGATCGCCTCGCTGGAAAAGCCGCCAAAGATCACGGAGTGCACGGCGCCGATCCGGGCGCAGGCCAGCATCGCGATCACGAGCTCTGGGGTCATCGGCATGTAGATCGACACCACCTGCCCCGCCTGCACGCCGAGCTTCTTCAGGCCCGCCGCACACCGGCACACCTCCGCATGCAGTTCGCGGTAGGTGTAGGTCCGGCGTTCGCCGGTCGGCTCGCCCACCCACACGATTGCCGTCTTGTCGCCTTTGCCCGCCGCAATCTGGGCATCGAGGCAGGCGGCCGAGGCGTTGGTCTGGCCACCGACGAACCACTTCGCCGCCGGGGGCTGCCAGTCGAGCACCTGCGTGTAGGGCTTCATCCAGGGAAGCCCGCGGGCCTTCTCATCCCAGAAGGCGTCGGGATTCGTGGCGGCGGCGGCGTAGATGCGGCGGTAGTCGTCGAGCGAGCCGATCCGCGCCTGCCGGGAAAACTCCGCCGGCGGCGGGAACACCCGCACCTCGTTCATCACGCTGGCCACCTTGCCCGCCCCGCCTTGCTGCGCCGTCATCGGAATATCCCCTTGCGAAAACGAAACCGATCCCCCTGGCTTCCGCCGGGGGCTTGTATGAGATCAACCGCCGGTCACACGGACCTCGGCCGGCTTCTGGTAGTCGGCCGCGATCCGGGCCGCTTCGTCGAGCGAGAGTTCGCCCGGCTGCACCCAAAACCGGTAGCCCACCTGCAACGGCCGGCTCGGCTCCAGATCGTATTCGAAATACGAGCCAAACCGCGCGTAGTCGCGCTCGCTCATCCGGGCCTCACCCGGGTTGGCGGGCCGATTAACCCGGAGCACGGTGTATCGCTGGCCGCCCACCACGAAGCTGACGGCGTGCCACGGCGCATTGACGTAGGTCTTGTCGTCGGGCCAGTTGCGAAACGCCCCCGGCTCTGCCTTCACGCCCGGCCGCAGGTAGTAGGTCTGACCCTTCGTCGATTCGTGCACCTCGTTCGAGGCCCGAAAATGCACGCCCGAGTGCTGCGGATCACCGTCGAGCCGCACGGGGGCATCGGCCGTGAGCCGGCTGGCGAAGTCGATGATCGTGCCGCCCGGCACGGGCACGACCTCGAGCTCCCGCACCTCGCCGAGCACCTTCGAATCGTCGCTACCCATCCAGTCGATCGCCACCCGCTGCACGCCCGCCACGGCTCCCGCCACCTCATCGAGCATGAGCCGGTGCTCCTGGCGGGCCCCCTTCACGCAGTGCCAGCAGTCCGACGACGTCTTCCTGCCTTCGCCGTGACCGATCTCGTTGTAACCGAAGAAGATGCCACGGTGATGCGTGAATTGGCCGCCCTCCCCCTTCGTGAGCCGGATGCCGGTCACGGGGTCGAACACATGATGAAACGGCTTGTAGGTGACGAGCCGCTTCTCCTCGCTCGATGGGTCATACGCGGGCATCTCATATCGCACGATGGGTTTTTCAGCGCGCAACAGTGCCGCCGCCCCGAGCTCTTCGGCCCAGCGGAGCCGCGGCTCGGCCTTGGGATCGGCAGGCAGCAGTTCAGCCTGGAGTTTGACCGTACTGCCGGCTTCGAGCTTGGGCAGCATGAACACGATATCCCGGTGATCGAAGCCATATGGCCCGCGGGGGAGCGGTGCGAAGAGTTCCGTCGGCACCACCTGCCCGTCCACGTGCGATCCGTCGGCGAGCCTGATCCGGACGGCGGCTCCGCCCTCGGCGGCGGGCGAGCCCTCGGGCACGGTGATCCGGGCCCGCAGGGGGAGGTTTGAGCGATCAACGCCGCCCGCAGCGACGGAAATCGTCCATGGCCCCTCTTCAGCGGCGTGGCAGGCCGTCGGCCCGATCGCTCCGATCAGGTAAACCGCGAGACAGATCAGGGTGCAGAACAGGCTGGTGAGCCGCATGGGGAGTCCCTTTCCGGGCGTAAGCAGACCATCCCTGATCCCGCCCGGCAATGCCCCGGGGTCACACGAGGATCACGCCGCAGCGACAAGCCCCCGCGGAAAGACGAGCCAGGCCCCGCTGCCGGTGATGAGTTTCTGCGTAACCACGGCGGCTCGGTAGCCGAAAAACAGCGGCTGCACCTCGGCGTCCGGGACCGAGAGGGTAAGCACAGGCCGCATGCGATCGACCACCCTCAAAAACCCGCGGACTTCGGCCTCCGAAATGTTGGTCTTCACCTCACAGAGCACGATCATGGCACGGCCGTCGATCGTGCCGCGGATGACGGCATCAAACTCATACGTCTTGCCGCCCGCCTCGATTGCCTCGGTGCCGCACGACTCCACGACGAACCCGAATCGCTCAGCCAATACCTCCGGAATCCGCTCGCTGGCGTAGGCCTCAAGATTGCCGCCTGCGGTGGCCGCAAGGCCGCCGACCTGCTTCGCGAGATCCTTGATCGCAAACTCCGCATGCTTGACCGATGTCGCCAGCTCAACGACTGCGTTCTCTGTCCGCTGTTGCGCTTCCGCCAGCTCCCCGACCCGCACCTCCGTCCGCTGCTGGGCCTCTGCCAGTTGCTCGACCCGCACTTCCGTCCGCTGCTGCGCCTCCGCCAGCCGTTGCTGCGCATCGGCCAACTGCTCGACCCGCACCTCAGTCCGTTGCTGCGCATCGGCAAGCTCTCCGATGCGCTGTTCCGTCCGGTGCTGGGATTCCGCAAGCTCCCCGACGACGCTCCGCAGTTCGGCGAAGTCATGCGGCGTCACGAGCTGGTCGTGCATTTCGACGTGTAAATTGGCGATCAGTTCGGCCTGATCGGGCGTAAACGACCGCTGCAGCCGGTTTCGGATTTCCGTGAGACTGACCATGCAGAAGCTCTCCTGAGTGCCTCAACGTTCAAATATCGGCCAAATGCCGCCTCCAGGCAAGCCGGCCGCCGCAAAACATGAACGTCTGTATACACCCCGCTGGCGCTGGAATCAACCCCCGCCGCGATCGAGCAGATCACTGACGCCCCAGCGGATCACGAATCACGAGCCCGGGAATCTTCACGAAGCCGCCATCATGCGTCCACAGCTGCGTAGCTCCGCCGTCGAGGGCGCAGAGTCCGATCTGGAGGTCAAAAATCCTCGCCCCTATCACTTCCATGTCTGCCGCCAGTTGAACGAGCCGTGCGGCAAACGCCGGCCCGGCGGCCAGCTCTTCAACGCCTGCCTCTCGCAGGGATGCCAGAAAATCAACAGCGGCCCTGGGTGGCGATGGCCTCCCGCTGGCGGTGGGATGCGTGACGATGCTGAAAAACTCGGCGACGCTCGGCACGGTGATGCCACATCCTCCCGGGGAGTTCAGGGCAGCCTCGATCGCCTCGCGGGCGGCCCCATGTTCGGCAGTGGCTGAACGATGGGCGTAGATCAGCAGATTGGTATCGAGCGCGATCATCGCTGCTGCCGAAGCCAGTCGTGCATCTCAGCCCGGTTGGCAACATCCACGCCGGGCGGCAGGCCGCCGGCAACGGTGACCCAACGGATCGTGCGAGGTTTCGCCTGGCGCTGCCCGGCTCCGCGACCAAGCTCGGCTCGCAAGCTGCGTTCGATCAGCACTCGCAAGGGCTGGCGCAGCTCTGCCGCTCGCTTCTTCGCAGCGATGAACAGGTCGTCCGGCAGATCAACGGTCGTCTTCATGCGGAAAAGCATATTCCCGTGTTTATGGGCAGTCAAGCGGTCGAACCGAGCAACGGCCTTGGTTCCTGATCAGACAGCGAGGCCAGGCCCACCCCGCATCTCACCCCGTGATCTCGACGAGCATTCGTTCGACGCCGGCCTGCCAGGGGGGCAGCGTGAGGTCGAACGTGCGGCGGAGCTTCGCGGTGTCGAGCCGCGAGTTGTGGGGCCGGCGGGCGGGCGTGGGGTAGTCCGTGGTCGGCACGGGGAGGATCCGATCGGCCTCCACTTTCACGGGCAGGCCGCGGCTGCGAGCCCAGTCGATCACGAATGTCGCAAAGCCGTGCCAGCTCGTCTCGCCCGCGGCCACGCAGTGGTAGGTGCCCGCGACGCTCGCGTCGGCATGGAGCCGCCGCAGCACGACGGCCGTCACGTCGGCGAGCAGGTCGGCGCCGGTGGGGGCCCCGTGCTGATCGTCGATCACCTTCAGCTCGTCCCGTTCGGCGGCGAGCCGGAGCATCGTCTTCACGAAGTTGTGACCGCGGGCGGCATACACCCAGCTCGTACGCAGGATCACATGGCGGCAGCCGCTCCGCCGCACGAGTTCCTCCCCCTCCAGCTTCGTCTGGCCGTACACGCTCAACGGCCCGGTGGCCGCGGTCTCATCGCGTGGCGTGGAGCCGCTGCCGTCGAACACGTAGTCTGTGCTGTAGTGGATGAGGGCGGCATCGATTGCCGCGGCCTCGCGGGCGAGCACGCCGGGGGCGGTGGCATTGATCCGGCGGGCGAGGTCGGGTTCGGCCTCTGCCTTGTCCACGGCGGTGTGGGCCGCGGCGTTGACGAGCACGTCGGGCCGCACGCGGCGGACGAGCGGGGCGAGCGACTCGGGGTCGGAGAAATCGGCCCGCAGGTCGCCAGGGGAGTCGAAGTCGCAGGCGGTGACGGTGCCGAGGATCGCGAGCGACCGCTGGAGCTCCCAGCCCACCTGACCGTTCTTGCCGAGGAGGAGGATGTTCATGGTAGTTGCACCCGCACGACTGAAATCCCAGTGTTGAAAATGCTGTATCGATGCCCAGCGTACGAAAACTCCCAGGGATTCGCCTGATGGTAGGATGAGCAGCTGTGCGAGCGGTGTCCCGAGGGTTTCCGGCAGGTGGTTTCTCCCATGGACGTAGTCATTCTCTGCGGCGGGCAGGGCGCCCGAATGCGCGAGGAGACGGAGTATCGCCCCAAGCCGATGGTGGAAGTAGGCGGCCGGCCGCTGCTCTGGCACATCATGCGGCTCTTCGGCCACCACGGCCTCAACCGGTTCGTGCTCTGCCTCGGCTACAAGGGGAGCATGATCAAAGACTACTTCCTCAATTACGAGGCGATGACGCAGGACTGTACGGTCGCCGTCGGTGGCCGGCGGCAGGTCTGGTACCACGGCAATAGCGAACCCTTCGATTTCGAAGTGACGCTCGCTGATACGGGCGTCGACACGATGACCGGCGGCCGCGTGAAGCGGATCGAGCAGCATGTGAAGGGCGACACCTTCATCGTGACCTACGGCGATGGCCTTTCGAACGTCGATATTTGCAAGCTCGTCGCGTTCCACGAATCACACGGCAAGCTCGCCACCGTCACGACAGTGCAACCGGTGTCGCGATTCGGCATCACGCAGATCGATGGCCAGTCTCGCGTGACGAGCTTTTCGGAGAAGCCGAAGGTCGAGGGCTGGGTAAATGCCGGATTCTTCGTGTTCAGTCGCAAGATCTTCGACTACCTCGATGGTGGCGACGTCCAGATGCTCGAGACCGAGCCGCTCGAACGGCTGGCCGCCGCAGGCCAGCTCATGGCCTACAAACACGACGACTTCTTTTTTCCGGTAGACACATACCGCGACTACCTCTACGTCAACGATCTCTGGAAAGACGGCAAAGCCGCCTGGAAGGTGTGGTGATGGCGATCGGCGAGGGGCTGCGCGGCAAGCGGGTGTTCGTCACGGGTCATACGGGCTTCAAGGGCTCGTGGCTGGTGATGCTGCTCGACCGTGCCGGGGCCGATATCACGGGCTACTCGCTCGCGCCCCCTACGAACCCATCACTCTTCGAGGCAGCCCGGCTTCGCGAACTCGTCGCCGATCATCACGAGGCCGACATCCGCGACGCCCCTCGGCTGGCATCCGCCGTCGCCGCCGCGCAACCCGACGTGGTCATGCATCTCGCTGCCCAGCCGCTTGTGCGGCTCTCGCACCGCGAGCCACTCGAGACGTTTTCAACGAATGTCGTCGGCACAGCGTCGGTACTCGACGCTGTCCGCGGCCTTTCGAGCCCATGCGCCGTCATCGTCGTGACGAGCGACAAGTGCTACGAGCCGCACGACGAGGGCCGGCCGCCCATGGAATCGTCTTCGTTGTGCGGCCGCGATCCGTATAGCGCGAGCAAAGGCGCTGCAGAACTCGTCGCCGCCGCCTACCGCCGCAGCTACTTCCCTTCTGAGCGCCTGCCCGAGCACGGCGTGCAGCTCGCCACCGTGCGGGCGGGCAACGTGATCGGCGGTGGTGACTGGGCCGAGGACCGGATCGTAACCGACATCGTGCGGCATCTCATCGCGGGCCGGCCGGTGCCCGTGCGGAACCCGGCGGCCGTCCGCCCCTGGCAGCATGTGCTTGAGCCGCTTTCGGGCTACCTGGCTCTGGCCGAGGCGATGCTCGCGGAGCCGAGCCCGCACTGGTGCACGGGCTGGAACTTCGGCCCAGCCGCCGGCGACGACATCACCGTGCGTGATCTCACCAAGATCTTTATGGACGCCTGGGGCGCGGGCTCCTGGGAAGACCGCCACGATCCGCGGGCCCCGATCGAAACGCACGTCCTGCGGCTAAAGATCGACAAAGCACTCGCCGCTCTCCCCTGGCGGCCCCGGCTGTCAGGCCGCGACGCGATCCACCGCACCGCCGCCTGGTTCCGCAATTTCGCGTCCACCCCCGCCGCGGCCCAAGCACTCTGCGACGCGGACATTGTCGCCTACGAATCAACCGTTTCATCACTGGAGGCGGCAGTCGGATGACGCAGCAGAGCCACGGCCGCACGGCCGACACCGTTCGCGACGAGATTCGCGCGCTCGTGGCGGAGTATTGCAGGCTCGCGTTTCCGGAGCGGCCGTTTGTGCCCCGGCCGGCCGGGCCCCTGGCGGGGCGCGGGTTCGAGGGAAAGGTGGTCCAGCACCTCGTCGAGAGTTCGCACGACGTATGGCTGACGACGGGCCGGGTCGCCGCGG
>JBJTIE010000234.1:0-3616 GCA_046094845.1 Planctomycetaceae bacterium | reverse complement strand
ATTCTCGACGGTCAGGCTGGGCATGGGGAACTCGCGGTGCGAATGGCAATGGGGGGCGGGCGGCGGTGCGGCGAACGACAAACGGCCGTCGCTTCCGAGCAGGAGAATGTACAGCGCGGCGGCGACGAGATCCGCCGTCGTGCCGGGGTTGAGCCGCCGTGGAGCCCGGAGCGTGGCATCGAATCGGACCACCGCCTCGCGCCAGTCGCCGCCGGCCGCGAGCACGTCGGCGGCGGCGCGCGAGACGTCCATTGCCGCCGCGGTGCCGTGCCGCCGTGCGATCAGCGTGTCGGGCTCGCGGGCCAACTGCTGGAGCTGGCAGCGGACGATGGCGTCGAGGAGCGGCACGCCGGCGGCAAGCTCGCCGGCGAGATCACGCACGGGGCCTGCCAGCAGATCGGCATAGCCCTCCGCCCAGAGCCTGGCGATCGTGTCGTGCGGAGCCGCCAGCCGCATCGCCTGGCGGAGGTCGGTCGGGGCTGGACCGCGGAGGTCGTCACGGTCGCTCGTGCCCATCCCGCCAGGCATCGCCTCCGCGATCGCCTGCCAGACGTCGGCTGCATCGGCGACGGTGAGCCGCTCGAGCACGCGATCGACGTCGCGCGGGGTGTCGGCCGCGGCGAGGGGCGCGATGAGGAGCACGATGCCGAGGTTGGCGTTCGACCGTGTCATGGAACGTGATGCCCGCACGGCGGCCAGGATCGTGCGGCCGAGGGGCTGACGGGCCGCCCGTTCGACCGCCGGCGCGATCGCCAGCCCGGCAGCCACGAGATCGTCGTAGTCGAGGTCGGCGAACGATGCCCCGGGGTGCACGTTGCCCGGCTTGGGCGCGGTGGCCTCGAGGATGCATGCGGCCGCAGCACACCAGCCCCGACCCCCGGGAGGGCACTCCGGCGGCAGCCGGGAAAGTGCGGCGGCCGGTGGCTGGCGGTCGATAGACATCGGAGTCCGCCCCGGTGCGGGCTGTGTGAGGAGCCGGTGAATTTCCGCTCCCCGCCGCCCCGGAAGGGCCTGGCGAACTACACTGGAGCGTCTCTACAGGAGTGTATTCGACGCATGGCGACGGTGGCTGATGGCGTGGTGGAAAGCACGATCGGGCCGGAGTGCTTCATCAACCGCGAATTGAGCTGGCTGGAGTTCAACCTCCGGGTGCTCGAGGAAGCGGAGAATCCCGAGAATCCGCTGCTGGAGCGGCTCAAGTTCCTGGCGATCTTCAGCTCGAATCTCGACGAATTTTTCATGGTGCGGGTATCGGGCCTGCGGGAGCAGGCCTTCGGCGAGAGCGCGCCGCAGGACTACGCCCCCGATGGCTTGAACGCCATCGACCAGCTCAAGGCGATCGCCGGCCGCACGCAGGAGCTGGTCGCCAGGCAGTATCGCTGCCTGCGGGAAAGTCTCGCGCCCGCGCTCGAGGCGGAGGGCTTTCGGCTGCTGCGGTACGCCGACCTCGTGGGCGAGCAGCGGGAGCGGGTCGATCGCTTCTTCAAGGAGCGGGCGCTGCCGATCCTCACGCCGATGGCCGTGGATCCCGCGCATCCCTCGCCGCGGTACCACAACCGCGGACTGTACCTGGGCGTGATGCTGCATCGTTCGGAAGGGCTCGGGCCGAAAAAGCTGTTCGCCGTCGTGCAGGTGCCGCAGGTGCTGCCGCGGGTCGTGCCCGTCGGCGGCGGTGGTCCTGGAGAGATGCCCTTCGTGCTGCTGGAGGACGTCGTGTCGGCGCGTCTGCCGGAGCTGTTCGGCGGCTTTGAAGTCGAGTCGTGGTGTGCGTTTCGCATCACCCGCGACAGCGACGTCGAGCTGCTGGAGCAGGAGTCGGACGACATGCTCAAGCTGATCGAGGATCGGCTCAAGGCCCGGGCCCGCGGGCAGGCGGTGCGGATCGAGATCGCGGCCCGGGCCGACGACGCGCTCACGCGGATGATCATCGACGAGGAGGGATTGCAGGCCGGCGATGACGAGCAGGGCTCCGGTTACAGCGAGGTCTATCGGATCGACGGGCCGCTCGACCTGACGGCGATCTGGGAACTCTACAAGCTCCCCGGCTACGCCCGACTGCACGACAAGCCCTTCACGCCGCGGGTGCCCCGCGGCCTCGAGCGCCGCGGGCCCGACATCTTTTCGGTGATCGCCCAGCGCGACATCCTGCTCCATCATCCGTACGACTCGTTCGATCCCGTCGTCGAGTTCGTGACCAGCGCCGCCAGCGATCCGCGGGTGCTGGCCATCAAACAGACGCTCTACCGCACGAGTGGCGACTCGCCCATCTCGCGGGCGTTGATCGCGGCGGCCGAGGCGGGAAAGCATGTCACGGCCCTCGTGGAACTGAAGGCCCGGTTCGACGAAGCCAACAACGTGAACTGGGCCCGGCAGATGGAGCGGGCGGGCGTGCACGTGGTGTTCGGGTTCCTCGACCTGAAGACCCACTGCAAGGTGTCGCTCGTGGTGCGGCAGGAGGGGCAGGGGCTGAAGCGATACGTGCACATCGGCACTGGCAACTACAATCCGACGACGGCCCTGCTCTACACCGACCTCGGGCTGTTCACCGCGGACGAGGCGATCGCCGAAGACGCCTCGGCCTTGTTCAACCTCTTGACCGGCTATTCCCAGGGGCACGACTGGCGGCGGCTCATCGTGGCGCCGAACGACCTCCATCGGCGGACGATCGAATTGATCGAAGAACAGGCACGCCGAGCCGAAGCGGGACAGCCGGCCCGAATCTTCGCCAAGCTCAACTCGCTCGTCGATCATCGGGTGATCGAGGCCCTGTCTCGCGCGAGCCAGGCGGGCGTGCCGATCGACATCATCGCCCGGGGCATCTGCTCGCTGCGGCCCGGTGTGCCGGGGTTGAGCGAGACGATCCGCGTCCGCAGCATCGTCGACCGGTTCCTGGAGCACAGCCGGATCTACGTGTTCGGCCCCGACGAGGAGGCGAAGGTGTTCCTGTCGAGCGCCGACTGGATGCCCCGCAACTTCTTTCGGCGGGTGGAGGTGATGTTTCCCGTGTCGCCGCCGGAGCTCGCGGGCCGGATCCTGAAGGAGATCGTGCCCGTCTACCTGGCCGATAACACACGGGCCCGTGAACTGCGGCCCGACGGCGTCTTTCACCTGCTCCAGCCGGGGCCGGAGGAGACGGCTCGACGGTGTCAGATCGAGTTTCTCGAGCAGCGGCCTCCCGCGGCCGTCGGCGAACCGCAGCCCGAGCCGGGCGGCTGATATCGCTCGCGTGGCTTCTCAATCGCGGCGGGTGTCCTAAAATCGAGACTGGTTTCCTGGCACGAGGCACGCGGACTCACAGATGGCGGACGACCACTACCAGACGCTCGGTGTGCCCCGGACCGCCTCCGCGGAGGATATTCGCAAGGCCTACCGGGAGCTGGCTCGCAAGTACCATCCCGACTTGCACCCCGATGACGACGCCGCCAAGGAAAAATTCAAGAAGGTGCAGGCCGCCTTCGACGTGCTGAACGACCCTAGCAAGCGGGAGATGTATGACCGCTACGGCAGTTCGTGCGAGGGCGTCGGCGGGCCGCGTCAGCCGGGCCGTTCTGGGGAATCCGCGGTTGGCAGGCGTCACCCCCGCAGAGGGGCCCTCGGCGCGGCCGCCCCGGACGTC
>JBJTIE010000233.1:0-2697 GCA_046094845.1 Planctomycetaceae bacterium | reverse complement strand
GTCCACATGCTCCGCATGTGGCCCACGGCGTGAACACCACGGGCCCGCACTATTCCCTTGCAGGCCTGCAAACCTCCGGCCAAATAGCCCGGCCGCTCGGCCTCCCTACCTCAAACCGCATGCGGACTACGGGTGACCTGCCGACGACGGCTTCGTGTGCGGACCACAGGCGAGTGCGGCGGTCGGCCTCGCTGTCGCCCCGGCTTTCCGTCATATTGAAGTCACTTCGATCGGCCTCTGTCCCAGCAGCCCACTCATGGCCACCGCCGACGCTTTTCGTTCGAGCACCACGCGGGGCGTGAGCCTGCGCCGCCGGGGCGATCTCGTCGTCAACCGGCAGGTCTACCAGGGGCAGGCCTGGTGGGTCGTCAAAGACCCGATCTCGCTCCACTACTTCCGGTTTCGGCCCGAGGAATACGCCCTCCTGGCGATGCTCGACGGCGAGACGAGCCTCGAGGAGCTGAAGGACCGGTTCGAGGCCAAGTTTCCACCACGGCGGATCACGGTGGAAGAACTTGCCCGATTCATCGCCACGCTCCACCGCTCGGGCCTCGTGATCGGCGACCGATCGGGACAGGGGCCGCAGCTCTTCGAGCGGCGGCGGCAGCGGAAGTGGAAGGAATGTATGGCCTGGATCTCGAACATCATGTCGCTGCGGTTTCGGGGGATCGATCCCGATAAGCTGCTGGAGCGACTCGATCCCTGGTTCGGCTGGCTCTTCTCGCCACCGGCGATCGTGGCGATGCTCCTGTTCGTGGCCAGCGCCGTGCTGCTCGTGCTCGTGAACTTCGACGTCTTTCGCAGCACGCTCCCGGAGTTCCACCAGTTCTTCGCGGCGGGCCACTGGCTCTACCTGGGCATCGCCCTGGCCGTCACGAAGATTCTCCACGAGTTCGGCCACGGCCTCTCCTGCAAGCACTACGGCGGCGAGTGCCACGAGATGGGCATGATGCTGCTCGTGTTCACGCCCTGCCTCTACTGCGACGTCTCGGACAGCTGGATGCTGCCCTCGAAGTGGAAGCGGGCTGCGATCGGCGCGGCCGGGATGTATGTCGAGGTGATCATCGCCTCGATCGCCACCTACTGCTGGTGGAACTCGCACCCCGGCATCTTCAACCAGCTCTGCCTCGACGTGATGTTCGTGTCGAGCGTGTCGACGATCCTGTTCAACGCCAATCCGCTCCTGCGGTATGACGGCTACTACATCCTCTCCGACGTGCTGGAGATCCCGAACCTCCGCCAGAAGGCCAACACGATCCTCGGCCGGCTTGCGTCGCGGTGGTGCCTGGGGATCAAGCAGCCCGACGACCCGTTTCTGCCGCAGCGAAACCTTGGCCTCTTCGCCCTCTACGCGGTGGCGTCGAGCCTGTATGGCTGGATGGTGACCGCCTCGATCTTTCTCTTCATGTGGAGCGTCTTCAAGCCGTTCGGGCTGGAGGTGCTCGGGCAGATGCTGGCGTTCGCAGCCCTCTGGGGCTTGGTCGTTCGGCCGCTGCAGGGGATGATCAGGTTTTTGAAGGTTCCCGGGAGGCGTGACGAGGTGAAGGCGATCAACCTGATGGCGACCTGCCTGGTGGCGGGGGCAGTGGCCGGCGCGATCGCACTGATCCCGCTGCCGCAGCGGGTCTGGTGTGCGGCCGAGTTGCGGCCTCGCGGCGAGGAGACGGTCTACGTGTCGGTGCCGGGAACGCTCGAAGGCCTGGAGGTGAAACCCGACGACGTGGTGACGAAGGGGCAGGTGATCGCCCGGCTGTCGAGCATCGACCTTGATCTGGCGATCGCCGACCTGGAAGGCCGCGAGGCCCAGTCGGCCACACGCCTGGCGGCGCTCGAGCGGGAGCGGTTCACCGATCCTGCCGCGGGCCTGGAGATCGGCACGGTGAAGGAGTCGCTCGTGAGCCTGCGGGAGCAACTGGCCAAGAAGTGGAAAGATCGCGAAGACCTCGTGCTGCGGTCCCCGCTCGACGGCGTGGTGCTGCCGGCCCCGAGCGTGAAGCCGCAGCCCGATCCCACCGGCCGGCTCCCGTCGTGGACGGGGCATCCGCTCGCCGAAAAAAACATCGGCGCCATGCTCACCGAGGGCACGGTGCTCTGTCTGGTGGGCGAGCCCGAGCGGTTCGAGGCGGTCATGGTGATCGACCAGTCGGAAGTGGAGTTCGTGGCCAAGGGGCAACCGGTCGACCTCAAGCTCGACGCGTTTCCGTGGCGAACCTTCACCGGCACCGTGGCCGAGATGGCCGAGACGCACATCGAAAACGGCTCGGAGCGGCTCTCGGTGAAGGCGGGCGGCCAGGTACCGACGGAGACCGACCCGTCAGGCCGCGAGGTGCCGATCTCGACGAGCTACGAGGCGTTGATGACGCTCGACGATCCCGATGCGGTGTTCACGCCGGGCATGCGAGGCACGGCCCGGATCAAGGTGGGCAGCCGCACGGTCGGCCAGTGGCTCCTCCGCCTCCTCTGGCAGACCTTCAACTTCCGGATGTAGTCCCGTCCACCAGTAGCCGCAGAGTGGCACTCTGCGGCTACTGCCGGACGGGGATGCATCCGCGGAGCGTGTAGGTGCAGACTGGCAGTCTGCACACTGCCGCATTTCGCAGAGTGCCACTCTGCGGCTACTGGTGGACGGGACTACATCCGGTAGTTGAAGGTCTGCCAGAGGAGGCGGAGGAGCCACTGGCCGACCGTGCGGCTGCC
>JBJTIE010000232.1:0-7179 GCA_046094845.1 Planctomycetaceae bacterium | reverse complement strand
GCCCCCGACGTTGAGCTTCTTGGCGGATGTCTTGTCCTTGGTGGCACTGCCGCCGGGCTCGATGCTCAAGATCCGGTCGGTCAACTCGGCCGCATTGTCGGTGAGGTCGCCGACAAGGGCGATCTCGAAGGGGCCGCGGTCCTCCTCCGGCTCGGCCTCAGGGGGAGGTGGGTCGCGTCGTGCCATCGCTGCGGCTCCGGAGCCTGGGGGGCGAAGCGGGGCGGCCGGTCGGCAGCCGCGCTCCGAGAACGGTAAGGTAGAGGGACGTTCGAGCGTCCACAAGCAGGCACCCACGGCACGCGGTCGGAGACACGTGATGGGAATCGTCGCCTATTGCCCCCAGGGGCACCGCGTGAAGGTGAAGGACGAACTCGCCGGCCGGAAGGGAATCTGCCCGGAGTGCCAGGCGCGGTTTCGGATTCCGCGGGCCGACGGGACCATGGCCACGAGAAGCGGGCGCCGGGCGACGGAGTGCAAGGTGGCCCGCGTGGTGTCGCTCGATCCGGCCGTGGCCGCAGCGCTGCCCCGGGCCCTTGCGATCGCGCCAACTGCCGAGGCCTCGGTGGCCGCTGCCGTCGAACCACCGGACGCGGAACGACCGGCCGCTCCACTGCCGCTGCATCCGGCACTCGCGGAGCGGCCCGAGTTGAACTGGAGCATGGCCGTGCCCGGGGGCGAAGCCTCGGCTCCGATGTCGGCCACGGCACTGCAATCGCTGCTCGAGGCCGGCGGGCTCACGGGCGCCGAGCTCGTCTGGCGGGAGGGCTGGTCCGACTGGGTGTCGATCCGGCTCGTGTTTCCCGAGTGCCTGTTCACGAATGGCTGACGCTGGTGAACACGGGCCCGGGCTGTGCTAGAGTTTTCGTTCGCCCCCCATACCCCTCCGGAGCGATCCTCCCATGAATCCTCGACACAGCGTGACGATCTCTCGCGCGGCCCTGCTCGCGGCCGGCCTCGTGGCGACCATCTGCACGAGCCACGAGGCGGCGGCCCAGCCGGCCGTGGCCGACGGCGCGGTCGCCTTCACGATCGCCGGCGACTTCCTCTCGCTGCAGGCACCCGCCGGCTGGAAGCAGGTGCAGCCGAAGTCGAACATGATCGAGACGGAGTTTTCGATTCCCGCCGCCGAGGGCGACGCGGCCCCCGGCCGCATGACCGTGATGGGCGCCGGTGGATCCGTGCAGGCCAACATCGACCGTTGGTGCGGCCAGTTCTCCCAGCCCGACGGCAGTGCCACCAAGGACAAGACATCCGCCAAGAAGCTCAACGTCGGGGGCTGTGCCGTCACGCTCGTCGATATCCCCGGCACCTACAAGGACATGCCGGGCGGACCTTTCGCCGGCGGCCAGGCCGTCGAGCGGCCGAATTACCGGATGCTCGCGGCGATCGTCGAGGTGCCCGAGCGGGGCAGTTCGTTCCTGAAGTTCTACGGCCCCGCCGCCACCGTCTCGGCCAACGCCGACGGCTTTCGGAAGATGGTCGAGGGCATGGTGCCGGCGGCCGCCAAATGAAAGTCCAGGCCTTTCTCGAACACCACGGCATCGCGGGCAACCCGTTCGCCGAGGAAGACGCACAGAACGACACCGTCTTCAAGCGGACCTGCCTGGAGACGACGTTCCATCCCTCGTGGGACAAGATCTACGGCGATCCGGCAGATCCGAGCACGTCGATCGTGTTCGGCGAAAAGGGCTCGGGAAGACGGCGCTCAAGCTGCAGATGGTGCGGCAGTTCGAACGGCACAACGCGGCCCATCCCGAGTCGGCCGTGTTCGTCGTGCTCTACGACGACTTCAATCCGTTCCTCGACCGGTTCGTGAGCCGTGTCGGCCCCGGCCGCCCCGTCGATCGCGTGCTCTCCCAGTGGAAGCTCTGGGACCACATGGACGCGATCCTCGCGCTCGCCGTCACCCAGCTCGTGACCCAGCTCACCGAGTCGCCGGGCCGGCAGGCGAAGCTCACGCGGCCGCAGGCTCGCGACCTCGCCCTGCTCGCCGCCTGCTACGACCAGTCCACGGCCGAGTCGTTTCCCACGCGATGGCGGCGGCTGCGGAGCCGCACCGGCTACCGCAACTGGTTCGCCCTCTGGCCACAGGCCCTCGCGGGCGTCGCCACGGCCGCGCTCGTCGCGGCGGTGATCTACGGGGTCGTCCGCGGTGAGCTGGGCTGGACGCGACAGTGGTGGCCCTGGCTGCTCGCCGCCGGCGCCTGGATCCCGGCACTGCTGCGGCGGGCCCGCACCACCTGGCTCGCCTGGCGGATCGTCCGCAGCATGCGGACGGGCAATCGCACCGTCGGCCAGCTCGCCCGGGCGCTCGCCCGATTCCCCGAGGTCGATCTCGCCGGCCAGCCGCTCCCGGCCCATGCCCGCAGCGACGATCGCTACGAGCTGCTTGCGAAGTTTCAGGGCATCCTCGCGGCCGCCGGCTACCAGGGCCTCGTGGTGATCGTGGACCGGCTCGACGAGCCGCATCTCATCAACGGCTCGGCCGACCGGATGCGGCAGGTGATCTGGCCGATGCTCGATAACAAGTTTCTGAAGTCCACCGCCATGGGCTTCAAGCTGCTCCTGCCGGTCGAGCTCTACCGGTTCATCGAGCGGGAAGACGAGCAGTTCAACCAGCGGGCCCGGCTCGACAACCAAACCCTCGGGCCCTCGCTCGCATGGTCGGGCGAGACGCTCTACGATATCGCCTCCACCCGCGTGAAGGCCGCGAGCGTGGGAACGCCCCCGGCCACGCTCGCCCAGCTCTTCGACGAGAGCATCGACCAGCGGCGGCTCATCGACGGCCTCCGCAGCCTCCGCGTGCCGCGACAGCTGTTCAAGTTTCTCTACCGGCTGCTCGTGGCCCACTGCCACTCGCACACCGACGAGCAGCCCGTCTACCGGATTCCGCTCGAGCGGTTCGAACGCGAGCTCGCCCTCTTCCGTCGCGACCAGGATGCGTTCGATCGCGGGCTCGCTCCGCGGTGACTCGTTGCGGATGTACCCGTAGCCCGCACACTCCGTGTGCGGCAGCGGGTGTGAGTGCCGAGCGGCCTGGCTATTCGTCCGGGGGTGGGTGAACCTGCTGAGGAATAGCTCGGGCCTGCGGTGTTTTGACCGTGCGCCACATGCGGAGCATGTGGACTACGGGCCCGAGGACGCCTGCGCCGTAGTCCGCACACTCCGTGTGCGGCCCACGGTATGGCGACCGTAGGCCCGAGCTATGCTGAACGTCGTTGCTGACTGTTCCTCGTATGACGTGACGCAATGACCGATCTTGATCTGCATACGCTCGTCGTGGGTCGGGAGGCGATGGCGTGTCGGTTCGAGGTGGCGTTCAACGCCGGCGAAGTGCCCGACGCGACGGAGCTGGGGCTCGAGGCGCTCGACCTCGTCGATGAGATCGAGAACCGGTTGAGCGTGTATCGCGACACGAGCGAACTGGCGCGGCTGAACGCGACGGCCGCGACCGGCTGGCAGCCCGTGTCGCACGACGTGTGTGCGCTGCTCGTGCGGGCGCGGGAGCTTTACGACGCGACCGGCGGGGCCTTCGACATCGCGTCTGGCGCGCTCACGCGGGTCTGGGGGTTTTTGGCGCGGCAGGGACGCACGCCGGAGCCGGCTGCGCTCGAGGCGGCCCTCGCGGCCTCGGGCATGCAGGGAGTGGAGATCGATGCGGCGGCGCGGCTCGTGCGGTTCACGCGGCCGGGCATCGAGCTCAATCCGGGGGCGATCGGCAAGGGCTGGGCGATCGACCGGGTCGTGGAGCGGCTCGTTGACCGGTGCGTGCCGAGCGTACTCGTGCATGGTGGCTCGAGCAGCGTGCGGGCGGTCGGGATCCAGGGGCCGGCAGTGCCGGGCCGGAGCGGCTGGCGGGTCGGCCTGCGGCATCCGCTGCGGCCGACGCAGCGTCTCGCCACACTCACGCTCGTGAATCAGGCGCTCGGCACGAGTGGCTCGGGAACGCAGTTCTTCATCGACCGGGGCAAACGGCTCGGCCACATCCTCGACCCGCGCACTGGCCGACCCGCGGAGGGGGTGCTGTCGGCGACGGTGATCGCGCCGGCCGCCGCGGATGCCGATGCGTTGGCCACGGCGCTCTACGTGTCGGGCGAGGCGGGGCTCGCGCGAATCGCGCCGGAGGGCGGGCCGGTGGCTGCGGTGCTCGTGTTGCCCGGGGCGGCGACGGGCGCCGTGCGGCTGCGGCTGGCCAACGTGGCCACAGGCTCGCTCACGCTCGCCACGCTCGCCGGCGTCGAAGTCGCCGCAGAACGCGTTGATTGAGCGGGTGGACTGACCGCGGACGCGGGGTCAGGTAGACTTCCCCGACTCTCACCACCGGACATCGCCCCCGCCATCCACTGCATCCATGTTTGACTGGTTCGAGCGGGGTTCCTACCTCGGCATCGTGGTGTTTCTCGCTCTCACCGGCATCGGGCTGCCGATTCCCGAGGAGGTGCCGATCGTGGCCGCCGGCGTGGCCAGCCGGGCCCAGGCGCTGCATTGGTATTACGCCCTGCCGGCCTGCCTCGTGGGGGCGCTGCTCGGCGACAGCCTGATGTATGCCATCGGCCGGTTCTTCGGCGCGAAGGTGCTGAAGGAGCATCCCTGGTGGTCGGGCTTTCTCACGCCCGAGCGGGAGCAGACGATCGAGGCGCTCATCAACAAGCACGGCATCAAGGCCTTCTTCGTGGCCCGATTTCTCGTCGGGTTGCGCAGCCCGTTCTATCTGACGGCCGGCATTCTGCGGGTGAAGTATCGCTGGTTCCTGTTCGCCGACTTCGTCTGCGCGTCGGTGGTGATCGGCGGCTTCTTCGGGCTCGCCTATCTCTTCGGCGACCGCATCACGGGGCTGATCCAGTCGATGGAGCGGGGCTTCACGGTGGTGGCGATCCTGGTGGCGCTGGTGGCCCTGGCCGTGATCGCGTTCTTCTCGTTCCGCAAGCGGCGGATCCGGATGCTCGATCAGGATCCCGACGCGCTGTTCGAGAACCGAGAGATCCTGCTCGGCCCCGCCGCCGACCGGATCGCCGACGCGGTGAATCTCGGGGATGTGAACAGCGATGAGGAAAGCAAGTAGAGCTACGACGTCGGCGCGAGGGTCGCGAGATCCATGCCGAGCCGCTTGAGCTTCTTGTAGAGCGTGGTGCGGTTGATGCCGAGGGCCTTCGCCGCGGCGTCGCGGCGCCAGCCCGACTTCTCGAGCGCGTCGATGATCAGCTGCCGCTCCGGCGCCGCCAGCGCCCGCTTGAGCGGAGCGGCTTCGGTGCAGACCGCCCGACCGTGGGCGGCAGCCACCGACGGCGGCAGATCGACGAGTTCCACGAGCGACCCACGGCCGAGAAACACCCCTCGCTCCACCGCATGCTCGAGTTCGCGGACGTTGCCGGGCCACGCGTGCTGCGCCAGGGCCTCGGCCGCTTCGGCCGTGAAGCCCGTGACGAGGCGGCCCGCCTGCGCCGCGGCGCGGGCGAGGAAGTGTGCGGCGAGCGCCGGGATGTCGCTCGCGCGGTCGCGGAGCGGAGGCATCTCGAGCGTGACCACGTTGATTCGCCAGAAGAGGTCTTCCCGAAACCGGCCGGCGGCGACGAGCTGCCCGAGGTCGTCGTTGGTCGCCAGCACGATGCGGGCATCGACCGATTGCGTGTGTGAGCCACCCACCGGCTCGAACTCCATCTGCTGGAGGACCCGCAGGAGCTTGACCTGCAGGGCCGGCGAGGCGGTTGCGATCTCATCGAGGAAGAGCGTGCCGCCGTCGGCCTGCAGGAACCGGCCGCTGCGGTCGCTCGTGGCGCCCGTGAACGCGCCGGCCACGTGACCGAACAACTCGCTTTCCAGGAGCGTTTCGCTCAAGCTGCCGCAGGCCACCTCGACGAATCGGCCGGTGCGGCCGCTGCGGTCGTGGATCCGCCGTGCGAGGAGCGACTTGCCGGTGCCGCTCTCGCCCGTGACGAGCACCGTGGCGGGGGTGCCTGCGATGCGATCGACCACGTCGAGCACGCGATGGATCGAGGGATGAGCGCCGAGGACGGGGCAGGTCGTGATGGCGGCCGCCCGGGCGGCGGCAGCGGCGCGGGCGGCGGCGAGGGCGGTGAGCATGTCGGCATCCGCGGCCGGCTGGGGCACGAGCGCGTCGGGCCGCAGGGGGGCGAGCGTGGACGGGAGGTCGGCCCCGGGGATGACGAGGGCGACGAGGGCGGCGGCGGCGTTCGCGGCTCGGACGGCCTGCGCGACACGAACCGCGCCGGCGTCGGGCAGGGTGGCGTCGACGATGCAGACGTCGCAGGGGCCGCGGCCGAGCGTCTGCAGGGCTTCCGTGACGCTTCCGGCCGCAGACGCATGGTGGCCGAGGCTGCACAGCCACTGGGCGAGCCCCGAGGCCGAACGGCGGTCGTCATCGACGACGAGGATGCGTCCGGTGGAAGGGGGAGATGACGCGAGACGAGGTCCGACGGGCATGGTGCGTTTCCTGGGGCACACATGCATAGGTCGCAGGAAGGCGACGTCAAAGTCGCCGCAGGGCGACAGGGTTGCCAATTCGGTACCTGCGGCGCGGTGCAACCGGCATGACCGGTAGAAAGCGAACGGCGCCGTGGTCCGCAGACTCCGACCGTGGGCCACTTGCGGAGCATGTGGACTACGGTGGATGCGATTGCGACGCCCGTGGTTACTGGCCAGGTAGCAGCAACTCGGCTTCGACGGGGAAGTGGTCGGAGCCGACGTCCGGGCCGATCGTGCGGCGGACCACCGTCGCGCTCGGCGGGGCGAAGATGTGGTCGATCGGAATTCGCACGAACAGCCTGCGGGCGTTCCAGCTCGACTGCACGCCACGGCCGAGGGCCGTGTCGCGGAGGCCGCTTCCGGCAACGAACGCGCGGAAGCCCGCCGACCAGGGCGTGGCGTTGAAGTCCCCGGCCACGAGGCAGGGCACGGGCGAGCGGGAGGCCGCCGCGGCGGTGGCATGCAGGCTGCGGACGAGCATCTGGCTGCTCGTTCGGCTGTAGGGGGGATAGGGGTGCGTGGCGATGCAGCGGAAGCGGCCTGCCGGCCGATCGATGTCGGCCACGATGCTCGGATAGCCCGTGTCGCCGAAATCGACGATCTGCGGCTCGATGAGCGGCCACCGCGAGAGCAGGGCGATGCCGAAGTTGTCGAGCCGCGGTTCGATGCGGCGGTGGGGGTAGATGTCGGCTAGTG
>JBJTIE010000231.1:0-18400 GCA_046094845.1 Planctomycetaceae bacterium | reverse complement strand
CGAGGGCCGCGATCTCCACCGTGTCGCCACGGACGCGGACCCGCAGCGCCCCCTCGCCCTCCACGCGGGAGAGCGCCTTCACGTCGAGCCGGCGGATCTCCGTCATGCGTCGCGGCCCTCGACATCTACGAGCCGCCGCGGTTCTTCGAGAAGCTCGTCGTCGGCCGCGAGATCCGTGAAGTGCCCGACATCGTGGCCCGAATCTGCGGCATCTGCCCCGTCGCCTATCAACTGACCGCCTGCCATGCGCTCGAGCAGGCCCTCGGCATCGAGATCACACCGCCGATCCGCATGCTCCGCCGCCTGCTCGGCTGCGGCGAATGGATTCAGAGCCATGCCCTCCACGTCCACCTGCTCCACGCCCCCGACTTCTTCGGCTGTGAGAGCGGCTTCACGCTGGCCGAGCAGCGGCCGAAACTCGTCGAGTCAGGCATGCGGCTCAAGAGCATCGGCAGCCGGATGATCGAGGTGCTGGGCGGCCGTGCGGTGCATCCGATCAACGTCGCCGTGGGGGGCTTTCACCGGGCGCCCTCCGCTGCGGCGATCCGCGAACTCCGCCCCGACCTCGAATGGGGTCTCGGCTACTGCCTCGACCTCGTCCACGAAGTGAGCCGTTTTGAGTTCCCAGCGCTCACCCGCGGATATCACTGCATGGCGGTCTCACACCCGGCGGAGTATCCGCTCAACGAGGGGCGGATCGTGTCGTCGTGTGGCCTCGACTTCGACGCCGGCGATTTTTTGGAACACGTCAGCGAGCGGCAGGTCCCGTGGAGCACGGCGCTACAGAGCGTGCTCCTGCCTGACGAGCAGCCCTACCTCGTCGGCCCGATCGCCCGGCTCACCCTCTGCCACGACCGGCTCCCGCCCGCGGCCCGCGCGGTCGCGGAGAGCTGCGGCCACCCGCTGCCGCTCACGAATCCATTCATGAGCATCGTGGCCCGCTGCATCGAACTGGCGACGGCGTTCGAGGAGGCGGCGGCGATCGTGCGGAGCCTGCCCGCCGCCGTCGGGGCGTGTCACGTTGGCTGGTCGCCCCGGGCCGGCGTGGGATGTCATGCGACCGAGGCGCCGCGCGGTCTGCTCTGGCACCGCTACGAGATCGGTGCAGATGGGCTGGTGAAAGCCGCCGCGATCGTGCCACCGACGGCGCAGAACCAGGCCCACATCGAGGCCGATCTCCGCGACCTGCTGCTTCCGCTTCTCGGAGCCGACGACGCCACGCTCACGCAGGCCTGCGAACGCCTGATCCGCAGCTACGACCCGTGCATCAGCTGCGCCACACACTTCCTGCGGCTGGTCGTGGATCGCGCGGGCAACACGAATCCGTGAGGGGCTGCCCATGCCCCGGGAGCCGGCGTTGCTGACCAGCGCAGGCAGGATGCCGGAGCGCAGTCAGCATCGAGCGAGCGAAGGACAGGATGTCCGGAGCGAGCGTCCGGCGATGGGGCGTGGGCAGCCCCGAACAAAGCGCTCACCGCTTGTGCCTCACATACGCCTCGCAGGCCGCGAGCGTCACGAGCCCCGCAGCATCTCGCTCGGAAATCTCGATCCCCGCCCGCTTCGCCACCCCGATCAGAAAGTTCTGGAAATCGACCGAGTCAAGATCGAGCTCCCGCCGCAGGTTCGCCTGCGGCGACACTGCGGCCAGATCGGCCTCCGGCGCGATCCCGCCGAGCACTTCCAGAATGATCACCCGCGGATCATCGGCCATCAGAGTTTCTCCGGCTGCTGCAACAGCTCGCCCACCGCCTCCAAAAACAGCCCGCCACGATGCCCGTCGCTCACGCGATGATCGGCCGCGAGCGTGGCCGTCACCACCGGCCGCGGCCGCACGTCGCCATCCACGATCCACGGCCGCTGGAGAATCGTGCCGAAGCCGACGATCGCCACCTGCGGCGGATAGATCACGCCATACACGCTCTCCACACCCCGGTCGCCGAGGCTCGTGACCGTGATCGTGGAGTCGGCGAGTTCCGAACTTCGCATCCGGCCGGCCCGCGCCCGGGCGGTAAGGTCGCGGAGGCCATCCATCAGGTCGTCGAGGCTCCGCGTCGACGTGTCGTGCAGGGCGAGGATCACGAGTCCGCCGCCGCGGAGCGAGATCGCCACGCCCGCATGCACGGTGTCGCGGAGCACGACCTGCTCCCGCTCCCAGACGGCATTCAACTCGGGCACCGTCCGGAGCGCGATCGCCGTCGCCTTGAGCAGCAGCACGCCCGGCAGGAGCCGCGTCTCGATCGGCCGCGCGGCATTCACGTCGGCCAGCCAGGCCGTCGCCCGGTGCAGGTCGAGCGTCGTCGCCAGGTAGTAATGCGGAATCTCCCGCTTCGACCGGGTCATCGCCGCGGCGATCGTCTGCCGCATGCGTTGCAGTCGTTCCTTGGCTGGTGCCGCAGCACGCGGCCGCTCCTCGACCGCCCCCAGTTGCGGCGACTGCGGCGAGACGGCCCCCTCCGCCCCAGCGGCGGGTGTGAATCTGGCGATCACCGTGCCCACGGGCACTTTCCGCCCCACGGGCACGACGATCTCGTCGAGCAGGCCATCGTGAAACACCTCGACGTCGATCACGCCCTTCTCCGTCTCGACTTCGGCGATGATCTCACCACGATGCACCGCGTCGCCCGGCCGCTTCCGCCAGGCCACAAGGGTGCCGGCCTGCATGTCGGCTCCGAGCACGGGCATCCGGAAGTCGGTGGCTGCGGCGGTCATGCTGCCATCATCCTCCGCACGGCCGCGACGATCCGCGCGACGCCGGGCAGCGCCGCCTGCTCCAGATGCTGCGCGTAGGGCACCGGCACCTCGGCGCTGCACACACGAGCGACCGGCGCCACGAGTTCACCGAACGCATGCTCACCGATGCACGCCGCCAGTTCGGCCGCGAGTCCGCAGGTCTTCCAGCCCTCGTCCACGACGACCGCCCGACGGGTCTTCGCCACCGACCGCAGCACCGCGTCGGTGTCGAGCGGCCGAAGCACCCGCAGATCGATCACTTCCGCTGCGATGCCGTCGCCGGCGAGCGTCTCCGCGGCGGCGAGGCACCGCGGCACCGAGCCGCCCGACGTCACGAGACTCACGTCGCTCCCCTCCCGCCGTACGGCGGCATGCCAGGCGTCGAACGCTCGGCCAGCATCGGCGGGAACCTCGTCCTCCAGCGGATAGGCGAGCGTGTGCTCGAACAGGATCACGGGATCCGGATCGGCGAGCGCCGCCGCGAGCATGAACCGGGCGTCGGTGACCGTGGCCGGGGCGAGCACCTTGAGCCCCGGCACGTGGGCATACCAGACCTCCAGGCTGTGCGAATGCTGGGCGGCCACCTGCCGGCCGGCCCCCGTCGCCATCCGGATCACGAGCGGCACGCCGATCTGGCCGCCGCTCATGTGCCGCAGCAGGGCCGCGTTGTTCACGATCTGGTCGAGCGCGAGCAGGCTGAAGTTCACCGTCATCACCTCGACGATCGGCCGCAGGCCGGCGATCGCCGCCCCGATTCCCGCTCCGACGAACGCCGCCTCCGAGAGCGGCGCGTCCCGCACTCGCTCCTCGCCGAACTCCGCGAGCAGCCCCTTGCTGCAGGCATACGCGCCGCCGTAGCGGCCCACGTCTTCCCCCATGAGAAACACGCGGTTATCGGCTGCGAGCGCCTCGCGGAGCGCCGCCCGCACCGCCTCGCGGTAGGTCAGTCGTGGCACGGCACGGCCTCCTCGGTCGCCGTGGCCAGCACGTCACGGCAGAGATCCTGCACCGGCTCGAGCGGCGCGGCCGCCGCCGCCGCCACGGCCTCGTCCACGACGCGCTCCGCCTCCGCCGTGAGCCGGGTGAGCCCCGCGGCGTCGAGCCGGCCCTGCTCCCGCAGCCGGGCCACGAACAGATCGAGCGGGTCGCGCCGCCGCCACTGCTCCACCTCGGCCTTCGACCGATAGAGTTCGGCGTCGTACATCGAGTGGGCCCGGAAGCGATAGGTGCGGGCCTCCAGAAAGAACGGCTGGCCGGTGAACCGCACCTGCTCGGCTGCCTGCCGCACCGCCGCCTCGACGGCGAGCACGTCCATTCCGTCCACGGCGGCGTGGTCGATCGCATAGGCGTCCCCCTTGCGATGCAGATCCGTCATCGACTGATGCCGCTCGAGGGCCGTGCCCATCGCATAGAGATTGTTCTCACAGATGAAGAGCACGGGCAGATGCCAGAGGGCGGCGAGGTTCAGCGACTCGTGAAACTCCCCCTCGGCCACGGCGCCGTCGCCGAAGAAGCAGGCCGTCACGAGTGGCCGCTTCTGCATCCGGTCGGCGAGCGCGAGGCCGCAGGCCAGCGGCAGCCCTCCGGCCACGATCGCGTTGCCGCCGTAGAGGCCGTGGGCCACGTCGAAGAGGTGCATCGAGCCCCCCCGGCCGCGGCTGCAGCCGGTCGCCTTGCCGAACATCTCCGCCATCACGGCGGCGGGGCTCGTGCCGCGGGCGAGGGCGTGGCCGTGCTCGCGGTAGGCCGCCACGACACGGTCGTCGCGGCCGAGCGCCGCTGCCGCGCCCACGGCCACGGCCTCCTGGCCGATCGCGAGGTGCAGGAAGCCGCGGATGGTTCCCTGCTGGTACTCCTCGGCACTCCGCTCCTCGAACCGCCGCACGAGCAGCATCTGCCCAAGGAGCATCAGGGCGTGATCGGAGTCGATCATGATCGAGGCCCCGCGGTTGGTGCCGGCGTCTCGAGCGCCGAAAGATCCCCTTCCGGCAGGCCGAGCGCGCGGGCCTTGAGCAGCCGCCGCATGATCTTGCCGCTGCGGGTGCGCGGCAGATCGGCCACGAACGCGATCTCCTTCGGCGCCACCACGGCCCCGAGCCGCTTCCGCGCATGGCCGAGAATGCTTCGCCGCAGGGCGTCGTCTCCTGTGAAACCTGGCTTCAAGGCAATGAACGCCTTCACGATCTCGTAGGCTGCCGGGTCGGGCGTGCCGATCACGCCGGCCTCGGCCACCGCCTCGTGCTCGAGCAGCACGCTCTCCACCTCGAACGGCCCCACGAGGTGGCCCGACGTCTTGATCACGTCGTCCTTCCGTCCCACGAACCAGAAGTAGCCGTCCTCGTCACGGCGGGCAAGATCGCCCGTCAGATACCAGCCGTCGGCAAAGCAGGCTCGGTAGCGGTCGGGAGCGCCGCAGTACTCGCGAAACATCGACGGCCAGCCGGGCCGCAGCGCGATCTCCCCCTGCTCGCCCGGAGGCAACTCCCGCACCCGCCCCGCCGGCGTCCGCTCCACGACGGCCGCCTCGATGCCCGGTAGCGGGCGGCCCATCGAGCCGGGACGAATCTCCTGGGAGAGATAGTTGGCGATCATGATCCCGCCGGTCTCGGTCTGCCACCAGTTGTCGTGGAAGGGCAGACCGAACGCCTTGCTCCCCCAGGCCACGGCTTCCGCGGCGAGCGGCTCGCCCACGCTCGCGAGGAACCGCAGCCGGCTCGTGTCGAATTGCCGGGCTGCCTCGGCGCCCAGCCGCATCATCATCCGGATCGCGGTCGGGGCCGTGTACCACACGCTGACCCCTTCGGCGGCGAGGATCCGATACCAGCGGACGGCGTCGAAATCCCCCTCGTCGAGCACGCTCGTCACGCCACAGGCGAGCGGCGCGACGATGCCATACGACGTGCCGGTCACCCAGCCGGGATCGGCGGTGCACCAAAAGACGTCGTCGGGATGGAGGTCGAGGGCGAGCCGGCCCGTGGCGTGGTGGGCCACGACGGCCTCGTGCACATGCAGAGCGCCCTTGGGCGTGCCGGTCGTGCCGCTCGTGAAGTGGAGGAGCGCCGGGGCGTCGGGACTCGTCGGCCCGATCTGAAACGCCGACGACGCGGCGCCGACGGCCGCCTCGTAGCTGACCACGCCGGGAGGCAGCGGCGGCTCCTCGTCGCGGATCACGATCACCTGCTCCACGCTCGGGCAGTCTGCCAGGATGGCGGCGAGCTTCTGGCGGTGGAGGGTCTGCGTCGTGACGATCACCCGCGGCCGGCCGATCGCGATCCGGGCCGCGAGCGGCTCCGGGCCGAAGGCCGAGAAGAGCGGCGCGAACACGCCCCGGGCCTTGAGCGTGCCGAGCGCCGCCACGATCAACTCGGGAATCCGGCCCGCGATCGCGAACACCCGGTCTCCGGGCTGGATGCCCAGCCCCACGAGCACGTTGGCGAACCGGTTGGAGTCGCGCTTGAGCGCCGCGAACGTGATCACCCGCCGCCGCCCCGCCTGGGCCAGGCTCACGAGCGCCGTCTTGCCGCCGTGGCCGGCGGTCACGTGCCGATCGACGCACTCGTGCGCGATATTCAGCCCGCGCCCCCCCGGCAGGCCGTCGAGCTGCCGCCGCGCCTCGGCCCACGAAAACTCTCGACATGCCTGCTCGTAATCAGGCATGTTGGGCACGACGGCGTGCGCCGCGATCGCATCCGCCATGGACGGGGCTCCTCGGAGTCGCGCCCGTCCATGCGCGGAATGTGCTTCACGTCATTATCCGCCGGCGGTCAAGCCGGAACGACGCTACCGCTTCGACAGCGAGTCGCGAATCTCGCGCAGCAAGAGGACATCTTCCGGCGTCGCGGGAGCTTCCTCGGCCTTCTTCTCCTCGAACTTCGCCTTGGCGGTGTTCATGAGCTTGATGACCAGGAACAGCGCGGCGGCGACCAGCAAGAAATCGACCACCGACTGGATGAACGGCCCGTAGTTGAGGATCGGATAGTCCTGGAAGACGAGCACTTCCTTGCCGTCCTCGAGCACCTTTGTGCCGTCGGCATTCAGCTTCGGCGCGTTGGTGCGGATTCGGTAGGCGAGGTCGCTGAAGTTCACGCCGTAGCGGCTCGTGAGCAGGTTGAGCGGCGGCATGATGATGTTCGACACGAGCGACCCGATGATCTTGCCGAAGGCGGCACCGATCACCACACCGACGGCGAGGTCGATCACGTTGCCCTTCATCGCGAAGTCGCGGAATTCCTTGAACAGTCCCATGCGTGTTCCTTTCTGAAGCTGAGCGAAAAAGCCGGGCAAGCCCGGCGAAGCGGGGAGTGTAGGGGATGATCGCACGGTTTGGATAGCGATCGACCGCCGTAACGTGACCGGTGACTCGTGGAAGCCACCCGTGACAATCAGATCGAGCGGGGCACGAAGCGGCCGATCCTTGGCGGTCTCGGCTGGGTGTTCGGCATTCCGGGGAAACTCATCCTCTGGGACCGCCGGGTGGACAACCATGCGGTGTCGCCTCGGACCGAGGAGGCGATCTTGCCGGGGGACGCCCTCGCCTATGTGCAGCAGCAGGAAGACCCGCAGCTCTCGCAGGAGAGCTACCGCATCCTCTACCCGGCCTACGGCACGTACCTGGGCGGCAACGTGGCGAACCTCTTCAGCGGCCCGATCGCCCTGCCGGTGTACGCGGGCGCGCTCGCGGCGGGCCATGTGGCCGGTCGGATGAAGGCCGGCGAGGTCGACACGACACCGGCCGCCCCGTCGTGGGAGAGCGAAACAGCCGAGAGCGACGACGAGGCAATCCCCGCCATCGCCCTCGAATGTGCGCCGTAGTCCACATGCTCCGCATGCGGCCCACGGTACGAATACCGCAGACCCGCACTATTTTTCTGCGGGCATGCAACCCTACCGACGAGTAGCTCGGCCCCTTGGCCTCCCAACCTCCAACCGCACACGGAGTGTGCGGACGACGGGCCGAGCCCCGATCTACCGTCGGCTCGTCTTCTTCGCCGCCACCTGCTTGAGTTCGGCCTTCACGCCGGCCCGCGTCGCGCGGTGGGCCGCTGTCCGCACCTTCTTCGGCGTCGAACGGGCCGCCTTCAGATTGGCTCCCTTCTTCGCAGCCGGCGCGGCCACGGCCTTCTTCGCCGCCTTGGTCGCGGCCGTCGCCGCCTTGCCCGCCTTCTTCGCAGCCGTCTTCACGACCGCGCCGACCTCCGCGAGTCTGGCCTCCAGCCGCTCGAGCGCCCCCGCAAAGAGTTCCGACTTCTCGCGGCTGCGGTCGTTGGCACCCGTGCCGGCCTTCGGCGTCCGCTTCGTGGTCCGCGTCTGCTGGGCATAGAGGTCTCGCCACTTGTCGCGGAGCGTGCGGGCATGGCCGATCGCCGCCTGCAGTTCCGCTCGGCCCGCCGCGGTGATCTCCTTGCCGATGCTCGAGTCGAAAACCTTGCGCTCGGCGGCGGTCAGCATCGCCCGAATCGTCTTGAGATCGAAACCATCGACGGAAGCCTTGGCCATAAAGGTCACCTCTGTGAGTTAAAACGAGCCCGTGGAAGACGCCGCGTGGCAAACTGTACCAATTGGATCGGATTGTAGGCGCCGGCAGTTCAACAAATCCTGGGCAGTTGCTCGCCGATCGGCATCGGAATCACGCGGCTGCCACCGATCGCCGTTCGCATCACCACCCTGCCCGGATGCCGATCGACCACTCGGCCGAGCACCGCCGCCTGCCGCCCATGCTCGTGCGAACGCAGCGCCGCGACGGCCGTTGGTGCGACGTCTTCCGGCACGACCGCCAGCAGCTTGCCCTCGTTGGCCACGAGCAGCGGATCGAGTCCGAGGATCTCGCACGCGCCGGCCACCGCCGGGGCCACCGGAATCCCCCCCTCGTCGATCTCGATGCCGAGCCGGGCCTGTCCCGCGATCTCGTTGAGGCTCGTGGCCACGCCGCCGCGGGTCGGGTCGCGAAGCATGCGCACGTTCGGGCAGGCGGCGAGCAGGGTGGCTACCAGGTCATGCAGCGGGACGGTGTCGCTCACGATTTCCGCGTCGAACCCCAGCCCCTCGCGAATGCTCATGATCGCCATGCCGTGATCCGCGAGCGTGCCGCTCACGAGCACGGCGTCCCCCGCCCGGATCCGCTCGGGGCCGAGGGCGATGCCCGCCGGCACGACGCCGATCCCCGCGGTGTTGACGTAGCAACCGTCATTATGCCCCCGCTCCACCACCTTCGTGTCGCCCGTCACGATCTCCACACCGGCCCGCCGCGCAGCCGCGGCCATGGCCTCGACCACCCGCGTCAGCTCCCCGATCGCAAACCCCTCTTCGATGATGAACGCAGCGCTCAACGCGACCGGCCGAGCCCCGCTCATCGCCAGGTCGTTCACCGTGCCGTTCACGGCGAGATCGCCGATCGAGCCCCCGGGGAAGAACAGCGGCCGCACCACGTAGGAGTCGGTCGAGAACGCGAGCCGGCCACCGGTTGCGAACGCGCCGTTCAGGTCGAGCACGCTCGAATCCCCGAGTCGCGCGAGCGTGGGGCTGCCGAACGCCGGCACGAACAGGCCCTCGACAAGCTCCCGCGAGAGCTGCCCGCCCCCGCCGTGGCCGAGCACGACGCAGTCTCCGCCCCGCAGCGGTGCCGGGCAGGCCATTCGCGAGAAATCGGGGGCGATCGTCGTGGCGTTCAGGGACTGCTCGATGCGCACGCAAGCCTCCCGGCGTTGAAGTAGGCCGCGCAGGCGCCTTCACCCGACACCATCGTCGCTCCGAGCGGCGTTCGCGGTGTGCACTCGTGGCCGAAGGCCGGGCACTGGTTCGGCTTGAGCGCCCCCTTGAGCACATCCCCGGCCCGGCAGAGGGGCGACTCCGCCGCGTGAATCTCGGCCACTGCGAATCGCTCCTCCGCATCGAACTCGCGATACCCACGGGCCAGCCGCCAGCCGCTGGCCGGAATCGTGCCGATCCCCCGCCACGCACGATCGACCGGCTCGAACACCTCCGCGAGCACCGCCTGAGCCGCCTCGTTGCCCCGCTCCGTGACGACCCGCGAGTAGGCGTTGTCCAACTCGGCCCGGCCCGCCTCCAACTGCACGACCGCGCGGCGAACCCCCTCCAGGAGATCGAGCGGCTCGAAGCCCGTCACCACGATCGGCACGCCGAATCGAGCCGCGACCGGTGGATACTGCCTGGTGCCCATCACGCTGCAGACGTGCCCCGCGGCCAGAAATGCCTGCACGCGATTGCCGGGGCTCTGCATGATCGCCTGGAGCGCCGGCGGCACGAGCACGTGCGACACGAGCAGTGAAAAGTTCCGCAGGCCCGCGGCCCGCGCCACCTTCACAGACATGGCATTGGCCGGCGCCGTAGTCTCGAACCCGATCGCCAGAAACACGACCTCACGATCGGGATGCGACCGGGCGATCGCCACGGCGTCAAGCGGCGAATACACCACCCGCACGTCGCCTCCCGCCGCCTTGACGCGAAACAGATCGTCGTGCGAGCCCGGCACGCGAAGCATGTCGCCGAACGAGCAGAAGATCACCTCGGGACGCCGCGCGATCGCCAGCGCCCGGTCGATCGTTTCCACGGGCGTCACACACACGGGGCAGCCGGGGCCGTGGATCAGCTCCACCTCGGAGGGCAGGATCTCGTCGATCCCGTTGCGGATGATCGAGTGCGTCTGGCCGCCGCACACCTCCATGATCGCCCAGCGGCGACTCACGCTCCGGCCGATCTCGGCCGCCAGCCGCCGTGCGGTCGCCGCATCCCGGTATTCAGTGAGGTGTTTCACGGCGTCAGGTCTTTCGCGATCGAGTCGGTCGCCCGCAACTCGGCGAGTTCCTCGTCGAGCAGGCCCAACTCGGTGAACGTGCGGAGCGTTTCACGGGCCGAACACTCGTCGATCCGGCTCAATGCGAAGCCGACGTGCACGATCGTGAAGTCGCCCACGGCGACGTCGGGCAGATAGGCGAGGCAGACATCTTTCACGACGCCGCCGAAGTTCACACGCCCCATCCGCACGCCGTTCTCGTCGCGGATCGCCTCGACCTGTCCTGGCACGGCCAGACACATCGCTCACCCTCCTGCAAAAAGGTGCCAGCCACCAAATCTAGGCAACCTAGGCAATTTGACACCGCAGCCGCGGAATGTATACATACGTATATGTCTCGTGCTAACCGATCTGCCCCTGGCGGCATCCCATTCCACGTGCTGAATCGTGCCGTCGGGCGACGCTCCATCTTCCAGTCGCCCCGCGACTACGCGGCTTTCATCGACACCGTGGCAGAAACCCTGCGGACCAGGCCCATGCGAATCTGTGCCTATTGCGTCATGCCGAACCACTGGCACATGGTGGTGTGGCCCGAGCAAGACGGCCAACTGTCGTCCTTCGTGCAACATCTCTCGAACCTCCACGTCAAGCGATGGAAGCACGCGCACGACGAAGTGGGACAAGGCCATCTCTACCAAGGCCGATTTAAGTCGTTTCCTATCCAGACGGATCAGTATTTCCGCACCGTCATTCGCTACGTGGAACGAAATCCGCTGCGGGCGAATCTTGTCACGCGTGCCGAAGACTGGCGCTGGTCGAGCCTCGGCCAGCCCTCCGAAGTCAACCCCCTTCCTCTGGCGTCGTGGTCTATTTCGCATGATCAGTCCCGACACAGTCAACAATGGCTCGAATGGGTAAATGCGCCACAGACCGAGGGCGAACTGGCGGACTTGCGCATCTGCGCGACACGTGGGCGGCCGTTCGGAAGTGATGCATGGGTCAAGCGGATCGCCAGCCAACTGGATCTTGAGGCAACGCTGCGGCCGCGGGGGCGGCCCCGTGTCGAGCAGCGAGCGTCGTGGGCCGGCTAATCGACTCCATAGATTGCCCAGATTTGGTGGCTGGCACCTTTTTCCAGATCGTCACGCGATTGTTTCCCGAATCGGCTACGGCGAGATGCAACATGCCGTCAACCGCGGAGCGATGCAGGCAGACGCCGTACGGCCAGCAGAGCGAGTCGGCGGTGACGGCCCGCCAGCGGTTCTCACCGCTCGCTTCGAAGTCATCCTGGCCAAGCACGGAGGCTGCTGGAGGCCCGGCAGCCTCGTCGAGCGGCAGGGGCCAGAGCAGCACGCGGTTGTTCGCCGTGTCGGCGACGGCGAGCAGATCGTCGGCCTGAGAGATCCCGTACGGAAACCGGAGGCGTGTCGGGCCCTGCGGCCGGTGAGGCAGTTCCGTCGTCGTCGTGAAGTCGGACTGGCCGAGTACACAATCAGCCGGCCCGTCGGCCTCGGGCTGTCCCGCCCACGACAGCACCCGATGATCCCCCGCGTCGGCCACGAACAGCCGCTCCGCGCTGCCGGCGATCGCATGCGGCCAGCGAAACGAATCGGGCCCCGGCGGGCCGCCGCGGTTCTCGGCGGCGGAGGTCATGCCGGGCTGGCCGAGCACGACGTCGGCTGGGCAGTCGTGGTCGGGCAGCCCGTTCCAGATCAGCACGCGACGATTGCCCGTGTCAGCCACATGCAGCCGGCCGCCGATCCACGCCACGCCGTAGGGCCAACAGAGCGCATCGGCTGCGACCCTTCCGCCGCGGTTGCGATCTACCGCCTCCAGCGAAACCTGGCCGAGGCACCAATCGGGCGGCCTGTCGGACTCCCGCGGCACCTCGTTCCACACGAGAATCCGATGATGCCACGCATCGGCCACCATCAGCCGCCCCGCGGCCACGACCACGCCCGTTGGCAGGTGCAGGCCGTTGGCCGGACCGCGGCCCGCCGCCGCAGGCGCCTCCGCCGTGAACGACGCCTGACCGAGTACGACATCGGCCGCAGCTTGGTCGTCGCCCGGCAGGTCGTGCCAGAGGAGCACGCGATGATTTCCCGAATCGCAGACGACGAGCTGCTCGTCGTCGAGCCACACACCTCGCGGCGCGTACAGCTGGCTCGCCGTGGGGCGTGCCGCCGGCAGCGCGAGCCCGCCCGGGGCCGGTGCGCCGAGCCAGCAGGCGGGCCGCCATGCCGCGCGGCGCGGCGGAGCGGTGGTCGCACTGACTGCACAGGCAGTCATGGGATCACCCCCGTCTGGTCGATCTCCTGCGTGAGTTCCGCAACCGCCGCGAGTTCGTCCGCGCAGCCGTGGGCCGCGAAGATCGCCGCGGCCGTCGTAAGCTTGTCAGCCGCCGCATCGAACCGGCCGAGGTGAGCCAGCGCATTGGCCTGATTCAAGACGGCCCGCGCGTGCCCTACCGGATCGCGATCGGCCGTACGCACGGCGAGCACGTCGTCATAGACAGCCACCGCCCGCGCGAGGTTCTCCGCCGGATGCGACGAGGGCAGATACTGCAGTGCATTCGCCAGGTTCATCGTCACGCTCGCCCAGAGCCCCGGCTCCTGGTCACGGTCGAGCGCCTCGACCGCCCTGCGAAACGCCTGCACCGCAATCCCCACCCGCAGCTGATCGCTCGCCTCGCGGGTCGGCATCGAGAGGTAGGCGAGGCCCAGGTTGCTCTGCAGCCGCGCGAACCACACTGGGTGTCCTTCGAGCGTCACGCCCAGTTGCAGCGCCTGCTGATAGCACCGCACGGCTTCCAACAGCGTCCCGCGACTGCCGCCACTCCCCACCTCCTGGAGCGCCTCGCCCAACTGCGTGAGCAACTCCGCCCGATGCAGCGGATCCCGCGGCGTAGTCTCGACCCGCAGCCGGTCGCGCAGCCGTACGACAGCCCGCGTCGGCTCCTCCGACGGCAACTCGAGCCGAACCGCCAGCAACTCGACAAGCTCATCCACCGCCCAATCGACCGCCGGCGAAAGCGCCGCTCCCGGCTCGAACGCCTCCGCCTCGATCAAGAACGCCGTCACCTTCCGCGGATACTCCTCCTTCAGCAGCCAGCGTCCAAACGCAATCGCATGATCCCACCGAAACGCATGCAAATTGACCCCGTCCAGCGGCGGCAGACTCTCCACCTCTTCCCCGGGCACTTCATAAATAGCAGCACGAGCGTGGCGCAGCCCCGCCGCCCCCACGGGAGGCAAGGGGGTCGGCGACTGCTCGAGGAGCATTTGGACCGAGTCTTCGAGGTCCACCGCGACGAGACAGTTGCCGCCCCCGAAGCCGGCACCCCTCAGTTCGGCCGCCTCCTCGCCTCTCTCCTCGGCCGCCTCCCCATCACACTCGCGCCGACAAGCATCCACCAGAATCACGTGATCGCAGCCGCGCATCTGAAACGCCACATCCATGCCGCCGGTGCCCCCATCGGCACACTCGACGCCGTCACGCAGCCCGCGCTCCCACAGCCGGCGGACGAGCACCGGCCCCGCCGCGTCGTCGCCCCGCAGGAGGTTGCCGCAGCCGATCACGAGCGTGCGAGTCCGTCCGTCGTTCATGTGCCCGCGCCGATCCGAAACCGCGACAGCTCACGCCCCGTCTTGCCGTCATAGGCATGCACCGTGCACACGAGACACGAGTCGTACGAGCGGGCCACGTGCCCCATTTCCACCGGGTCGTCCGGATCGTGCACGGGGGCGCCGATGAACGACTGCTCCATCGGGCCGTGCACGTCGTGGGCGTCCTGCGGGCCGATGTTCCAGGCGGTGGGCGTGATCACCTGGTAGTTGGCGATCCTGCCCTCGTCGATCACGATCCAGTCGGAGAGGGCGCCGCGGGCGGCCTCGGTCGAGCCGAAGCCGCGGCCCGAGGCATGCTCGACCGGCTTGGCATAGAAGTCGGCGTGCAGGTCGAGCTCGCCGAGCCACCGCTCCACGAGCGTGATGTACTTGCAGGCCTCGTGCATCCGCGCCATTACGCGGACGAGCACGCTCGGCCCGACCTTCTGCACGGCGTCGAGGAAGAGCGGATCGTGATCCTGGTGGGCCGCCGCACCGGGCCGGCCCGCGATCACCTGCCGGGCCAGCGGCCCCGCCTCCAGCGGCGTCGCCCCCTGACCGGGAATCTCGTACCGCGGGCTCTTCGCCCAGCTGTACTTCCCCTGCGTGTGCCCCTCGGCCGGATCGATCGGGTCGGTCTGGCCGTCCCACGGATGCAGATAGGTGTCGCCACGATAGAACGAGTGGGCCGTGCTCTCCCGCACATGGAGCTGGTCGAAGTCGTGGAACTGACCGCCGGCGTAGACGCCGGAGCGATTGATGAGGGCGTCGTTGCGGCCTTCGATCGTCGGGTGCTCGTAGAGGTCGGGCTTGAAATAGGTGCCGGTGGCGAGGAACGTGCCGCAGCCGAAGCCGAACCGGTCGAGGCCGATCACCCGCCCGTGTCGGAGAAACAGACCACAGTCGGAGTTTCGCTGGCTCTCGTTCTCCTCGGCCCAGGCGAGCACGTCGTCCCACGATTTGTTTTCGAGCCACCGCTCGACGGAGCAGCCGAGCCAGTGGGCCTCCAGCCACTCCCGCTTCCAATGGTCGAGGATCGCCGTGGCCCGCGTGACGTCGGAGAGCGTGGGCCCGCACATCACGCCGCCGGGCACCATGAAGCTCGAATGCGGCCACTGGCCGCCGAAGATCGCATACACCTCCACCGGCTTGCCCGAGAGCGTTACGCCCCGCTCGTAGCTCGTGCCCGTGAACGGAGTGAAACGCTTCACCGCCTCGGCGTAGTCCGGCGCGTGGGCGTAGTTCTTGTTCGTCAGATCGATGGCGAAGAGGGCGTAGAACCACCGCGGGATCGACTGCAGCGTCTCGCAGGCCTGGCAGATGTTGCGGATGAGCGTGGCGTTGCGCGGCACGAGCGTCCGCCAAGCGGTGTCGAGCGCGTAGCAGGCCTTGTAGAGATGGCTGCCGCCGCAGATGCCGCAGATCCGTGGCGTGACCACGAGCCCGGCCTGCGGATCCTTGCCGCGGAGGATGATCTCGAAACCGCGAAACATGCTCGCCTCGGTCCAGGCATTGGTGACGACGCCATCGGTCACCTCGATGCGGAGGTCGAGATCCCCCTCGACCCTGCCCAGCGGACTGATCCGCATCGCCTTCGGTTCGGCTGCCACGGTGGCCATGAGTGCACTCCAGAGGGGGACGGCGGGGTCACACCACGAAGAGGTCTTCCTTCGTCCAGTCCGGCGCCGCGAGCTTCGCGACTGCGGCGTGGGCCAGATACGTGAGCTGGCCCGTGCCGGTCTGGTGGTCCTTCGGGATCACGCCGGCGATCTTCTGCGTCTTGAACACGGTGCCCGGCATCAGGTCGTAGAACGGAAACTCCGGCTCGGTGCAGCCCAGGCAGGGCATGCCCGCGCGGGTCTTCGACGACTGCCGGTTCCAGAGAATCTTGTTGCACGACGAATGGGTCATCGGCCCGCGGCAGCCGAACTCGTAGAACAGGCAGCCGTTCCGCGTGCCCTGGCCGAACTCCCGGGTGTCCTGCTTGTATTCGTAGAACTGCACCCGCGTGCAGCCGGTTTGCGTGAACGTCGTGAAGAAGGTCTGCGGCCGCTGCAGGTCGTCGAGGGCCACGTCCTTCGCCCGGCCGCTGGCGATCGCCACCAGGATCTGCGTCACCCAGTCGGGATGGGCCGGGCAGCCGGAGATGTTGATCACCGGCAGGCCCCACTTGGAGCGGAAGTTCTCGCCGAGATAGCCGCCGCGGTTCCGCTTGAGGTATTGCAGGCCGATGCTGTCGGAAGGATTCGGGGCCGTCGCGGGGATGCCGCCCCAGCAAGCGCAGTCGCCGAGGGCGACGACGGCATTCGCCACGCCCGCGATCTCGGCAACCCAATCCTTCATCGGGCGGTCCGCGAACATGTTGAACCGGCCCGTGCCGTGGGGCGCCCGGATCACGGTGCCCTCGAACACGAAGATGTCGAGCGGCCGCCGGCCCGACACGACGTCGTCCAGAAGGGCCTTCACCTGGTCGCCCAGTTCGAGGCCGAGCGACGGGTGCCAGAGCACGTCGATGCCAAAGTCGGTCACGAGGTCGCAGGCACTCGGCTCCTCGGCATTGAGGAACGACATCGTGTTGCCGCTGCAGGCACCCCCCTGCAGCCAGAGGAGCGTGGCCATGATCGCCTCCTTCCCTTGTGTCGAATCACAATCCCAGCTTCACGAGCAGGCCACAGGCGAGAATCGCCAGGCCGGCCAGTGCGTTGGAAAACCGTTCCAGCCGCGGCACCCGCGCGACCGCCGCGCCATACCGCATCGCCAACACCGCCACCACCCTCGTGCCCCCCGTGGCCGCGGCGACCGCCGCGACGACCGCCGCGACGGCAAAGCCGTTGGCCCGCGCAGCCGGGTAGATGAGCAGCGGGATCAGCGGCTCGCAGGGGCCGAACACGAAGACGAGAAACAGGAGCCAGGGGGTCCAGACGCCGGCGTTCGCGGTGGCTGCATCGGCATCGCCTTCCGGATGCACGTGACCATGCTGCCGCACGGCCGAGACGAGCCCCCAGGCGAGATAGGCGGCTCCGAACGCCACGAGCATCCAGCCGGCCACGTCAGCCCTGATCGCCTCCACGAGTTCCAGCTTCAGCACGGCCACGCCGACCGCGAGCCCGAGGAGTCCGAGCGCGACGGAGCCGGCCACATGCCCCAGGCCGCAGGCCACCGTCACCCGGAGCGTCTTGCCCGCCGACCAGCCGCCCGCGTGCGACATCGCCGCGAAGGGCACGTAGTGGTCCGGCCCGAGCAGCGTGTGGATCGCACCGACGGAGACCGCCGTGGCGGCGAGAGCGACGGTTTCGAGAGGGACGATCTCGGCGGACATGAGCGACCTCTTCCGAGCGCCTCGCTGCGCGCACGTCCGAGCACTCCTGCCCCATGCCACCCCGGCATCCGTCGCCTGTGTGCGACTGGCGGAACTCTACGCATGCCGCCCCCCGAATGCGAATGAGGACCTAGCCGCGGGATCCCCTCGCTCGCGCTCAGGGCTTGCATGTCAGTCCCAATACAAGCCCCCAGGCGCAAGCCGGGGGATAGTGGACGTCACGCATACAATCGACGCCGACGCGACACGTGGCCGCGGCGGCTCTCGCGACGGGATCCACCGATGCACGAACTCTCGATCGCCAGCCGGGTCGTGGACCTTGCGGCAGAGCACTGCCGGGCCGCGGCCGGCGACCGCGTCACGGCCGTCACGCTCCGCATCGGCCGCCTGGCCTGCGTGCACGAAGACGCCTTGCGGTTCAGCTTCGAACTCGTCCGCGAGGGCACGCCGCTGGAGACCGCGGTCTTGCACGTCATCGAGGTGCCGGTAATGGTCTGGTGTCCCAGGTGCGTTGCGGAGCGGACACTGCCCGGAATCCAGCACTTCGCCTGCCCTGCCTGCGGCACGCCCACCGGCGATATCCGCGCTGGGAAAGAACTCGACCTCGACTCGATCGAACTCGAGACGCAGGAGACGGCGACGTCATGATCGCACCCCGCATCATCGATGTCCGCACGAAGATCCTCAAGAAAAACGACGAACTCGCCCGCGAGATGCGCCGCGGCTTTCAGGAGGCGGGCGTACTGGTGGTCAACATGGTGTCGAGCCCCGGCACGGGCAAGACGGCATTCCTCAAGGAGACGCTCGCGCGGCTGCTCGACCGCGGCGAGCCGGTCGCCGCCATCGTCGGCGATCTCGAGACCGACAACGACGCCCGTCGGCTCGCCGAGAGCGGCGCGCCGGTGCGACAGATCATGACGCATGGGCTCTGCCACCTCGAGGCCGACATGGTGCAGCGGCACCTCGACGGGTGGTGCCTGGCGGACCTCCACTACC
>JBJTIE010000230.1:0-4671 GCA_046094845.1 Planctomycetaceae bacterium | reverse complement strand
CGGCCCCACGGGGTATTTCGGGAGCGTGCGCGAGGCGGGGGTGAAGCAGCCCAATTTCGGGCTCACGGTCGTGGGCACCAAGGGGGCGATCCACATCCGTCCCGACTTCGTGCCCCACGCCTATCTTCGCGAGGCGCCGCTATGGCGGATGGACAAGGACTATCCGTGGCGGCCGATCGGACCCGAGGGGCTCGACAGCCCACCGCCGCCACCCGGCGTCGATCGCGGCGACGAGCGGGCTGAGTGGGGCCGGCGGGCGGCGGTCGATCTGATCGATGCGATCATCGAGGATCGCGAGCCCGAGACGGGGATGTATGCCGGCCGCACGACGGTGGAGATGACCGCGGCGGTGTTCGCGTCGGCCCTCGCCGGCGCGAAGGTCACGCTGCCGTTGGGCCTGCGCGCCAACCCGCTGGCGCCGTGAGAGCAAAAGGCCTTGCCCGGTGAAGAGGATCCCTCGGCAGCATCCGTGCTGGTGGGGCCCGCTCCATGGTTATCGTGTTTCCTGACCGGATGAGACCGACAGGTTGAAAACGTGCCCTCTCCATCCGGGCAAGGCCGAAGATCGAAACCGAATCTGATTCAGGCCGTCAGCTCGTCGATCCGCTGACGGAAGCCGGGCATCTCGCTCGTCACGAAGGCCGTCCAGGCCGCCGGCTGCCAGATCTCCACGCAGACTGCGGCGCCCACGACGACCACCTCGCCGCCAGGCTCCACGCCCAGGAACTCGCGGAAGCCTTCGGGCACGACGAGTCGGGCCCGCCCCGCGAGCGTCACCGTCGTGTGCCGCGTCGAGAGCAGACGGCCGAGATCCTGCAGTTGGCTCACCCGCTGGGCGAGCAGCCCGGCCTGCATCTTGCTTCGCACCACGTCCACGGCCGCATCGATCCGGGGCTTCCAGATCCCGGCCGACCAGAGCGACAGGCATCCGGCCCGCTCCTTGGCCAGCACGAGCCTGGGCCCCGCGGCGAGCAGCGGATCGAGCAGCTCCGGCGGGATCGCCAGCCGATACCGCTCGTCGAGGGTTCGCAGAAACTCGCCGATCAACAGCTCGGCTGCAGCGGTCATAGGGGGTGCTGTGCGTGCCACTCACCAAACCCGCCTCCGCGGGGTCCGCCGCAGGCTCCACGCCGGAGCCGACGACTCATCCTTGTTTAGGGCACAAAACCCACAAATCAATCAACTTTTGTGATTGATTTGGGCTTTTAGCCCACAGGCGAGCAGTCTAGCGGTGGCTGTCGGGGAAGAAAAGCCCCCGGCGCCGGCACATTCTTTCGGCGGCATCAATGCCCGCAGTGGCTGCATCCGCCGCAGTTGTCACCGCAGCCGTCGGCGCCGATTTCCTTCTTGTAGGCCTTCTGCGCCGCGGCCTCCTTCGAGAGCTTGAACTCGGGGCCGGCCGGGAAGTACTGGATGTCGTCCTGCAGGTAGTAGGCGCTGGGGAGCGTTTGCCCGCCCACGTCCACCTGGCAGCCGGTCAGGCCGGCGGCTCCAGCGGCAATCGTCAGACACGCCACCATTCGGCACCGCGACCGCGCGGCAGGGTTTCGGGTGGCAGCGCTCCGGCCGATCCGGTTCTCGTATGCACGACGCATGGCATGGGTCCTCGCAGGGCAGACACGAGGTGTATCGACCGGCACGACCGGCAAACTTTGGGCAATCGACACGACCGGCCCCGCGGATCTCCCAGATTGCCGGCCCTCTTGCCCGACTTTCCCAATCGCATGCCGAACGCCCCCGCCGGTGTACAACCACGACATGAGCCCTTTGCTCCCGAGCCGGTGCGGAATCGTCGTCCGGCTCCTCGCCATCGCCCTCTGTGCATGCCGGCCGCTGGCCGCGCAGCAGGTGGTGCTGCCCCCCGGCTTCGGCCCGCCCGCCGCGCTCGGCACACGCCCTTCGCCCGTCTTCGATGCCGCCCGCTCCGCGCTCGCCGCCGGCGCCACCTCGCGGGCCCTCGAACTCGCCCGCGACGACTATGCCTCGTGCCTGCGGATCGGCGGGCAGCGCTGGATCGATTCGATCGCGGCCAGCGCGATGATCGGCGAGTGCCACTACGAGCTCGGTGATCTGCGCGAGGCGGTCGCGGCCTACGAGGAAGCGCTTCTGCTGGCCGCGGCCTATCCGCAATGGCTGCTCGCCGTGCAGTTTTCAGAGCAGCCGCCGCGGCCGCGGCAGTCACCGCCGAGGGCCACATGGGGCCGAACCGCGAGAAACACCCGGCCCGCGCAGCTGCCCGACACCATCGCCATCCGTCAGGCCGGCGCCGACCCCCGGCAGGTGATGGAGCAAGGGGGCGTGCTCGTGGCGCCGTTCGACCAGCTCATCCGGCCCGCCGAGATCATGCGGTCGATCGTGATCGCGATCTATCGCCAGGGGATGATTCTCGGCCCGCTGGGCCGCGAGGCTGCGCCGCTCGAGCGGGCGGCCGTCGCGCTCGCGCAGCGGCCCGCCCAACCGGCCCACTATGCGCAGGCGTGGATCGACGTCGCGCTCGGCACGGCGCTGTGGGCCCAGGGCAAGCCCGATCAGGCCAGGCCGCTGCTCACCCGTGGACTTGTGATCGGCGAAGGCCTCGATCATCAGCTGACTGCCTGGGGATTGATCGTGCTCGGCCGCATCGCACTCGACGCCGGCCAGGCGGCCCAGGCCGTGACGTATGCCGACGAAGCGACGTATGCAGCGGCCGATGAGCTGGATCCGCGGGCCATCGAAGAGGCCTTTGCGCTGGTGCTCGAGGCGCACGCGGCTGCGGGCGGGCGTGGCGTGCCCCCGGCGATCCGCGGCGCGATCGCCTGGGCCGAGCGCGACTGGCCCGTGCTTCATGCACGGCTGGTGGCGATGCAGGCGGAGTGTCTCGCCACGGGCGGCGATGCGCGGGCCGCAGCCGCCGCGCTCAAGGAGATCGACGGCCGGCTGCTGCGGGCCGATCCGGGCCGTGGCCTGCTCGGTGCCGAGGCGGCGTATGCGGAGGCGATTCTCGGCTATGCCAGGGCCGACGTGCGGGCAGGCGATGCGGCCCTCGCCGCCGCGCTCGAGATCAGCCGACCGCGCAGCCCGCGCCTGTTTCAGACGACGCGGCTCGTCGAACTCGTGGTTCAGGGATCGGGCGCGTTCTCGGACCGGCAGGCCGAGGCGTTGTTCGCCGAACTGCTGGCACCGCCGGCCGACGGCGACTTCGCCGCCCGGCCGCTCGACACGCTCGCCGTGATCTCGAGCGATCGACAGGACGCATTCGAAACCTGGCTCGCCGTGGCCACCCGCCGCGGTGCCGACCAGGCCTTCGAGGCGGGCGAGGCCCTCGTCCGCGACCGCTGGCTCTCGGCCCGACCGCTCGGCGGCCGGCGACTGGCGATCGATCGCCTGCTCGCGGCCGATCCGGCGCGGCTCGATGCTGCGGCCGCCGCGCGGCGCGCGGCGCTGCTCGGCAACCGCCGCGACCTCGCCGCCACGCTCGATGAATTCGCCGTCGTCCGCGGCCGGCTCGCCGCCGACCTCCTCGCGGCCAAGCAGCCACCTGCCGACGGTCCGCTCGCGGGCAGCGCCGACGACTGGGGGAAGTATCAGGCCCTCGCCACCACCCGCACGGCCTACGTGGCGGCGCTCTCCGCGGGCCGCGAGGCCACGACGATCGATTTTCCGCCCCTCCTGCCGGCGCCGGAGATTCGCCGCCGGCTGGCGCCGAAGCAGCTCATCCTGTCGTTTCGCTGGACCCGCACGGGCCTGACGGCCGCCCTCGAATCTCGCGATCGGCAGGCGACCTGGGAGGTGCGTCAGGCGGCCGGCATTCCCGTGGAGGTCGCGCAGCTTGCGAAGTCGCTCTGCCTCTTCGACCCCGATGCGGCGATCTCCACCGACAAGCTCGCGGCGAGCGGCTGGCGCGACTCGGCCACGCAGCTCGAGCGGATGCTGTTCGAGAACTCCCGCATCACGCTCGCCGAGGGCATCGACGAGCTCGTGATCGTGCCCGACGGCTGGCTGTGGTACGTGCCATTCGAGCTTCTGCCGATCACATCGGACGAGGCTGGCGGCGGCCCGCTGCTCCGCGATCGTTGTCGGGTGCGGTATGCCCCCACCCGCAGTCTCGCCGTAGCCGCGATCCCGCGTCTGGCCGCCAGCGGCCCGATCGGCATCCATGTCGGCCGGCTCACCCGCGGCCCCAAGGCCATCGTGGCGGAAACGCTCGATCGGCTGACGCAGGGGATCGATCGGGCGGTGCCGCTGCCGGTGCCCGACAAACCGCCTGCGGCGGTCGTGGCGTCGGTGTTCGATGGGCTCGCCGTGCTCGACGATCTCGGCGGCATCGGATCAGCGGCGGCGACGCTCGTGCCCGGGGCGTCGGCCCGCGGCGGCATCACGCTGTCCGACTGGCTCGCGCCGCCGCAGAAGCGGCCCGGGTTCATTCTCCTGCCGGGGATGCAATCGGCCCTGGCCCGCGGTCTCGAGAAGGGCAGCCTGCCGCCGCGACCGGGCGACGATCTCTTCATGCCCGCCCTCGACCTGCTCGCGGCAGGCAGCCACACGGCCCTGCTCGCCCGGTGGCGGGTTGGGGGCCGCACCACGACCGACCTGATGCTGGAGTTTGTGCGGGATGCCTCGCTCGCGGCGGCCGACGCCCCGCCGCCGGCGGCGTCGGCAAGCTGGCGGCGGGCCGTGGACGTGGTGACGGCG
>JBJTIE010000229.1:0-11626 GCA_046094845.1 Planctomycetaceae bacterium | reverse complement strand
ACGCTCTGCGGCGGCTTCGGCTCGAGCGTGAGGTCGGCGAGGAACGGCGGCTCCTGGATGTAGGTGCTCGTCGCCTGCCAGTCGTACAACTCGCCCGTGACCACCGACCACATCTCACCGGCTGGCAGCATCGCCAAGACGAGCCCTGCCGGCACGTATCTGATCGATCACGGCGTGCCGCCGGTGGACTTCAACAGCTACGGCGCCCGCCGCGGCAACGATCGGGTGATGACCCGCGGCACGTTCGCCAACATCCGGATCCGCAATCTGCTCGTGCCCGGCGTCGAAGGGGGCGTGACACGGCTCCTTCCAGGCACCGACGTGATGTCGGTCTACGACGCGGCGATGGCGTATCGCGAACAGGGCACGCCGCTCGTCGTGCTCGCCGGTACCGAATATGGCACGGGCAGCTCCCGCGACTGGGCGGCGAAGGGCACGATGCTGCTCGGCGTGCGGGCCGTGCTCGCTGCGAGCTTCGAGCGGATTCACCGCTCCAATCTCGTGGGGATGGGCGTGTTGCCGCTCGTGCTGCCCGAGTCCTGGCAGCAGCTCGGACTCACCGGCGAGGAGACGTTCGACATCCCGTTCGACGGGCTGGCGCCGCGGGCGACGGTGGTCGTGAAGGCCACGGCCCCGAACGGGAGCGTCAAGGAGATTCCGTGCCTCGTGCGGATCGACACGCCGGTGGAACTCGATCAGTTCCGCTCCGGCGGCATCCTGCCGTTCGTGCTGCGGAAGCTGATGACGAAATGAGTCCCGGCATCCGGCCGTTCTGCTTCCGTAATTGGCGCGACCGGCGCGAGCCGCAGGGCTTGCGGCGACGGCACAGCATGACGGCCCGCGGTTTTCCGCGAGCACGAGGGGCGGTGCGGCCGGCGCCGAGATGAGCCGGCGCCCGCAAATCACGTCGGGCCCCGTGCGGCGTGGGTCTGATTCCCGTATAGTGCGGCCAACGCCGGGCGGACACGGCGAGTCGTGAAGGGATTCATATCGTGGCAACGGTCGACATGGGGCTCCGCGAGGCGGTGGCCGGCGGGCAGACGGGCGGGACGAGCGACGTGCGGGACCGGCCCGGGGCTCATTCGCGGCTGTCGATCACGCGGCTCGTGCTGGAGGAATTGGACCGGGTCGCCCCGCCGGACGGCCGTTCCCGGCTCACGCCGCGTGGTGCCTTCGCCGACGCCGGCATCGACGAGCCTCGCTTCCTCGACGCCGTCGCTCGCATCGAGGGCCGCTATCAGATGCGGTTTCATGCAGATTGGCTCCGCGACGTCGACTCCTGCGACGATCTGGTCGATTGCATCGCCGCCCACATGTTCGACGCGGTCGACCGGGCGGGAGCGCCGGCGGCGCTGCGGCGAGTCTCGGCTCCGCCATCCGCCCGTCGGGCGGAGGCCCGCCGGGCCCTGCATCCATCCGGAACCGGCGATCTGTCCGGCACCCGTCCCCTCGATGTCGCCGATCCGTTTCCCGAATGCCGTGCCCTCGAGGATCGCCTCGCGGGGCTGGCCGCAGCCGGCCTCGAGAATCCGTTCCTGCTCGCCAACGAGTCGGTTCATGGCCGCATGGCCCGCATCGCCGGCCGCGAGGTGGTGAGCTACACGAGCTTCGACTACCTCGGCCTCGCCGGCCACCCCGACGTGGCCCTGGCCGCCAAGGAGGCGATCGACCGCTTCGGCTGCAGCGCATCGGCCAGCCGGATGGTGGGGGGTAACAACTCGATTCTGGAGTCGCTCGACCGGGAGCTCGCCGCCTTCATCGGCACCGAGCGGGCCGTCGTGTTTCCATGCGGCTACGGCACCAACGCATCGCTCTTCGGTCATCTCTTCGGCGCAGAAGACCTGATCCTCTACGACGAACTGGCCCACAACAGCATCATGCAGGGGGCGACGGCGTCCCAGGCTGGCAAGCGGTCGTTTCGCCACAACGATCACCATCAACTCGACGGCCTGCTTCGCGACCTCCGCGGCCAGTACCGCCGGGTCGTGGTCGCGATCGAGGGCGTCTACAGCATGGACGGTGACTACCCCGATCTGCCGGCCTTCATCGAGGTGAAGAAGCGGCACGAAGCCCTGCTCTACGTGGACGAGGCCCACTCGATCGGCACGATGGGCCCGGGCGGCCGTGGCATCTGCGACTACTTCTCGGTCGATCCGGCGGATGGCGATCTGTGGATGGGCACGATCAGCAAGGCCCTCGGCTCGGGAGGCGGCTACCTCGCGGGCTCCGAGCGGCTCATCAGCTATCTCGGCTGTACGACGCCGGCCTTCGTGTTTTCGACCGCCTGCTCCCCGCCGAATGCGGCCGCCGCCCTCGAGGGGCTGCGGGTGATCGGTCGCGAGCCGTGGCGGGTGACCGTGCTCCGGGAGCGGTCGGAGCTGTTTCTCAAGCTCTGCCTCGATGCCGGTCTCGACACGGGCACCAGCAGCGACACGCCGGTGATTCCGGTGATCCTCGGCAGCTCGGCCCGCGCGATTCAGGTGTCGCAGTTGCTGCTCGAACGGGGCATCAATGCCCGCCCGATTCTCTATCCCGCGGTCCGCGAGTCGGCCGCACGGGTGCGGTTTTTCCTCACGAGCGAGCACACCGAGGAGCAGATCGTGCGGACGGTCGAGGCGCTCGCCGACGTCGTCGCCGCCACGATGTAGGTGCAGATTGTCAATCTGCACACGGCCGCCAATCGCAGATTACCAATCTGCGGCTACGGGTTTGGAAGCCATTCACCCTGTAGGTGCAGATTGTCAATCTGCACACGGCCGTAGCCCGGTCACGCCGTGACCGGTGACGAAGACAGCCCGTCACGGCGTGACGAGCCCACGTCCACGGGCTGGCCCGCCGGGGCGGCACCGAAGACGCCGTCTCGTAGCAGCGGCCGCCGTCGCACGACCTCGTCGGTCACCACGAGCAACGCCGGCAGGAAGACGAGTTCTGCGATCGTGGCCGCGGCGACGGCGGCACAGGCCAGCATGCCGAATCCGGCCAGTGACGGCACGCTGCTGGCCGTCACGCAGGCGAAACCCACGGCGAGCACCAGGCCGCCGATCACCACCGCGTTGCCCGTCTCGGCCACCGCGCGGCGGACGGCCGTGGTGATCGAGACGCCTTCTCGGCGGTGGCGGGTGACCGCCGAGAGCACGTGCACGGTGTCGTCGACGGCGAGTCCCAGGCAGACGTTGAACACGATCACGGTCGCCGGGTCGAGGGCCCGACCGGTGGCGACGATCAGTGCGCCGATCACGGTCAGCGGGAAGATGTTGGGGATCAGGCTCACGATCCCCGCCAATGGCGACCGGAATGCCACGGCGAGGATCAGCCCGATGATCGCCACCTCCACCAGCAGGCTCGAGCCGAGATCGCGGACCAGCTGCCGGATGTTGCGGGCCGACACCACCGACATCCCGGCCAGGTCGAACCGCCAGCCCGGGTGGTCGCGCCGCAGGGCCGCGAGCCCCTCGTCGACCCGGCCGTAGACCGCGTCGAGCTGCCGTGATCCGAGATCGGCCACGCGGGCCCGCACGAGCGTCAGCCGTTGGTCGGGGGCCACGAGATCGGCGACGTCTCCCGCATCGAGCCGCCGTCGCGCCCGCGCCGGCAGCGAGGCGGCGACACTGGACAGCGAGATCGCCCGCGAAATGCCCTCCGCCTCGGCGAGCACGCCATGCACGCCGTCGAGCGCGGTGACCACCGCATCGTCGCGCCAGTCGACGCCCTCCGGCCAGCCCACCACCACGTCCACGCCCATCGCGCCGCCGAAGTCCCGGTCGACGGCCGCGAGGGCCGCGGCTGCCGGCGCGCCGCGAGGCAGGGAATCGACCACGCGGTTGTCGGCGTCGAGTCCCGAGCCGACGAGCCCCAGCAGGAGCGTGGCCGCGCAGGCCACCGCCACCAGCGGCCGGGCATGCCGCACGGAAAACGCCGCCAGCGTGCCGGCCAGCCGGCCGGCCAGCCGCGAAGAGCGGCCCAACCGCAGGCCGCTGCAGAAACCGGTCGAGGCGATCAGCGGCGTGAGCAGCGTGACGGCGAGGAAGCTGGCGAGCGCCCCGATGGCGGCGGTCAGGCCGAAGATCCGCACGGCGTCGATCCGGGCCGCTGCGAGCGAGGCGAAGCCGATCGCCGTGACCAGGCTCGTCAGGCCGCAGGCCCGGCCGACGCGGGCGACGGCCCCGGTGGAGGCGGCCAGTGGATCGAGGCCGCGGCGGGCGCTGCGGCGCATGTCTTCGATGAAATGAATCGAGTCGCAGGTGCCGACGACGAGAGCCAGCGAGGGGACGACGCTCGTGAGGATGTTCACGGGCGCGCCGACGAGCCCCCGGCACCCGAGCGCCCAGAGGGCGCCGACGGCCGGGGGCACGCAGGCGACCACCGTCGATCGCAGGCTGCGAGCCACGACTGCCGAGAGCACGACGGCGAGCGTCAAACCGAGTGAATTGAAGATCAGCATGTCGCGGCGGAGGCGCTCCGCCGCCTGCTCCCGCAGGGCCGGCAGGCCCGTGAGCTCGAGCCGCAGTCGCCGGCACTCCCGTCGGGCGGCGGTGAGCGTGGTCTCCAGCCGGTCGATCACCTGCGGCAGGAGCGGCGGCCGATCGGCATGCGGCGCGAGCCGCACGAGCACGAGCGACGAGGTGGCGTCGGCCGAGAGGAGATGTCCGGCCACCAGCGGATGGTTCGCCGCCCGCTCTCGGGCCGCCGCGCGTGCGGCCGTGTCGAGCCCGCCGGTCGTCCGCGGAACCACCGGCAGCACGGCACCGGCCGCCCCCTGCCGCCGCACGTCGAAGATCGACCGCACCTCGTCGACGCCGGCGACGCCCCTCAACCGCCCGACCACGGCCTGCAGTTCCGCGAGCGGTTCGGCATCGAAGAGGTCGCCGGACGCAGCCTTGACCTGCACGATGCAATCGCGGTCGGGGGCGCCGAACAGGGCGGCCACCTCGTCGAGGAGCCGGAAGTCCACACGGGCATCCCGCACGAGCGAGCGGAGGTCGTCGTCGATCCGCAGCCGCGTGATGCCGACGACGGCGAGGGCCGTGAGCAGGGCGGCCGCCAGCCAGCCGAACGTGCGCGACCGACCGGCCGTCGGCCTCACGAACCCGGCATCGAGGTCGGGGCCGCATCCGCCCGCCCCGGGGTCTCGGGCTCCGCCAGGAGGTGCCGCTCCGCCGGATCCACGATCCAGCCCCGACAGCTCTCCGTGCCGCAGCGACACGGGATCGCCGCGTCGGCGGGCCAGCAGTAGTCGATCGAGAGCTCCTCCCCCGGCTTGATCGGACGGATCGTTTGCACCCACAAGCGGTCTTCCTGCGCCTCGCTGTCCTCGTCGAACCAGTAGAAAAGCTCGCAGTTCGGGTCGCAACTGTGGTTCACGAATCGGAACGGCGGGGCCGGCTCGAGCAGCCTGCTGCTCGGCAATTCCATGACGTAGCTGGAATCCTCGGGGTGGTCGTCGAGAATCTCGCCGTGAATCTCCCCGAGCACAAGGCCCGCGGCGAGCTTTCGCCTGGCGAACACTCCGCGGCCGACGGGGGTCGAGCCGATCAGGATCAGGTCTCCGAGTTCGTGCTGGGCGGGATCGCGGTGGCGGGTAGGCTGAAGGCTGGTCGTCGCGTCGTGGGACATACACTCCTGCGGAGTCGGGTGCGGCGGAACATCGAGCTGCAGAGCGTCGAGTCGGAGAATCTACAGAGCATGAGCGAAGCCGGTCAACGGACGCGAGTTTGGATCGCGCTGCTCCTCGGTTGCGGCTGGGCGGTCGCGCTGGTTCGTGTCCCGACGGCGCTGGCCGACACTCCGGCGCAGGCGGCTGCCGACTGTCGGCTGCGGATCGTCTGCTTCAACGTCGAGAACCTGGCCGCGCCCGGCGAGCGAACCCGGCTGACGCGGTTCCGGTTCGAGCCGGCCCGGCGCCGGCACGTCGAGCGGGTGGCCGCCGTGCTCGAGGCGCTCGCCCCCGACATCGTCGTGCTGCCGGAGGTCGTGTCGCGGGAGTCGGTGGACGCGATCGCGGAACTGCTCCGCGCAAAGGGGCTCCATGGCTACCGCGGCTGGCACGTCGAAGGCAGCGATGCCTTCACGGGCTTCGACGTCGCGATCCTGTCGCGGATCGATCCAGACGAGATCGACGGCCGGCGGATCCGGATTCTCGTGCCCGAGAAGCGGAAGAAGGGGGCGGCTCCCGCGGCGGCCGCGGCCGACGACTGGCTCCGGGAGCCCTACGTCGTGCGGACTGCGGCAGGGGCCGAGGAGCAGGAAGAGGCGGTGCTCCAGCGGCACGCGCTGGCGTTGTTCACGGTCTGCGGCTGCAAGCTGGGCGTGCTCGGCCTGCACCTCAAGAGCAATCCCTCCGACGCCGCCGCCAACGCCCAGCGGACGGCCGAGATACGAATCGCCCGCGACATCATCCGCCGGGAGATCGTGGCCCGCGGCTACCTGCCGATCGTGCTGGGCGATCTCAACGACTACGATCCCGACGTGCCGATGGCCGACGCCGTGCGAAAGACGCAGACGACCGTGCTCAGGGACCTCAAGGACTTCGATCCCGAGCGGCCCGGGCCGGAGCTGGTGAACGCAGCGGGATTCATGCCGCGAGTGGCCGACCGCTACACGTCGCACTGGGACTTCAACGAAAACGGGGCGGCCGACAGCGACGACGTCTTCACGATGATCGACCACATCCTCCTGCCGCGGGAGCTCGAACCGGCGGTCACGCGGGCGTTCATCTGCCATGCGACCGACATCGACGTCTCGGACCACTTTCCGGTGGTCGTGGACCTGGATTTGTCTCGCAGCCAGGTCACGCCGTAGTCCGCATGCTCCGCATGCGGCACACGGAGAGTACGGACTACGGGCATTGCAGCTAGGGACGCGCGGCCAGTTCGTCGCGGACCCGCTCGAGCAGCTTTTTCGTGGCGACAATGCCCTCGGGCTCGGGAAGGGCCTTGCCCTCGTATTCGATCCCCACCCAGCCCGAGTAGCCGGCGGCGAGCACGATTTTCATCATCCGGCGGTAGTCGGTCCGCACCTCGTTGCCCTCGGCATCGAACTCGTGGCTCTTGGCACTCACGCCCTTGGCGAAGGGCATCAGCTCCTCCATCCCCCGATAGCGGTCGTAATCGTGGAAGTTGCCGAAGTCGGGCAGCGTGCCGCAGTTGGGTCGATCGACGAGCTTCATCACGCCCGCCAGCCAGCCGCCGTTGCTGGAGAGTCCGCCGTGGTTTTCCACGATCACGTTCATCTGCATCTGGGCGGCGTAATCGGACAGCCGCGTGAGCCCGTCGGCAGCCAGCTTCTGCTGCTCCTCGAACTCACCGCTGCTGGCCGCGTTGACGCGGATCGCATGGCAGCCGAGCCGCTTGGCCGCCTCCACCCACGGGAAGTGGTTCTCGATCGCCTGGGTGCGGGCCTTCTCGTCGGGGTCGCCGAGGTTGCCGAGTCCGTCGCACATGATGAGCACGTTCGTCACCCCCTCGTCGGCGGCGCGGGTGGCCAGCTCGGCGAGGTAGTCGCCGTCGCGGGCCTTGTCCTTGAAGAACGAGTTGACGTACTCGACGGCATCGATGCCGAACTGCTGCTTGGCGGTCCGCGGAAACTCCAGGTTGTCGAGCTTGCCCGCGAAGAGCATCTCGTGCAGCGACCACTCGGCGAGCGAAATGCGGAACGCAGGCGGCTTCGCCGTGGTCTCGGCCGCCGCCCGGGCGATCCCGGATCCCAGCATGGCGGCCGAGGCTGCCAGGAAGCCCCGCCGCGTCGGCCCGAGCACCGCCCCGTGAGCCGACACCGGCCCGCCGTTCGCCATTCGCTCGCTCATGTCACCGCCTCCTCTGCCTCACGTTGCAGGTAATCCCGCGGACGATACCAGGCCAGCACGGGCACCAGCAGCACCGTGGCGGCCGCCATGCAGCCCGCGAAGAACCAATAATACCGTTCCCCGGTGAGCGTGGAATGGCCGGCGGCGTCCTTCGTGGCCATGTTGACGGCCGCGGTGAACAGGTTGCCCAGCGAAATGCTCAAGAGATAGAGGCTCATGATGAACGACTTCATCTGGGGCGGAGCCTGGGTGTAGCTGAATTCGAGGCAGGTGATCGACACCAGCACCTCCGCGGCCGTGATCACGACATACGCCAGGAGTTGCCAGCCGACCGAAGGCCAGCGGGCCGCATCCGGCCCCGCCTGGAGGGCGGCGACCCGGGCGGCCTCCGCACCGATCAGCCGCTCTGCGTAGGCCGAAACGGCGAAGGCGACCGTGGCCAGCGCGAATCCGGCCAGGATTCGCCGCAGCGGCGTGAAGGCGACGACGCGGCCGACGGCCGGGTAGACGACGAGGCCGAAGAGCGGGATGAAGAGCAGCACGAGGAGCGGGTTGACGGCCTGGATCTGGCTCTCGAGCCACTCGATGCCGAGGAACCGCCGGTCCATGCGGGCCGCCTGCTGCACCCATGCCCCCCCCGACTGGTCGAACAGCGACCAGAAGACGGCGACGAGCAGGTAGAGGGGAACGAGCCGGCCGATCGCTCCGAGCCCTTCCGGGCTGAACGTCTCCCGGATGGCCGACATGCCCCGGGGCGGCACGTGCACGAACCGGTGCCTCCCCAGCCAGAACACCAGCGTGGCGATGGCCATCAGAATGCCCGGCACGCCGAAGGCCCAGCCCGCCCCCGCCCTCTGGAGCAGCCAGGGGGTGAGCAGCGTCGAGAAGAACGAGCCGAAGTTGATCGCAAAATAAAACCAGCCGAACACCCGCTCGAGCAGGTGCTTGTTGGATTGACCGAACTGGTCGCCGACATGGGCCGAAACGCAGGGCTTGATGCCTCCTGAACCGACCGCGATCAGTGCCAGTCCGGCGAGCAGCCAGCCGCGCGGGGAGAGCGTGGCCTCCAGGAACGGGCCCGGCATGTCCATCAGTGCGAGGCAGAGATGGCCCACGCAGTAGACGAGCGAGAGGAGCAGGATCGTGAGATACTTGCCCAGGAAGGCGTCGGCAACGATGCCGCCGATCAGCGGAAACAGATAGGCGCTGGCCACGAACAGGTGCATCCACTCCCGCGACTCCGTCTCCGTCATGAAGTCGGGCCGGCCGGTCGCCGAGAGCAGGTGCTGGGTCATGAAGACGACGAGAATCGTCTTCATCCCGTAAAACGAGAAGCGTTCGGCGGCCTCGTTGCCGACGATGAAGGGGATGCCGGGAGGCATCCGTGTGGTGGCGGCCGGCTGGGTGCGGTAGGGATGCGGCGAAGAAGCCATGCCAGACCCGGCGTGAATGGTCGAGGGCCTGTCAGCATGGCCGATCGGCTGCGATAAAGGCAACAGATCCCGGCGGTCATCGCGGACAGCGTGACGCGAGATCCGGTTCAACAGGAGCTTCGGCGCATGCCGCCCACCTCGTCCCGCCTGCTCGTGATCGCGATCGACCGGCTGCCCGCCTGGATCCTGCCGCCGTACGGCGCGACCTGGGTGGCGATGCCGACGCTGACGACCCTCGCTGGGCGGGGCGTCGTGTTCGAGCGGGTCATCGCCCCTACGGACGATGCCCAGGCCACGCTGATCGACCTCATCGGGGGTGTGGAGGGAGCGCATGTCGTGACCGACGACCCACGGCTGGAGGCGGCCGATCCGACCACGGCATCGGCCGCGGCCGATCCCGAGGCGACCGCGATTGCGAGGCTGTTCGCGGCGGCGGCCGATGCGGTGGCCCGCGGCGAGCAGCGCATCGTCGTGCACGCCACGGCGCTCGGCATCACCTGGGATGCGCCCGAGGATTTCGTCGCCGCCTCTCTCGATCCCGCTGATCCGCCGCCGCCGGCCGGCGCGGCCGTGCCCGACTTCGTGGCCACGGCCGACACCGACCCCGACCGGCTCGTGGGCATCCGCCATGTGTTCGCAGCGCAACTGACGCTCCTCGATCGCTGCCTCGCCGCCCTGCTCGATGCGGCAGGGGACGGGCCCTGGACCGTGCTCGTGGTCGGCCTGCGCGGCATCGGTCTCGGCCTGCACGGCCGGGTCGGGCCGGGCGTGATGCCGCCGTATGGTGAGGTCGTTCATCTGCCGGCCATTCTCGTCGATGCCGCGGGACGCATGGCCGCCCAGCGCTGGGGCCGACTGGTCACGCCCGCCGATCTGGGGGCGACGCTCCGCGAGCTCGTCGTGGGGACGGCGGCCGCAGGAACACCCGTGCCCGGGCAGGGAGCGAGTCTGGCGAAGCTCTTCGACGACTGGTCACCGGCGGGCCGCGACCGAGTGATCGTGACGACCCGCGGCGGCACTGCGATCGTGACCCAGGGCTGGCAGGCGATCGCTCCGGCGGTGCCGTCTGATGGAGCCATGGCACCGGCCGACATGCGGCTCTACGCGAAGCCGGACGACTTCTTCGAGCTGTGCGACGTCGCCGATCGGTGTCCGGAGGTCGTGGACGAACTCGCCGTGCTGCTCGCGGCGGTCGCCGCCGGGGATTTGCCCCGGGCCGCGACGGCCCCGCTCTCCCCGGCCGCCGAGCAGGGGCACGGGTAGGTTTTTCGGGGCCAAAACCGCTTTGCCCGGCGTCCGCCGTCCCGCTACCATCCGCCCCCCGCCCGTCGGCAGTCGCCGGCGGATGCGGGATGGCCGACCCTGCGTCTGCCCGAACCCTGATCATCAACCTGCACCCGGGTGGCTGGCTCGTGTCGTCGTGCGTTCGCATCATGCTGCCGTCGTGGCGACTGCTCGCTGCTGCGCTCGTCGTGGCGTGGCTGTCGCCGGCGGCGGTCGCCATCGATCTGGCGTCGGCCATCGCACCGCCGGTTCCGCCGGTCGCGGATGGCCGGCCGCTGACGGTGCGAATCACGTGGGGTGGCGGCCAGCCGCGGGCCTGGACCGGCCGGATCGCGATCGTCGAGGCGTCGGCTGCCGCGGAGCCCGTGCCGTGGCGGACGCTGTCGGTCGAGCCGGATGCCGCCGCGTTCGCGCACGAGCAGGCCAACGCGATCGAGGTGCATCAGCCGCGGCCGATCACGAGCGACGGCATCGAGTTGTCCGCCCGCGACTTTCGCGGCCGTAGGCTCGTCGCGACCCTTCGGCCCGTCGGAGCGACCAGCGCACCGATCGCCATCGACGTGCCGCTCGCCGATCTGCTCGGCAAGCCGGTGTCGGAGCCGCTGGACGACGCAGGCAATCGATTCGCCGCCAAGATCGCCTCCGGCGACATGCTGCGGGTGACGCTCGGAGATGCGGTCGGTGATCCTGCGGCGATGTCCCGTGAGGTGGTGCGGCGGCCGGGTGATCGCGTGCGGATGACCGTCGCGCCGCTGCTGATGGCGAAGGCCGACAGCGGCCTGCCCGTGGTGCTTGCGATGCGGCTGAAGCCGACCGGGGAAGGCGCCCAGGTCGCCGCCCAGGAGACCGTTCTGACGCCGCTGGAGGTCGATGCAACGGCGGCGGGGCCGCAGCCCATTCGCTATCAGTCCGTCACGTTCGACGTCGTGCTGCCGTCGGTGGAAGGCGCCTACGAGATCGAGCTCGAGGCGATGGAGCGGAGCAGCCTGCGGTGGACGAGGCCGCTGGCGAGCCGCACCGTGCAGTTCGTCGCGAGCGCCGACACGGTGGCCGACGTACCCGCGACCGCCGAGTGGAAGGTTCTCTACGAACTCGATCCCGGCAGCCC
>JBJTIE010000228.1:0-6922 GCA_046094845.1 Planctomycetaceae bacterium | reverse complement strand
GACAGATCGGAGCCGTTTGGAGTATTCTGAAGGTCTTCCCGGGGCCCTTCGCCCCGCCTTCGGTCAGGCTCACGGAATCTCCCATGCAGGATCGGAACCACGATCACCCGTGGGCTCGACGCGGTCGCGTTCACCGCGGCCCCGGCCCCGTCCGCCCCGGCGGCCACGGCGACGGCGGCGCGGCCGGTCGCCGTCCTCCACCGGCTCCGTCGAGGCAGCAGGACGGTCGCCCCCTGCTGCAGCCCAGGCCTCGTCGCGATCGGCCGCCGGCCTGGTGTCACGATCACGGGCGACGGCATCGAACGCATCAGCCGAAGTGACGTCACGATCATGGCCGTCGCGGTCGCGGCGATCGCCGTCGTCAGACCGCAGGCCGTCCTCCGGGCGTGCGTCACCGGACGTTTCGCGGTCGCGCCGCCCGCGGCCACCGCGACGGCCGCGCCGCCGCCGGCCACGAGTCCGGCCTCCATCTTCGCCGCTGGCGGCGTCACCTTCGCGCGGCAGATCTCGGACTGGGATCCAATGCGCAGGCGGCCTCCGTTCCGCCGCGGCCCCGGCCGGAATCGCGGCCCGAGCGAATCATTGAGCAATCTGAATCCGGCGACCGCGGCGACGAGAGAGATCTGCCGCGCGAAGGTGACGCCGCCAGCGGCGAAGATGGAGGCCGGACTCGTGGCCGGCGGCGGCGCGGCCGTCGCGGTGGCCGCGGCGGGCTTGCCGGCCGAGGAGTTGCCGGAGGCTTGGGGGCTGATTCGCCCGAGGGGCCGACGCCGAGCGAATCCGCAAGCGACGCCCAAGGGTCTTGGGAGCCGCGATCCTGGTGGTTCTGATCCTGCATGGGAGATTCCGTGAGCCTGACCGAAGGCGGGGCGAAGGGCCCCGGGAAGACCTTCAGAATACTCCAAACGGCTCCGATCTGTCAGGCCGCGGCGGCCCGTCGCGGCCCGACGTCGGTTTGCCAGCCGTCCCGCGGCCTCGTCACGGCGACGGCAGGACGGGGGCGAGCGACCGGATCATGCTGCCGTTGTCGGCCACGTCGAACAGCGGCCGATAGGGGCTCGCCAGGCTCCGCCGCGACCGCCCTGCCGGGTAGTAGACGATGTTGAGGCCGAGGTTCCAGGCCGAGGGGGCAAAGGTCACGCTCGTCCCGTCCTCGTCGATCGTCACCGTCTTGCTCTTGTCTGGGATCACGTAGGTGAACGTGCCTTCCAGGGCCCACGACCGGGCGATCGGGGCCCGCAGCATCGAGCCGACGATGCCGCCACCGCCGTCCACGGCACCGCCCCACACCTTCCACTCGTTGGCGTCGCCGAACTGCAGCCGATAGAAGCCGCAGTACATGTCGAGCGTGCTGGCGATCCCCTCGTTCTTGCGGATGGGACCGAACAGCGTGGACTGGTCGCCGATGTTGTGGGCGCCCCAGTAGCCGAACTCGTGATAGCCCCACACGTAGCTGATCTCGGAGCGAATCTGGGAGACGTCGGAGGTGTCGTACCAGTTGTCGCTCAAGTAGTCGTACACCGCTCCGCCCTGCAGGCCCCGACCTTCGAAGGCGCGGGTGAAGAACCCGCTGGTGACGAACGTCTGGTTGCGGGCGTTGTTGTTCAGCCGGCCGCCGTCGGCCGTTGTGACCGTGCTGGGCTGGAAGTTGGTCTGCACGCCCCGGGCCCCCACCTGCCAGCCGACACCGAAGGCGTTCCAGAACGGCATGGCCCAGTTGAGGTATTCGTTCGTGCCGAAGTTGCCCCGGAGTCCGAAGTTGGTCTCGTTCTCGAAGGCCGTCACGCCGGCGCTCGCGGTGAAGTCGCGATACCACCTCCAGCCGTAGTAGGGCTTGCCGAACCGCCGCAGCCACATGCAGATCCGGCCGCTGTGCTGGCACATCATGTATTCCTCGTCCTCGCACTCGTACGGGTCGTCGTAGAACGACTCGACGTGGAGTTGGGGCGGGGCGCTGCCGAGCATCATCTCATCGCCGATCATGCCCTCCTCGAAACCCTCGGGGCTCCCGGAGCCATATCCGTAGCCGGCATCGCCCGGCATTTCCTCGATGATCGTGGTGTCGGGGAGCGAGAGGCCCCCCGCTGCGGACCGCGGCTCGGGCGTGGCGATCCGTTCGGCGGCGCCGGAGCCCGGCGGCGTGCGGCCCGGCACGCCGGTATCGTCGAGACCGCCGACCTGCGGGGCCTGCGTCATCACCGAAGGGATGCCGTCGACGTTCATCGCCAGCCGCTCGGGCCGCCGCGAGGCCGAGCCGACGGTGGGCTGATACCGCGGGGCGAGGCCGCCGCCGAACCGCTCGGCCTCCGACCCGGCCAGCCGCGTGGCGTTGCGCTGCATCGCCACCGCCTGCCGCCCCTCGGGGGCCAAGATCTGGCGGGTGACGTCACCCTGCGGCGACCGCGGGGCGGACGTCCCGAACACGCCCTCCGGGTTGGCGGGGTCGAACGTCTTCTGGATGGCGGCGGGGATGCCGTTCATGCTCGGCACGTCGGCCATCCGGACCGTCCGAGAGCGGGCGGGAGCGTAGCCGCCCGGCACCCGGCGCGGCCCCGGGTTGATGGCGGGCACGTCGGGGGGCAGTGAGACGGATGCCGGTCCGGTCGGAACGGAGTCCGCCGCCTGCGGCACGGCGGCCACGGCGAGTGGAGCGGGGGCGGCAGGCTGGGGATCGGTTGCGATCGGAGCGGCGGGGCCCGTCGGCGCGGCCGCGGTCGCGGCGCGGTGGGGCGTCCACTTGAGTTGCGGCTGGCCCGACTGGCTGCCAGGGGCCTGGCCGTGTGCCAGCGTCGGGGCGAGCGTGCAGGCAAACAAGGCTGCCGCGGTCACATGCTTCCGAGCAATCAACGCGTTCATGATCATCCTCCGCGACCGATCGCGCCGGCCATCCGGGCCGCTCGCCATCGGTCGATCGGGAGAGTCATCGGCATCCGCACAGCCGGAACTTCCGCCAAAATCTCCGCGACCGGGAGAGACTGCCTAGATTGCCTGGAATGTCGAGCCGTAGTCCGCACACTCCGTCCGTAGTCCGCACACTCCGTGTGCGGGAGAACGGATGAAGGCCGAAGAGCCGTGCTACTCGTCAGGACGTTTGCGGACCCGCAGGCGAATCGCACGGGCTTGTGGTTTTCAAGCCGTGGGCCACATGCGGAGCATGTGGACTACGGTGCGGCGCCCCGGCAAGCTTGGATTACCCGAGAGCCTGGGCAAGGTCGGCGATCAGGTCGGACGAGTCTTCGATGCCGCAGGCCAGACGGATCATGTTGTCCGGGATCCGGAAGGCGGCCCGCTCGGCCGGGGTGTAGTTCCAGTAGCTCATCACGAGCGGCTGCTCGATCAGCGACTCCACGCCGCCGAGGCTCGGTCCGATTCGCGGGATCCGCACGGCGTCGATCACGGCGGCGGTCTGCCGCCAGTCGGCGTCCTTGATGAAGAACGTGACCAGGCCGCCGCAGCCCCGCATCGTGCGGGCGGCGACCGCGTGAAACGGATGGCTCTCGAGCCCGGGGTAGAGCACCCGTTCCACCCGCGTGTGCGACTCGAGGAACCGGGCCACGGCCAGACCGTTGGCATTGTGTCGCTCCATCCGCAGAGCGAGCGTCTTGAGGCCCCGCTCCAGCAGATAGGCGTTGTGGGGCGAGTTGACGCCCCCCATGATCCCGCGGAGTTGACGGACCGGGGCGAGTTTCTCCGTCGAGCCCACGACGACGCCGGCCAGCAGGTCGTTGTGGCCGCCGAGATACTTCGTGGCCGAGTGCAGCACGAAATCCACGCCCGCCTCCAGCGGCCGCAGATTGAACGGCGTGCAGAGCGTGGCATCGATCAACGAGAACACGCCCCGCCGCCGGCCGATCTCGGCGAACCGCTCGATGTCCACGACGCTCAAGTGAGGATTCGTCGGCGACTCGCTGACGATGAACTTCGTCCGCGGCGTGATCGCCGCCTCCATCGCCGCATAGTCGCAGGTGGGCACCTCGCGGAATCCCACGCCGAACCGCGTGAGGTGCTTTCGGCAGAACTCGCGGCTGCGGTGGTAGCACTCGTCGAAGAAGACGATCTCGTCACCCGCATTGAGGTGGGCCATGAGCAGGCCGACCAAGGCCCCCATGCCACTGGCGAAGAGCACCGCCTCCTCGCCCCCTTCGAGGGCGGCGAGCTTCCGCTCGACCACCCGCTCGCCGGGATTGCCGTAACGGCCGTATTCCTCGCGAGGCTGATCCTGCTCGATGAAGTCGATGATCGACTGCGTGTTCGCGAAGGTATAGGTCGAGGCCGCGAAGATCGGGTCGGTGATCGAGAATCCGGGCTTCTGCCGTGCCTCGCCGGCATGCACCGCGGTGGTGGAGGGGCCGGCCGAGTCGGACGTGTCTGTGTGCAGCATGCGTTTTTCCGCGAAAAATTCGATGGGGCGAGTCTAGTCCGGCTCCGACGGAGCGACAAGGAATGCGGCTGTTCCGCCGGTCAGGGGATTGGGTACAACGTCGGTCATGCACCGAATCCATGCTGTGTCCACCGCTGCCCGCAGCCTCTGGCCGCCACGTCGCGTCTGTATCACGCTCGCTTCACTGGTGACGGCCATCGTGCTCGTGCGCGCCGGGTTGCTCGAGAGCGTCGTGGGCAGCATCGTCGATCAGGCCGTCCGCAACATCATCACGCTGATCCTCGCCTTCGCGGGGCTGATGTCGGTTCTCGTCTGGTTCCTGAGGGAGAGCGGCCATTCGCTACGGCTCAAGAAGGCCGTGGCCTGGGGTCTGCTCGGCGCCGTGGCCCTCGGCTGCGCCGCCTTGCGGATCGAGCGGGTATCGGGCGACCTCGTGCCGGAGTTTGTGTGGCGGTGGACGCCGTCCCGCGACCGGCTCTTGCCGCAGGCCGCGGCCGGTCCGCGGGCCGGGAATGAGCCACGGGCCGACGTCACGTCCCGGCCGTGGCAGGCGAGCGAACCCGGTGATTTTCCCCGGGTCCTCGGGCCGGCGGGGAACGCCGCCGTCGATGCCTACGCGATTCCCGCGTCGGGCGACGACTTCACCGAGGTCTGGCGGCGGCCGATCGGCGCCGGCTGGAGTGGTTTCGCCGTCTGCGACGGTCATGCGGTCACGCTCGAGCAGCGGGGCGAGGAGGAGGTGATCGCCTGTTACGCGGTCGAGACCGGCGAGCCGGAGTGGAGCATCGCCGTGCCGGCTCGGCATGAGACCGTGCTCGGAGGCGTGGGACCGCGATCGACCCCCACGATTCGCGACGGCGTGGTCTACGCGACGGGCGCCACCGGCTGGCTGCACGCGATCGACGGCCCGACGGGAAAGGTTCTCTGGCGGAAGAACGTGGTGGACGACCTCGGCCTCGATCCGGCCGCCCATGCCGCGGCAGTCGCCTGGGGACGGGCCGGCTCGCCGCTGGTGACGGAGTCCCTCGTGATCGTGCCGGCAGGCGGGCCGCGGGAGGAGGGGGGCGGTGCCGTATCGCTCGTGGCCTATAACCGGGCGACCGGCAGCCGCGCGTGGACCGGAGGCGACGAGCAGATCAGCTACGCCACCCCGATCCTTGCGACGCACGCGGGCCGCGAGGTGGTGCTCGCCGTCAACGAGGCGAGCGTGGCAGCCCACGATCCCGCCGATGGCCGCAGTCTGTGGTCGTTTCCCTGGCCTGGCCACTCCAACTCCGACGCCACCTGCTCGCAGGCCCACCTGCTCGCCGACGGCCGCATCTTCATCTCGAAGGGCTACGGCATCGGCGCGGCCGTGTTCGAGCCCGTGTCCGGCGGCGAGCCCCTCGGATTTCGACAGGTCTGGGCCCAGCCCGGCATGCTCAAGACGAAGTTCACCAACGTGGCGATCCACGACGGCCACGCCTACGGCCTCTCCGATGGCATCCTCGAATGCGTGCGGCTTGCAGACGGCAAGCGAATGTGGAAGGGGGGCCGCTACGGTCAGGGGCAGGTGCTGCGGGTCCGCGACCTGCTCGTCGTGCAGGCGGAGTCGGGCGAGGTCGTGTTCGTGGACTGCGCGCCGGAGAAGCATCGTGTTCGCGGGCGGCTCGCGGCCCTCGACGGTCAGACCTGGAATAATCCCTGCGTGACGCCCGATCGGCTGCTCGTCCGCAACGCGGAAGAGGCGGCCTGCTATCGGTTCATGGCAGAGGCCGCGCCATGAACGATCTCGCCGGCCAGACCGTGCTCGTCACGGGGGCGACGCGGGGCATCGGCCGGGCCGTGGCGCTGGAACTCGCCGGCGCAGGGGCTCGCGTGGCGATCCACGGCCGGAGCGCCGCCGGAGCCGCCGAGGTGGCGGCGGCCCTCGGGGGGGCGCATGCCGGCACGTTTCTCGCGGATCTCGGCACGCCCGCCGGCTGCGAGTCGCTCGTGACCGCGGCGACATCCGCCCTGCCGGCCATCGATGCCCTCGTGCTCATCGCCGGCGCCGACGTGCTCACGGGCGATCCGGCAAAGTGGGGCTTCGAGCAGAAGCTCGACGAGCTTCTGCGGGTGGACGTGATGTCCACGCTGCTCCTCGCCCGGGCGTTCGGCCGCTGGATGCGAGAGCACGCGGGCGGCTCGATCGTCACGATCGGCTGGGATCAGGCCCACACCGGCATGGAGGGGGACAGCGGCGAGTTGTTCGCCGCCACGAAGGGGGCCGTGATGGCGTTCACGAAGAGCCTTTCCAAGTCGCTCGCGCCGCAGGTGCGGGTGAACTGCGTGGCTCCCGGATGGATTCGCACGGCCTGGGGCGAGGGAGCCAGCGACGCCTGGCAGCAGCGGGCCGTTCGCGAGAGCATGCTCGGCCGCTGGGGCACGCCGGAAGACATCGCCGGCGCCGTGCACTGGCTCGTCTCGCCGCGGGCCGCCTTCGTGACCGGCCAGATCATCGCCGTCAACGGCGGCTTTCGCTCCGCGTGACGCGGGCCTCTGGCTGCCCGTAGTCCGCAT
>JBJTIE010000227.1:0-2802 GCA_046094845.1 Planctomycetaceae bacterium | reverse complement strand
GTGCTCGTGGCTCCACTGCTCCTCGACACGATCGACGAGTCGCGACAGCGGCGGGTCGATCGCAATCTGCAGAAGGTGTCGGCTGCGCTCCAAGGCTATGCCGAGTCCCACGGCATGTATCCGACGCCGCCGGGCGCCGGGCCGCTCTCGCGGGCCGGCCTTTACGCGCCGACGCTCGTGGCCGAGGAGCGGATCGTCGCCGACGACGGCTCGCTCCTGTGTCCCGACACGGCGTTGGCCCGGCGCGGGAAATTTCGGGTGCCGACGCTGGCCGAATTGGAAGCCGCCGTCGGCACACCGCTATTCGATGAGCTCGTGAAGATGATGGGGGGTGATTTCGGCTACACGCTCGGCCACCGCGACGCGGCCGGCGGGCTCCAGCCCAACCACAACCGCCGCAGGGCCGACCACCCGATCCTCGCCGACGCCCCCGACGAATGTTGCGAGAAGAGCAGCAATCATCCTGGCGGCATCCATCACGTGCTCTTCGAGGACGGCCGCGTGGTCCGCTGGAAGGAAGACACGCTCCACCGCGACGACCATCTCTACCGCAACCATGACGGCAAGGTCGCGGCCGGCGTCGATCCGGAAGACGCCGTCATCGGCGACTCGCACCACCAGCCGTAAGGCGAGAGTGGCGTGTTGCTCTGCCGGCAGGGCCGCCGTGGCCCGGTGCGGCGCCACGGGCCTACAGCGACGCCTGGGCGGCGGCGGCGACGGCGTCGGCGGTGATGCCGAAGTGCGTGTGGGGGGCGGGGGGCGGGCCCGAGGCGCCGAACGAGTTCATGCCGATGAACGTGCCGCGCGACCCGATCCACTTCTCCCAGCCGAAGCCACAGGCCGCCTCGCAGGCCACCCGCGCCGTCACGGCCGCCGGCAGGACGCTTTCCCGATAGGCGGCATCCTGGGCCTCGAACAGATCCCAGCTCGGCATGCTCACCACGCGGGCCTGCACGCCGGTCTCGGCCAGCTTCGTCGCGGCGTCGAGGCAAATCTGCACCTCACTGCCAGTGCCGATGAGGATGCAGTCGGGTTTGCCACCGGCGGCTTCCTTGAGGACGTAGGCGCCCTTCGCGGTGCCTGCGGCCGAGCCGAGCCCGGCCCGATCGAGCGTGGGCATGTTCTGCCGCGAGAGCACGATCACGGCCGGCCGGTCGGCCCGCTGCATCACGACGCGATACGTTTCGGCCACCTCGTTGGCGTCGCCCGGGCGGAACACCGACAGACCCGGCACCGCGCGGGCCGTGGCGAGCTGCTCGATCGGCTGGTGTGTCGGCCCGTCCTCACCCAGGCCGATCGAGTCGTGCGTGAGCACGTAGATCACGCCCAGGTGGCCGAGGGCCGAGAGCCGCAGCGCCGGCTTGAGGTAGTCGAGGAACACGAAGAACGTGGCGCAGTAGGGCCGTAGGCCCGAGAGGGCCATGCCGTTGCAGGCCGACGCCATGCCGTGCTCACGGATGCCGAAGTGGAAATTGCGGGCGGCGTAGTCACCGGGCCCGAAGTCGCCGGCGCCCGGCACGAGCGTCATCGTGGAGGGGGCGAGGTCGGCCGAGCCACCGAGGAACCACGGCACGCCGGCACTCACGGCCTGGATCACCTTCCCGCTCGACACGCGGCTTGCAAGCCCCTTGGGATCGGCCGGGAAACAGGGAATCCCCTTGTCCCAGCCCGCGGGAAGCCGGCCGTCGAGGAAGTCCCTGAGTTCGGCAGCGAGGTCAGCGTATGACTTCGAGTAGTCGGCCACGGTCTTCTGCCAGGTCTCGTGGGCCTGGCGACCGCGGGCGCCGAGCGTCGCGGCGAACCGCTCCGGCACCTCCGGCGGCACGAGGAACTGGGCGTCGGTCGGCCAGCCGTAGGCGGCCTTCGCCCCCTTGATCTCCTCCGCACCGAGCGGGGCGCCGTGCGACTCGTGCGAGCCGGCCTTCTTCGGGGCGCCGAAGCCGATCACGCTCTTCACGATCACGAGCGTGGGCTTCTCCTGCTCGGCCTTGAAGGCCTGGAGCGCCTTCCGCAGTTGCCCGACGTCGTTGGCGTCGGACACGTGCTGGATCCGCCAGCCGAGCCCCTCGAACCGCTTCGCCACATCCTCGGCGAAGGCGAGATGCGTCTCGCCCTCGATCGTGATCGAGTTGTCGTCGTAGATCCAGCAGAGGTTCGCCAGTTCGAGGTGGCCGGCGATCGAGGCGGCCTCCGCGGCCACGCCCTCCATCAGGTCGCCGTCGCTGCAGAGCACGTAGGTGTCGAAATCGAAGACGGTGTGGCCGGGACGGTTGTAATGGCCGCCGAGCCAGCGGGAGGCCATCGCCATGCCCACGGAGTTGCCACAGCCCTGGCCGAGCGGGCCGGTGGTGGTCTCGATGCCGCCGGTCATATGGTGCTCGGGATGGCCGGCGCAGACGCTGTCGAGTTGGCGGAACCGCTTGATCTCGTCGAGGGAAACGGCGGGCGTGCGCTGGTCGGACGATGCCGGACCGCCGCGGCGAATGCCCGCCAGATGGATCAGCGAATAGAGCAGCATCGACGCGTGGCCGCAGGAGAGCACGAACCGGTCGCGATTGGGCCAGGTGGGATCGGCCGGGTCGTACCGCAGGAACTCCGACCACACGGTGTAGGCCACCGGCGCCAACGCCATCGGAGTGCCCGGATGCCCGCTCTTGGCCGCCTCGACGGCGTCCATCGAGAGGGTGCGGATGGTGTCGATGGCGAGGCGGTCGAGGTCGGCCGGGTCCCAGGCGAATGCGCCAAGCACCTGCCGCCAGACCGTGCGGGGCGTCTCGAGCTCGACGGCCTCCGCGGCTCCCT